>NZ_JBHJRX010000004.1:0-96436 GCF_042268605.1 Streptomyces sp. NPDC056296 | reverse complement strand
GGGGGGGAGAAAAGACAGCAAAGGGGGGGGGGGGGGGGCGGGGGGTTGCAAGGGCGGTTCCTTTAGAGTTTTTTTGTGGTGGGGGGGGGGGGGGAGCCTGGCGGCCGGCCCCCCACCCCCCATCCGATCACACTCCGGCTCAGCTCACCCGGAAGACCGGCCCCCGGGCGGTGAACGGCAGCCGCGCGCCCCGCGGGATCAGGTAGGCGTGCTCGCGCCGCACCCGCAGCACGTCGCACCAGCCGTCGGTGATGACGAGGACCGGCGCGGTGGGCGGGAAGTCGTCGGCGCGCAGCAGCAGGTCGACGCCGGGCTGGAGCACTGTGCCGCCTCGGCCGTGCACCCGCACCCGACCGGCGATGTCCGTCACAGGCAGGTATCCGGCGTCGTGCGGTGCCGCGTCGCAGAACACGACGCGGGCGGCAGGCACGTCCCGGGCCTCGGCGTAGGAGGCGATCGCGCCGAGCGCCTTGCCGAGCAGGGTGCGGTCCATCGAGCCGGAGGTGTCCAGGACGACGCCGAAGGTTGGGGGTCCCCCCGCGCGAGCGAAGCCGAGCGTGGGGGAGGGCGATCTCCCGGGCGGGAAGTACCGTCCGGCGCGCGGGATGCCGGGGGTGGCGGCCTGGCGCCGCGAGGGGCGCGCGTACGACCGTAGGGGCTCGGGGCGGGGCACGAACTCGTCGAACCAGCGGGCGAGGCGGGCGTCCCAGGGCAGCGGCGGGTGGCTGAGTGCGCGGATCTCCTGGACCAGGCCGCCGGGCAGGAAGCCGCGCTCCTGCTGCTGATGCAGGTCCAGGCCCTGGGCGAGGCCGCGCCGGTAGAAGCCGTCGAGGTCGACGTAGTCGCGGGGTGGACCGAGCGGGCCGCCGAGGATGTCGCCGACGCCCTTGCCGCGCAGGGTGGACAGACGGCGCATGCGGCGCAGGTCGGCGGCGATACGGTCGTATACCTCCTCGGCGGACAGGCCGGCCAGCGCCGGGTCGTGCAGCAGGCCCTCGGGCATGGTGCCGACCTGCATCTCGACGAGCCAGCCGTTGATGACGTAGTCGCAGGCGACGTTGAAGAGGTAGGGGTCGCGGGTGCCGCAGCGGTCGCCGTGGCGCAGGGCGGCGTGCAGCATCTCGTGGGCCAGGATGAACCGCCATTCCTCGTCGTCGTACCGGCGCAGGGGGTTGACGTAGATCTCGCCGGCCTCGGCGTTGACGGCGGCGACGGAGATGCCGTGGGCGCGGGCGAGTTCGGCGTCGGCGACGAGGGTGATGCCGGCCGCGATGCCGCCGAGGAACGGGTAGGAGGAGACGAACCAGCTCAGGGCCTGCTGCCAGGGCTGCAGTCGGGTGGGGCCGCCCAGCATGTCGTCGCGGCGGCCGCCCGCGAGGTCGAGGGCGGTGGACATGGTGCGGGTCAGCGCGTGGGCGAAGGCCAGCTGCCAGTCCGGGACCTGACCGTTCCAGCTGTCCCAGGGCGCGAGGAGCTGGTCGGGCTCGCCGCCGGCGGTGCCGCAGTGCTCGTAGGCGGCCGTGATGCCGCCCTCGCGGCGCCAGGCGGCGGCGATGCGTTCCTCGTCGCCGTCGGGGTACGTCGGCGGCAGGTCGTCCGGGGTGCGGCCGACCGGGAAGGTCTGGAGGAAGCGGTTGACGACGACGCAGCGGGCGGCAAGGTCGTAGCGGTCGGGCTGGTCGCGCTCACCGGTGGCGGCGGGTACGTGGCCGAAGCCGAGGTGGATCAGCGCGTGGGCGATGGCCCACGCCCACTCGACCGGCTCGGCGTGGCGGGTGTGGCTCAGGTGGACCCGGCCGTTTGAGCTGACGCGGACGAGTCCCTGGCGGGGCGCGACCTGGCACTCCTCCTCGCGGCACAGCTTGACCTCCATCGCCGCCAGGGCCGGGTTGGCCCACACCAGCTGCACGCCCTTGGCACAGTCCTCGGCGGCCGGGTCCTTCTTCTTCTGCTGCTTCTGCTTGCGGGTGCGGCTCATCGCCGTGCCTCCACCAGCCGGGGCATGTCGCGGGCGGCCTCGACGAGGAACCAGGCGGGCAGCAGCGGGTTGCCGTCGGCGTCGGAGGCGATGACGCTCTGGGCGACCTCGACGGAGATCTCGACGAGCTGCACGAGCAGCGACTTGGCGCGGTAGGCGGTCTGGCGGCCGTTCGCCGACATGTGCTCCTTGCTCGCGGGCAGCTCCTTGACCAGTCGGCCGCGGAAGGACTCGGCGAGGTAGTAGAGCAGGTCGCGGTCCTCCAGGCGGCTGGGCCAGCGGGCCTCGCCCTTGAGGATCGCCTCGATGCCGAAGCGGCTGCGCACGATCTTGACGTAGCCGCAGAAGGCCGTGGCGTGGGCCGGGGTGAGCGTGCCGTGGGCGAGGACCTTCAGGGTCTCCTCGTCGAGGTCGCGGCCGAAGGAGTGCAGGGCGTCGGAGAGCATGTGCCAGGAGCGCGGGGTGGAGAACGGCTCCTCGGTCTTGGGCGGCTTGGACCACAGGTGGTCGGGGCGGTCGGTGAGGTGGTCCGTGATCCAGGGGTGGATGCCGTGCTCGGCGGCCCAGACCAGCCAGTCCTTCGCGGAGGCATCCAGGTGGACGTGGGTGAGGCGGTTGACCAGCGCGGAGGCGATGGGGCGGGCGAGGGCGTTGTCGGTGGCGCGGTTGCCGGCGCCGATGACGATGGAGCCCTTGGGCAGCTCGTAGTTGCCGATGCGGCGGTCGAGGATGAGGGAGTAGAACGCCTTCTGCACGTCAGGGGTGGCCGCGTTCAGCTCGTCGAGGAAGAGGCAGTACGGCTCGTCGCGGGCGATGGACTCCGGCGGGCAGAACACCGACCGGCCGTCCCGGATCTGCGGTACGCCGATCAGGTCCTCGGGCGCGAGCTGGGTGCCGAGCAGGCTCACGCACTCCAGGCCCAGCGAGTCGGCGAAGTTCCTCACCAGGGAGGACTTGCCGATGCCGGGTGCGCCCCACAGGAAGACCGGCCGCACGGTGGCGAGGCCGAGCAGCAGTTCCGGGAGGCGGGCGGGAGTGACGGTGACGGCGGCCTGCACGCAGGGGCTCCTCGGGAGGGGTGTCGAGTGGGGGACCCGCACCAGTGTGAGTCCCCCACCGCTCCCGCGCAGCCGAATTACGGCGCGGTGGGTGCCTCCGCGCGGCGCCTGCGGGCCGCCATCACCGCGTAGACCAGCACGCCCGCGAAGAGGAACAGCACGCCCTGGTACACCGCCGCGTAGCCGGCGCCGGCGACCAGCCAGAGGGAGAACCCGGCCGCGACCGCCGCGATCACGCCGTCCCGCACCAGCCGGGCCCGGTTCACCTTCTCGCCCTGCCCGGAGAGCAGGTGGAAGAGCTGGGCGGCGGTGGCCAGCAGGTAGGGCACGGTCGCGGTGAAGGTGGTGACGAGGACGAGGATCTCAAAGACCTTCGCCGAGCCGGCCGTGTAGTTGTAGACGGTGAGCAGGGAGGCGAGGACGACGGTGACGGCGACGCCGGTCGTCGGGACGCCGCGCCGCTTGCGGGCGAAGGCGGCCGGGAAGAGGCCGTCCTTGGCGGCGGCGTACGGGGTCTGGGCGCTGAGGAGGGTCCAGCCGTTGAGGCAGCCGGTCATGGAGACCAGGGCGGCCAGCGCGACGGCCCAGCCGCCCCAGGCGCCGCCGAACATGGCGTTCACGGCGTCCGAGAAGGGCGCGGTGGAGGTCACCAGACGGTCGTGGGCGACGGTGCCGAAGACGGCCAGGGTGCCCAGCAGATAGACCAGGGCGGCGCCCGCGGTACCGATCACCGTGGCCCGGCCGACCGTGCGCCGCGGGTCCTTCACCTCGCCCGCGCTGACGGCGGCGGACTCCACGCCGAGGTAGGAGAAGAGCAGGATCGCGGCGGCGGCCGAGACCGCGCCGATGCCGCTGCCGCCGGTGGCGTTGAACGGGCCCAGGTTGTCGGCGTCGAAGAAGAACAGGCCGCCGACCGCGACGAGCAGGAGCGGCGCGAACTTCAGGACGGTGGCGACGAGCTGGACGGCGCCGACGTAGCGGGTGCCGGCGAAGTTGGCGAGCGCGGGCAGCCACTGGATGACGAGGGCGGCCAGGCAGACGGTCCAGCGATGGTCGCCCACCGGGATCAGGACGTCGAGGTAGCCGACGGCGGCGACGGCGAGGGCCGCGTTGGACACCCAGGTGGTGATCCAGTACGCCCAGGCGGCGAGGAAGCCGGCGAAGTCGCCGAAGGCCTCGCGGGCGTAGACGTAGGGGCCGCCGGTGCGGGGGTCGCGCTGGGCGAGGCGGCCGAAGACCAGGGCGAGCGCGATGGCGCCGACGGTCAGGACGCCGAAGGCGAGCAGGCTGATGGTGCCGAAGGGGGCGACGGAGGCCGGGAGCAGGAAGATGCCGCCGCCGATGATGTTGCCCATGACGAGGGCGGTGGCGACGGGGAGTCCGAAGCGGCGGGCGTGCCTGCCGTTGTCCGGTGCGGGAGCGGGGGCCGCGGGGGTCTCCTGCGACGCCGGAGCCGGTGGGGGTACGGTCCCGGTGACGTGCATGGGGTGGTGCGCCTCTCGTGGAACTGGTGCCCGGGATCGCCGGGGCGGCGCCCATGGTCGGGCACGGTCCGGCGCGGCTCCAAATCAGGCGCTTTTGTCCTGCACGACCCCGTCCGGAGCCGGAAAAGGTGCGCTGTCGACGACCCTGGACCGGGAATCCTCCACGGGCACCTGCGGTCCGTTCGACTCGCGCAGCCAGCGGCGCAGGACCCGGTGCACGTGCTCCGCGCCGACTATCTCCGCCCCCTCGGCGACCGGCGCGGACAGGACGACCGGCGACAGCAGGAAGGCCCGCGACTGGGCACCGCCGAGACCGCCGTGGGAGCCGATCTGCTCCTCGAAGGCGAGGACCTCGCCGTCGGCCGGGTCGTGGAAGGAGTTGACCATGATGTCGGCGGTGTGCGGGAAGGAATGCGTACGGCGGACGGCGTCGGCGGCGCCGGGTCCGAAGGGCGCGAGCGGGCCGGGCTCCTCGTCGAGCCGGTCCAGGGGGATCTCCGCGCCGCGCGCGCCGAGCACGAGACCGCCGTGCTCGCTGTCGACCAGCAGGAAGCCGACGCCGGGGTGGTTGGCGAGGGTCGGCAGCAGGGCGGGGTGGCGGGCGTCGATCTCCTCCCGCGTCATCCGGTGACGCACATCCGGGAAGGAGACCAGGCCCAGGTTGCCGGAGGCCAGCACGATCGGTTCCGAGCGGCGGCCGGTGGGGGTGTCGGCGGGGCGCTGCTGCTCGGCGCCCTCCTCGACCGGCCGGTGCAGGGCGGCCCGTACGGTGTTGCGCGCCTCGGCGCCGCTGCGGGTGCGCTGCGCCCGGCGCGGCACGGGCAGTCCGCAGCCGGCCCGCACCAGGTCGCCGAGGGTGAGGCCGTAGCGGGCGCGGAAGGTCTCGCCGGGGCTCTGGCCGTGGTCGGACAGGACGACGATCCGGTACTTGCGGGGCGCGTGCTCGGCGACCTTCTCGATCAGCGCGAGCGACCGGTCGAGCCGCGTGAGGACCTTCGCGGCGTCCCGGCTGCCCGGCCCGGAGTGGTGCGCCACCTCGTCGTACGCCACCAGGTCGGCGTAGACGGCGGTGCGTCCGGCGAGCATGTCGCCCATCACCGCGGCGACGACGACGTCCCGTTCGACGACGGTCGCGAAGGCGCGGACGAGTGGGTAGAGGCCGCCGCGGGAGACGTGCGGGCGGACCTTGTGCACGCGCGCGCGGGTGGACTGGCCGATCTCGCGGCCCACCTCGGCGACGAAGGACAGCGCGGTGCGGACGGCGTTGGCCGGGTCGGAGAAGTAGGCGAAGTAGCCGGACCTGGACCGTGTCTCCCGGCTGCGGCGGCGGGTGGCGATGGAGAGCACGAGGGCCTGTTCGTCGGCGCCGCCGCCGAAGAGGTTGCCGCGGCTGGCGCCGTCGAAGGTGAGCAGTCCGCCGTCGCCGGTGTGCTTGACGGCGCGGTGCTGGAGTTCGGCGGCGCTGGTCGGGCGGTTGCAGACCACGACCTCGCCGCTGTCCTTCTCGAACCAGCGGAAGGCGGGGACGTCGTGGTTGGAGCCGTGCAGGATGCCGAGCTGGCTGGCGCCGGTCTGGCTGGACCAGTCGGTGCGCCACAGGGCGAGCCGGTGGGTCGCGGAGGTGCCGTCGCGGCCCAGCCAGCGGGCGACGGTGGGCATGGCGCCGCTGTCGACGGCGTCCAGCAGGACGTCGTGGCCGACGCCGTCCAGTTGCAGGAAGAGGGTGCCGGGGCCGGCAGGGCAGGGCGGGCCGGATCTGCGGCGGCGGTCGGCGAGCCGGTAGAGCCGGCGCCGGTAGGCGTCGTCGTCGCGCACAGCCAGGGCACCGCCGGTGGCGGAGGCGACGGCGGACATGACGGCGGCCACCACGACCGCCGTCTCCGGGGCGACACCACCGCGCCCCGCCGGGTTCACGTCGATCGCGAGGAGCAGCAGCCCGCCGTTGAGGAAGAAGACCAGCACCCCGAGGACGAGCGCCGGCACCAGGAGCAGCAGCCGGACCATCAGCGGCCACACCAGGGCGGACAGCAGACCGAAGGCGCCGGCGCCGACCGCGGCGGTCATGGCGATGTCGGTCGCGCTGTCGCCGTCGGGCGACTGGAGCCGGAAGTCCGGCAGGATCCCGGCGAGCACGAGCATGGTGAGCGTGGACACGGCCCACACCGCGACACTCCGCCCGATCTGACTGGCGACCCGGCGCCAACGCCCTCCACCCACGCTCCGCACACCTCACGTCCCGGCCCGTCGTCGGCACGGGCCTGCCCCACCCTGTCACAACGCTCCGGAGCACCCGTTTGTCCCCCCGGGTCCGGTTCACACCCCGCGGCCGGGGGTCAGCGGCCGTCGTACCCCGCCGTCGGCATCGACAGTCTGCGGTGCACGCACGCCTTCATGCGGGCGTCGTAGGACGGTTCGGCGTGGCCGACCGTCTCGATCCGGACGCCGCGCCGCGCGCACTCCGCGGTGAACTCCTCCACCGACGACAGCGCGCTCTCGAGCACCCGGCGGCTGGGCGCCACGAACAGGTCGTGCCCGGGGCGGACGCCGTCCCACAGGGCGCCGTGGTCGGATCGCAGGCCGCGTACCAGCAGTTCTCTGGCGACGACGTACCCGTTCTCCGCGGCCCAGCGGGCGCACATGGCGTGCTGGCTGCGGGAATCGACCAGGAAGGGATCGTCGTCCAACTGCTCCAGCGGCGTCAGACTCGCGATCGCCGTCACCCGCACCAGCCCCATGGGGTCCCCCTCACCTCCCGTTTTCGCCGCCGACCCTACTCCTGGACGTAGGCTTCGGGGAGTCGCGCGAAGGAGGCAAAGAGGTGCCGGTGGAGCTCACGTGGTGGGGTCACGCCACCTGCACGGTCGAGGACTCGGACATCCGTGTGCTCACCGATCCTCTGTTCGTCCGCAGACTCGCCCATCTGCGCCGCAGACGGGGCGCGCTGCCGCCGTCGGACGCCTGGCGCGCGGACGTGGCGCTCGTCTCCCACCTGCACGCCGACCACCTGCATGTGCCGTCGCTCGCGCGGCTCGCGCCGGGCACGCGCCTGCTCGTGCCCCGGGGCGCACGACGGGCGGTGCCCGGACTGCGCCGGCTCGGGCACCTGGAGCTGACCGAGGTGGCGCCCGGCGACGAGGCGACCGTCGGGGACCTGCGGATACGGGCGGTGCCGGCACGGCACGACGGGCGGCGGCTGCCGGTCGGACGGCACCGCTCCCCCGCGCTCGGCTATGTCGTCGAGGGTCAGGCACGGACGTACTTCGCCGGGGACACCGGTCTGTTCGACGGCATGGAGAAGGAGGTCGGGCCGGTCGACGCGGCGCTGCTGCCGGTGGGCGGCTGGGGGCCGTACCTGGGCGCGGAGCACCTGGACGCGGGGCGGGCGGCCGAGGCGCTGGCCCGGCTGGCGCCGCGCACGGCGGTGCCGGTGCACTACGGCACGTACTGGCCGATCGGGATGGACGCCGTGCGCCCCCACGAGTTCCACACGCCGGGTGACGAGTTCGTGCGCCTGTCGGCGCTGCGCGCGCCGGGGGTGGCGGTGCACCGGCTGGGGCATGGCGAGAGCGTGCGGGTGGAGGTCTCGCGGTGAGCTGGCTGGGCGCCGCCGTGACGAGTATTCCGACCGAGCCGACCCAGCAGGCGTTCGGTTATCCCTCGCTGTTCCTGCTGGTGCTGATCGGGGCGCTGGTGCCGGTGGTGCCGACGGGCGCGCTGGTGAGTTCGGCGGCCGTGGTCGCGATGCACCAGACCCTGCCGTTCTCGATGCTGATGGTGTTCGCGACGGCTTCGCTGGCCGCGTTCTGCGGGGACATGGCGCTGTACTGGCTGGGGCGGCGGGGCGTCGGCTCGAAGAACGGCTCGCGCTGGCTGGAGGCGATCCGGTCCCGGGCGCCCGAGGACCGGCTGGAGCAGGCCCAGGACAAGCTCGCCGAGCACGATGTCGCGGTGCTCGTGCTGTCCCGGCTGGTCCCGGCGGGGCGGATACCGGTGATGCTGGCCTGCCTGCTGGCCGAGTGGCCACTGCGCCGGTTCGCCCGGGGCAACCTTCCGGCCTGCCTGGCCTGGGCGGTGACGTACCAGCTGATCGGCGTCCTCAGCGGCGCCCTGTTCAGCAAGCCGTGGGAGGGCGTGGCCGCGGCGATCGCGCTGACGCTACTGGTCAGCGGGGCGCCGAGCGTGTGGCGGCGGTTCCGGGGGCCGGCGAAGGCGTAGGCGCTGCCCGCGCGGCGCCAGGGCGCCGGGCGGCCGGCCTCGTTCACTCCAGCACGCGGGAACCGCCGACCGGGAGATCCCACAGGTGCTCCCGGGGCAGGCCCGCGCGCTGCCAGGCGGCGCGTACGCGGGTGAGCGGTTCCAGTACGGGTTCCGCGGACAGGACGAACGTGCCCCAGTGCATCGGCGCCATCCGGCGGGCGCCCAGGTCCTGGGCGGCCCGCACTGCCTCCTCCGGGTCGCAGTGCACGTCGCTCAGCCACCAGCGGGGGTCGTAGGCGCCGATGGGGAGCAGGGCGAGGTCGATGCCGGGGTAGCGGCGGCCGATGCGGGTGAACCAGTGGCCGTACCCGGTGTCACCGGCGAAGTACACGCGCCGGCCGTCGGGGTCGGTGAGGACCCAGCCGCCCCACAGGGTGCGGCAGGTGTCGGTGAGGGTGCGCTTGGACCAGTGGTGGGCCGGTACGAAGTCGAAGCGGACGCCGTCCAGTTTCGCGGCCTCCCACCAGTCCAGCTCGGTGACGCGGGTGAAGCGGCGGCGGTGGAACCAGCGGCCGAGCCCGGCCGGGGCGAAGACGGGGGTGTCCCGCGGGAGTCTGCGCAGGGTCGGGGCGTCCAGGTGGTCGTAGTGGTTGTGGCTGATGACGACCGCGTCGACGTGGGGCAGGGCGCTCCAGGGGACGCCGACGGGGGTGACGCGGGCCGGGGTGCCGAGGATGCGGCGGGACCAGACCGGGTCGGTGAGGACGGTGAGCCCGCCGATGCGCACCACCCAGCTGGCGTGTCCCGCCCAGGTGACGGCGACGGTGCGCGCGTCCACGCGGGGCAGCGGGCCGGGGGCGTAGGGCAGCCGGGGGATGTCGGCGAGCCCCTCGGGACCGGGTCTCACCGCGCCCTCGCGGGCGAATCTGGCGAAGGCCTTCAGGCCGGGGAGCGGCGCGGTCAGCCGGTCGTGGAAGGTCCGCGGCCACACCCGATGTTCGGCCATCGGCCGGGGTTCGGCGAGCGGCGGGGACGAGGGGGCCGAGGAGGGCAAGGAGGGCAAGGAGGGCGAGGGGGCCGAGGAGGGCGAGGGGGCCGAGGAGGGCGAGGGGGCCGAGGAGGGCGAGGGGGCCGAGGAGGGCGAGGGGGCCGAGGAGGGCGAGGACGGTGGCTCGTCGGTGTCCTTGGTGGGCGTAGCCGTGGGTGTGGGCGTGCTCGTGGTCGACCGGGGCTGCTGCGTCATCGAGGAGGCTCCCATCGCTGAGCGTCGCGGAGATCGTCGAAGACCGACTTCAGCCCGATCAACGCGCGTTGCACGTGTGGCAGTTCCAACGGGTCGGGGGACGTGAGGCATTCCGCGCGCTGCTCGTCGGTGCCGCCGTCGAGCAGCGGGCCGGTGGCGAGCCGCACGCGCAGAGCCGCGAGGTCGTCGCCGAAGCGGTGGCCGCCGGGGGCGGGCATGCCGAGCCGGGCGGTGAGGAAGTCCTCCAGTTCCTGGGCGTCGCCGACGCCCTGAGCGCCGAGCGCGTCGCGCAGCGGGCCGAGGTCGGCGTAGAGGTGGCGGCCGGCCTGCGGGGGCCGGGCGGTGGCACCCGCGGCGACGACGGCGGCGTGTACGGCGGCGGCCACGCTCGCGTGCAGGCGTACGGCGGCCGACCGGCGCGCGGTGACCGGCTCGGGTTCGGCGAGCGCGTACCCGGCCGCGGCGGCGACGGGCGCGGCGACCTTGGCGCCGAGCGCGGTGAGCACGTCGAGCACACGCGCGTGCAGGCCGTCCCCGGCGGCGGACGCGGGGAAGCGGGCGACGGCGGCCGGCCAGCCCGGCGGCAGCAGCGCGCCGGCCAGGTCGGTGACGACGGTGACCCGTTCGGGCAGCATCTCGGCGGGGCTGAGCAGCACGGTGGCGTGCGGGTCGTGCAGGGTGTCCCGCCAGGTCTCGTCACTGACCAGGTGCAGTCCCTCGCCGGTGGCGGCCTCGACGGTCTCGTGCAGCAGTTCGGGCGGCGCGACGGTTCCGGTGGGGTCGTCGGCGACGGACAGCACGAGCAGGCGGGGGTCGCCGCCCTCGGCGCGGACCCGGCGGACGGTTTCCAGGAGGGCGTACGGGTCGGGGACGCCGCCGGACTCGGCCGGGGTCGGCACGTGGAAGACGGGTCTGCCCAGCAGCCGCGCGTACGGTGCCCACCAGGCGGCGCAGGGGCGGGGCACCAGGACGTCGCCGCCGAGCGCGGCGGTCAGCGCGAGCAGCAGGGCGTTGGCTCCGGGGGCGGCGGCCACGTGGCCGGGCTCGGTGGGCAGGCCGCGCCGTTCCCAGTAGCCGCAGGCGGCGTTCAGGAGGGGCGGGGCGCCGCCGGGGGGTTCGTCGTGACCGCGGCCTGCGGCGGCGGCGAGGACGGCGGACAGCTCGGGCAGCACGGGCAGTCCGTCGTCGGGGAGATGCGGACCGTAGCGGACGGGACCGTGCCCCACGGGCTCGTGCCCTGCGCGGTCGTGCCCTGCGCGGTCGTGCCCTGGCGACTCCCGCCCTGCCGGCTCCCGCCCTGCCGGCTCCCGCCCTACCGAATCGCGCCCTACCGACTCGCGCCCTACCGGCTCCCGCCCTACCGGCTCCCGCCCTACCGACTCGCGCCCTACCGACTCCCGCCCTACCGACTCCCGCCCTACCGACTCCCGCCCTACCGACTCCCGCCCTACCGACTCGCGCCCTACGGGCTCGTGCCCCTTGGAGTCACGCCCTCCGGAGTCATGTCCCTCGGAGCCACGCTCTCCGGATTCACGCCCTCCGGAACCATGCACCTCGGAGTCACGCCCTCCGGAGTCACGCCCCCCGGAACCACGCCCTCCGGATTCCGGCCCTCCTGAGTCCTGCCCTCCTGAGTCATGGCCTTCGGAGTCCGTCCGCCGCATGCGTGCCTCCGCGCAGTCCGTGGTGCCGTGTCCCGTCGCCGCCCGGCCCGGTGCTCTTTTCCTCGGTCGTTGCTCCAAGTACCCACCGTGCCGCCCGGCCATGGCTGTGGCCCCGGTCGCGGATCGTCTGCGGACCGGCGGCGGTGGTCAGCGGTGCTGCTCGGCGTCCCCGCGCAGGCGGAGCCGCAGCCGATGCGCCGCCGCGCCGAACGCGCCCACGATCAGGACGCCACCGGCGACCAGGGCGGGCGTCGAGTCGGTGAAGGACCCGCCCGCGCCGGCCCGCACCCCGTGCTCCACGGTCGCGCCGCCGCAGGGCTTGCCCTGTGCGACGGGCTCGGGGCAGGGCGGCTTCGTCGTGCAGGACGTGCCCCGCGCGGCGGTCTCGCCGCGCGGGGCGGTCGCTTCCGGACACACCGGCTTGGTTCCGCCGCACTGCTCGCCGTGCTGGGTGGAGTGTGTGGGCTCGGGGCACGGCGGTGCGACGACTCCGCCCCCCTCTCCCGGCACAGTCATCGCGTCCGGTCCGGTCGCCTCCTCCGGCCCGATCGCTTCCTCCGGCCCGGTCGCCTCCTCCGGCCCGGTCATCGTCGCGCTCCAGGGGTCGCCCTCGCCGCCGGACTCCTCGGGGCAGGCGCCGTCGACGGTCCACGCGTCCTCGGCGCCCTCCGCCGCCGGGTCGCTCTCGAGGTCCTCGGCGGCGGCTATGCGCGCGGTGCCCCGGTAGGCGGTTCCGGACGTCGCCCCGCCGTCGCCCTCCACCTTGCGCAGCGCGACGGTGCCCTCGTCGAGGGCCGGTGAGGTGGCGTCGAGGGTGGCCGGCGCGGATCCGCCGGTCGAGGCGCAGGCAACGGAGACGGTGACGCTGCCGCCCGGGGTGACTCCGGCCGGGCTGACCTCCGCGGCGGGCTCACCGGCGCCGACGGGCGGCTGAGGAACGCCGGGATCGGCCGAGACGGGCCCCGCCAGGACGCCGAGGGCGGCACTGGCCAGGACGGCGGCGGACAGGGCGCGGGCGGTGCGGCGCATGGGGTGGGCTCCTTCGAGCGACGGCTGCGGGGGCACGGCACTCGCGCCCCCTCGGCCATCACAGCCCGCCCGCCAGGGGTCCGCGCGCCACCGTGCGCCGTTCGCGGGAACGGGACCCCCGAGCGGGTGAGATCAAGGTTTGGACCCAACCGCAGCCGACCCACCCGCGGCCGACCCACCCGCAACCGACCACCCGCGGCCGTGACGGAAACCGCGGCGCCGTGGAAGGAGCGCGGGGAGCCGGCCCCGCGCTCAGGCCGCCGGGTCCCGGAGTACCTGTTCCCGCACCCGGTCGCAGCACCGGCTGATCAGGCGGGAGACGTGCATCTGGGAGATGCCGAGCTGTTCGGCGATGCGGCTCTGGGTCATGTCGTCGAAGAAGCGCATGTAGAGGATGGCGCGTTCCCGCTCGGGCAGGGCGGCGAGCCGGTCCTTGACGGCCTCGCGGTCCACGACGGTGTCGAGGGCGGGGTCGGAGGCGCCGAGGGCGTCGCCGAGTGAGTAGCCGTCCTCGCTGCCCGGCAGCTCCGCGTCGAGGGACAGGGCCGTGAAGCTCTCCAGGGCCTCCAGGCCGACCCGGACGTCCTCCTCGCTCAGGTCGGCGTGCTCGGCGATCTCAGCGACGGTGGGCCTGCGCCCGGAGATGGTCTGGGACAGGTCCTGGCCGGCGAAGCGCACGCGGTTGCGCAGGTCCTGGACCCGGCGCGGCACGTGCAGGGTCCACATGTGGTCGCGGAAGTGGCGCTTGATCTCGCCGGTGATCGTCGGCACGGCGTAGCTCTCGAAGGCGTTGCCGCGCTCGGGGTCGTACCGGTCGACGGCCTTGACCAGGCCGAGGGCCGCGACCTGCCGCAGGTCCTCGTAGCTCTCGCCGCGGCTGCGGAACCGTCCCGCGAGCCGTTCGGCCATGGGGAGCCAGGCCTCGACGATCCGGTCGCGGACCGCGTCGCGTTCCGGGCCGTCGGGAAGGGTGGTGAGTCGGCGGAAGGCGTCGGCGGTGTCGGGGGCGTCGTCGTGCGGGTGCTTCACGCTGGCGTGGATCGGCATGGTGCGTCGCAACTCCCTCGGAGCGCGGGGTCCTGTCGTCGCGCCGGGCGGCGGCTCGGTCGGCGCGGCCGACGCAGACGGCGCCCGGGGTTCGTAGAACCTCCGGCGCGCGGAAGCGGGCGGCACCGGTACGACGACACGGCCCTTGGGGTCGGGCGGTCACCGTGGGAGGGCGTCCGGCCCGGACGGACGCATCCGTGGCGGCGTCACGCCGCTCCCACGGACGTGCCTCCTGTCCGAAGCACTGAATTTGCGCCTGCCCCCTGGCCCCCATGGCAAACACCCGGATGTCTCCCCGATGTTTTCGGCGCGCGCCCGCGGTCACCCGTACCGCTTCCGCCGGCATCACACCCATCGGTCCGGGAGGTCCGTTACATGAGCACAAAGGTGTCCGACCACGTCCTGCAGCGACTGCGCGAGTGGGGTGTCGAGCAGGTCTTCGGCTACCCGGGCGACGGGATCAACGGCCTGCTCGCCGCCTGGGGCCGGGCCGACGACCGGCCGAGGTTCGTGCAGTCCCGGCACGAGGAGATGTCCGCGTTCCAGGCGGTCGGGTACGCCAAGTTCAGCGGCCGTCTGGGCGTGTGCGCGGCGACCTCGGGGCCCGGCGCGATCCATCTGCTCAACGGGCTGTACGACGCCAAGCTCGACCACGTTCCGGTGCTGGCGATCGTCGGGCAGACCCACCGGACCGCGATGGGCGGCTCCTACCAGCAGGAGGTGGACCTGCACACTCTGTACAAGGACGTCGCCTCCGAGTTCGTGGAGACGGTGACGGTCCCGGAGCAGCTGCCGAACGTGCTGGACCGGGCGATCCGCACCGCGTACGCGCGTCGCTGTCCGACGGCGGTCATCATCCCCGGTGACGTGCAGGAGCTGGACTACTCGCCGCCCACGCACGAGTTCAAGATGGTGCCCTCCAGTCTGGACCGGGGCTCCTGGACGGCGGTCCCGTCCGACGAGTCCGTGCGGCGGGCGGCCGAGGTGCTCAACTCCGGTGACAAAGTCGCGATCCTGGTCGGCCAGGGCGCGGCCGGGGCCCGGCAGCAGGTGGAGACGCTCGCGGAGATGCTGGGCGCGGGCGTGGCCAAGGCGCTGCTCGGCAAGGACGTGATCGGCGACGAACTGCCGTACGTCACCGGCTCGATCGGTCTGCTCGGCACGCGCCCCTCGTACGAGCTGATGCGGGACTGCGACACCCTGCTGACCATCGGGTCCTCGTTCCCGTACTCGCAGTTCCTGCCGGAGTTCGGCAAGGCGCGGGGCGTGCAGATCGACATCGACCCGCACATGATCGGGATGCGCTATCCGTACGAGGTGAACCTCGTCGGCGACGCGAAGGCCACCCTGGACCGGCTGATCCCGCTGATCGAGGGCGGCCGCGGGCGCGAGTGGTACGACACGGTGTGCGACAACGTGACGCGTTGGCGCGGGGTCATGGAGCGGCGGGCCGGGCTGGAGGCCGACCCGATCAACCCGGAGTACGTGGCCGCCGCCCTGGACCCGATGCTGCCCGACGACGCGATCGTCACCTCCGACTCGGGTTCGACGGCGAACTGGTACGCCCGGCACCTGACCATGCGGCCCGGCATGCGCGGCTCGCTGTCCGGCACGCTGGCCACCATGGGCTGCGGCGTGCCGTACGCGATCGGCGCGAAGTTCGCCCACCCGGACCGGCCCGTGATCGCCCTGGTCGGGGACGGTGCGATGCAGATGAACGGGCTGGCGGAGATGATCACGGCGGCGAAGTACCGCGACCTGTGGGAGGACCCGCGGCTGATCGTGGCCGTCTGGAACAACCGGGACCTCAATCAGGTCACCTGGGAGATGCGGGCCATGGAGGGCGCGCCGTCCTTCCTGCCCTCGCAGTCGCTCCCGGACGTGCGCTACGCCGACTTCGCCCGCTCACTGGGCCTGACCGGGATCCGGGTGGAGAAGCCGGACGAGGTGGAGGCGGCCTGGCGGGCGGGCCTCGCGGCGGACGGCCCGGCGGTGCTCGAGTTTCTCACCGACCCCGCCGTGCCCCCGATCCCGCCGCACGCCACCTGGGAGCAGATGGAGGCGACGGCCGCCTCGATCCTGAAGGGCGACGCGGACCGGGGGTCCATGGTCAAGCAGGGGTTCAAGGCGAAGGTGCAGGAGTTTCTGCCGGGGCGGGAGAAGGGGTGACCGCCATAGCGGCGGTCACCCCTTGCGCGGCTGGTTGAAGCGCAGCATGTTGCCGGAGGGGTCGCGGAAGGCGCAGTCGCGGACGCCGTAGGGCTGGTCGACCGGCTCCTGGAGGACCTCGGCGCCCGCGGCCCGGACGCGTTCGAAGGTGGCGTCGACGTCCTCGGTGGTGAAGATGACGCCGCGCAGCAGGCCCTTCGCCAGCAGTTCGGCCATGGCCTCCTTGTCGGCGGCCGAGGCGTTCGGGTCCGCGAGCGGGGGTTCGAGGACGATGTCCACGCCGGGCTGGGCCGGAGAGCCGACGGTCACCCAGCGCATTCCCTCGAACCCGACGTCGTTGCGGACCTCCAGTCCGAGTACGTCGCGGTAGAAGGCGAGCGCCTTGTCGTGGTCGTCGACGGCGATGAAGCACTGCGAGAGGTTGATGTCCATGCGCTTCACGCTACGGGCGGGGTCGCGGGCTTCGCTTCTCCGTTCCTGACCGGTTCTCCGTTCCGGACCGGTTCTCCGTTCCGGGCCGGTTCTCCGTTCCGGACCGGTCGCGTGTAGATCTTGGCGACGCAGGCCGGGATGGCGGCGCCGTCGGCGTGGTCGCGGGCCCGGTACGCGCTCGGGCTCTCGCCGACCAGTTCGGTGAACCGCGAGCTGAAGGACCCCAGCGAGGTACAGCCGACCTCGAAGCAGACCTCCGTCACCGTCAGGTCGCCGCGTCGCAGCAGGGCCTTGGCCCGCTCGATCCGGCGCGTCATCAGGTAGTTGTACGGCGTCTCCCCGTAGGCGGCGCGGAAGCTGCGGGAGAAGTGGCCCGCCGACATGAGGGCGACGCGCGCCAGCGCCGGCACGTCGAGCGGCTCGGCGTACTCGCGGTCCATCAGGTCGCGGGCCCGGCGCAGCCGGACCAGGTCCTCCAAGGTCGTCACCCCACCACGATCCCACGACGCCGGGGGCTCCCGGTACCGGCGCCGTGGGAGCGTTCGCGCTCAGGCGCCGACGTACGCCGCGAGGTGCTCGCCGGTGAGGGTGGAGCGGTCGGCGACGAGGTCGGTGGGGGTGCCCTCGAAGACGATCCGGCCGCCGTCGTGGCCGGCGCCGGGGCCGAGGTCGATGATCCAGTCGGCGTGCGCCATGACCGCCTGGTGGTGCTCGATGACGATGACCGACTTGCCGGCGTCGACGAGGCGGTCGAGCAGGCCCAGCAGTTGCTCGACGTCGGCGAGGTGCAGACCGGTGGTGGGCTCGTCGAGTACGTAGACGCCGCCCTTGTCGCCCATGTGGGTGGCCAGCTTGAGCCGCTGCCGCTCGCCGCCGGACAGCGTGGTGAGCGGCTGGCCGAGGGTGAGGTAGCCGAGCCCGACGTCGGCGAGCCGGTCGAGGATCTTGTGCGCGGCGGGGGTGCGGGCCTCGCCGGTGCCGAAGAACTCCTCCGCCTGCGCCACCGACATGGCAAGGACCTCGCTGATGTCGCGGCCACCGAGGCGGTACTCCAGCACCGAGGGCTGGAACCGCTTGCCCTCGCAGTCCTCGCAGGGCGTGGCGACGCCCGCCATCATCGCCAGGTCGGTGTAGATGACACCGGCGCCGTTGCAGGTGGGGCAGGCGCCCTCGGAGTTGGCGCTGAACAGGGCGGGCTTGACGCCGTTGGCCTTGGCGAAGGCCTTGCGGATCGGGTCGAGCAGTCCGGTGTACGTGGCCGGGTTGCTCCGCCGGGAGCCCTTGATGGGGCTCTGGTCGACCGATACGACGTCGGCGCCGGCCGGGACCGAGCCGTGGATCAGCGAGCTCTTGCCGGAGCCCGCCACGCCGGTGACCACGCAGAGCACGCCGAGCGGGACGTCGACGTCGACGCCCTGGAGGTTGTGCGTCGTGGCGCCGCGGATCTCCAGCGTCCCGGTGGGCTCGCGGACCGTCTCCTTGAGGGTCGACCGGTCGTCGAGGTGGCGGCCGGTGACGGTGTCGCCGGCCCGCAGTCCCTCCACGGTGCCCTCGTAGCAGACGGTGCCGCCCGCCGTGCCGGCGCCGGGGCCGAGGTCGACGACGTGGTCGGCGATCGCAATCGTCTCCGGTTTGTGCTCGACGACCAGCACCGTGTTGCCCTTGTCCCGCAGCCGCAGCAGCAGGTCGTTCATGCGCTGGATGTCGTGCGGGTGCAGGCCGATGGTGGGCTCGTCGAAGACGTACGTGGTGTCGGTGAGGGACGAGCCGAGATGGCGGATCATCTTGACGCGCTGCGCCTCGCCGCCCGACAGGGTGCCCGCCGGCCGGTCGAGCGAGAGATAGCCGAGGCCGATCTCCACGAACGAGTCGAGGGTGTCCCGCAACGCGGTGAGCAGCGGCGCCACCGACGGGTCGTCGAGACCGCGGACCCACTCGGCCAGGTCGCGGATCTCCATCGCACAGGCGTCGGCGATGCTGATCTTCCCGATCCTCGACGACCGGGCGCCCTCGCTGAGCCGGGTGCCGTCGCACTCCGGGCAGGTGGTGAAGGTGACGGCCCGCTCCACGAACGCCCGGATGTGCGGCTGCATCGCCTCCTTGTCCTTGGACAGGAACGACTTCTGGATCTTCGGGATCAGTCCCTCGTAGGTGAGGTTGACGCCGCTGACCTTCACCTTGACCGGCTCGCCGTAGAGGAAGTCCCGCAGCTCCTTCTCGGTGTACTCGCGGATCGGCTTGTCCGGGTCCACGAAGCCGGACTGGGCGTAGACCTGCACGGTCCACTGACTGTCCGACTTCCAGCCGGGGATCGTGAACGCACCCTCGGCGAGCGATTTGGAGTCGTCGTAGAGCTGGGAGAGGTCGATGTCGGAGACCTTGCCCCGGCCCTCGCAGTGGGTGCACATGCCGCCGGTGCGCTCGTAGGTCGCCTTGACGGCCTTCTTGTTGCCGCGCTCGACGGTGATCGCGCCGCTCGCCCGGACGGAGGCGGTGTTGAAGGAGTACGCGCTGGGCGGTCCGATGTGCGGGTCCCCGAGCCGGCTGAAGAGGATGCGCAGCATCGCGTTGGCGTCGGTGGCGGTGCCGACCGTGGAGCGGGGGTCGGCGCCCATCCGCTGCTGGTCCACGATGATCGCGGTGGTCAGGCCGTCGAGGACGTCGACCTCGGGCCGGGCCAGCGTCGGCATGAAGCCCTGCACGAAGGCGCTGTAGGTCTCGTTGATCAGCCGCTGCGACTCGGCGGCGATCGTGTTGAACACCAGTGAGCTCTTGCCCGAGCCGGAGACGCCGGTGAACACCGTCAGCCGACGCTTGGGGATCTCGATGCTGACGTCCTTGAGATTGTTCTCGCGGGCACCGTGCACACGGATCAGGTCGTGGCTGTCCGCGGCATGCGGCGCGGCCGCCTGCTGGTCCGTTCTCCTGGCGCTGCTCATCGGTGTCTCCTCTGTCGAGCGGGTCAGCAGGGACACGCTAGACGGAGCACGGCGGGCCTCGCTTCTCGATTACTGATCCGTTCGCGCGGACGCGTCGGCGTCGTCGGACGGCCGCGCGGCGTCGGGCAGCAGGAGTTCCTCGTAGCGGCCGAGGGCCAGCACCACGCCGAGCATGAGGACCGGAATGAACACAGCGAACAGCACCGCCATGATCCGTCCTTCCCGATAAAGGGGTGGGCGTGGGGGGTGGTGGCGGGAGCCGGGTTCCCCGGGCGCGCCGGGCAAACCCGCGGTGCACGCGGAGGCACGCAGCGTGCCCGGGAAATCGGATGGGACCCGTCCGGGTGAATCCGTGTCGGCCCCCGGTGTCCGGGTACGCGGTCGGCACCCCCTGAAGGATCTGGAGGGAGACATGCAGCGAGGCAGTGACCGGATGAGCGTCCACCGCGACGACGAGATGAAGCACGAACTGCAGGGTCTGCTCAGGTCCGGGCACCCCACCCGCACCGAGGAGTGGCACGACCCGGAACCGGCTGCCGAGGACGACCCGGACGTCACCTACGGACCGGTGACACCGGGCCGTGGACCGACGTATCTGGAAGCCCTCCGGCTCGAACTGGCCCGGAACCTGACCCGGGGCACCTTCCCCGCGAGCCCGCGGGAACTGACCCGGGCGCTGCGCCGCGGCCACGCGCCCGACGCCCTCGTCGAGGGACTGGAGCGGCTGCCGCACAAGGCGCGCTACGACAACGTCCAGGAACTGGCGGTGGCCCTGACCGAGAGCGGCGGGTCCGGACCCACCGGGACGCGGAGCGCGTAGGCGCCGGAAGGGGCGAACCCCTATGGCCGAGCACACGGCCGAGTACGTGAGGGACGTCATGACCCCGGGCGTGACCGCCGTCCGTCCGGACTCCTCCCTCGTCGAGGCGGCGCAGCTGATGCGCACGCAGAACATCGGCGACGTGGTGGTCGCGGACGGGCAGGACGTCGTGGGTCTGCTCACCGACCGTGACATCGCGGTGCGGGCGGTGGCCGAGGGCCTCGACCCGATGGGAGTGGGCGTCCGGGCGGTCTGCACCCACGACCCGCTGACGGTCTCCCCGGACGACCCGGTCGCGGACGTGGTCGCGCTGATGCGTGAGCACGCCGTACGCCGGCTGCCGGTCGTGGAGGACGGGCTGCCGGTCGGGATGGTGAGCCTCGGCGATCTGGCCGAGGCCCGGGATCCCTCATCGGCGCTCGCCGACATCAGCCGCGCGGAACCGGACGCCCGGGACGGCGGCTGACGACACATGCCAGGAAAGGAATCCGAACCACATGCGCATCGCATTTCTGACCGCGCCCGAGGGCGTGGAGCAGGTCGAGCTGACCGAGCCGTGGCAGGCGGCGAAGGACGCGGGCCACGAGCCCGTGCTCGTCTCCACGCAGTCCGGTGAGATCCAGGGCTTCGACCACCTCGACAAGGCGGACACGTTCCCGGTGGACGAGACGGTGGGCGACACGTCGGCCGACTCGTTCGGCGGGCTGGTCCTGCCCGGCGGCGTGGCCAATCCGGACTTCCTGCGGATGGACGAGAAGGCCGTGGCGTTCGTCAGGGACTTCTTCGAGCAGGGCCGGCCGGTGGCCGCGATCTGCCACGCGCCGTGGACGCTCGTCGAGGCCGACGTCGTACGCGGCCGGGTCGTGACCTCGTGGCCCAGTCTGCGGACCGACCTGCGCAACGCCGGAGCCACCTGGGTCGACGAGCAGGTGAAGGTCTGCGACCACGGCAACAATGTGCTGATCACCAGCCGCAAGCCGGACGACCTCAAGGCGTTCTGCGAGACGTTCCTCGCGGAGTTCGCGAAAGCGGGCGGCTGAACGGGCGGCTGAGCCGCGGGGCGAGAGCCTCACGCCGGGCCCGGCCCGCCGGTGCGTCCCGATCGCGCCGGAGGGCCGGGCCCCCGCAGGTCCGGGCGGCGGCGCCCCCGTGTCTCCGGGCGGCCCGGTCAGCCGCCCGGGGCGGTGCCCTCCCCGCAGCCCCGTTCCCGGGCACCCTCGCGGGTGCGGCCCGCGGCGACCGGGCGCCGGGGGTTGCGGCGCAGCCACTCGCCCTCCAGCTGCGCCATCCGGTCGTTGTGAGCCCGCAGCGCGTCGTTCGACCCGTACAGCAGGGTGTCGTGGCGCGTGCGGTGGATGGTCTCCAGCTCCTTCATGAGCTGCTGGTCGTCCAGGCGGCCCGGGTCCACGCCGCCGGTCGTGGTGTCGTCACGCGTGTCGTGTTCGTTCATGCGGTCCGGGTACCCGCCCCGGAGCACTACCACCCCCGAGCGGCACCCGGGAGGGAGCCATGGATCTCGCGTTTCTGCATCCCCTCTACGAACATCAGGGGCCCTGGGCCTCCGTCTACGTCGATCTCTCCCGGCACACGGAGGACACCCCCCACGAACGTGAGCTGACGGCCGCCGCGGTGGCCCGGGAGCTGGCGGAACAGGGCGCGGACGACGCGACCTGCCGGGCCGTGAAGGAGGCGGTGGAGGAACTGCGCCACGCCACCGACCCGCACGGGCGGGCCCTGTTCGCGAGCGCCGGGCGGGTGGTCCTCGATCCGCCGCTGGCCCGGCCCCCGTACGGCGGGACCACCGCCGACTGGGCCCCGCTGCCGCACGTCGCACCGCTGCTGGACCTGGCCGGCGAGGACCCGGTGTGCGTAGTGGCGTACGTCGACCGCAAGGGCGCCGACTTCGAGCTGCGCAGCGCGCTGGGCAGCTCGGACGCGGGCGGGGTGACCGGCCGGCAGTGGCCGGTGCACCGCACGAGCAGCGTCGACTGGTCGGAGCGCCACTTCCAGCTGCGGGTGGAGAACACCTGGGAGCACAACGCGGCGGAGATCGCGGACGCGCTCGCCGTGTGCCAGGAGGAGACGGGCGCCGATCTGCTGATCCTGGTGGGTGACGACCGGGAGCGGCGGTCCGTGCACGAGCGGCTTCCCAAACGGCTGCAGGACCGGATCGCCGAGGCCTCGCGCGGCGCCGGCAGCAGGCTGCTGGACGACGAGGTGGAGGGGCTGCGGGACGACCATGTGCGCTCGCGTGCGCGGGAGGATCTGGACCGGTTCCTGGCCGCCCGCACGCCGGACGACGAGGGCCGGGCCGGCGCCGCGGAGGGCGTGCCCGCGCTGGTCGAGGCCGCCCGGGAGCACCGTATCGACGAGCTGCTGGTCATCCCGGACGCCCCCGACACCCACCGCGAGGTGTGGATCGGCGAGGACGCCGACCAGCTGGCGGTGCGCCGCACGGAGCTGAAGACGCTCGGCGAGCAGAACTCCTGGTCGGCCCGTGCGGACGACGCCCTGCTGCGCTCGGCGGTGATGACCGGCGCCCCCGCGATCTCCGTGACGCCGGCCCTGCCGTCCGAGGCGGCGCAGAAGGCGCCGGTGGGCGGCCTGGGGGCGCTGCTGCGCTGGAAGTGACCTCCGTGTGAGCCGCGTGAGCCGTGAGCAGGCCCGCGCGACAGCCGTCAGCGGGCCCGCTCGACCCGCCGTTCGTCCCAGACCGGCTCCGGCGTCTCGCGGACGCGCCCGTCGCTGCCGAAGACCAAGTACCGGTCGAAGGAGCGGGCGAACCAGCGGTCGTGGGTGACCGCGAGGACCGTGCCCTCGAAGCCCTCCAGGCCCTCCTGGAGGGCTTCCGCCGATTCCAGGTCGAGGTTGTCGGTCGGCTCGTCGAGCAGCAGGGCGGTGACGCCCTGGAGTTCCAGCAGGAGGATCTGGAAGCGGGCCTGCTGGCCGCCGGAGAGCCGGTCGAAGGTCTGCTCGGCCTGCTGGGTCAGCTCGTAGCGGCGCAGCCTCGACATGGCGGCGCCCCGGTCCTGGGCGTGCTCGGTCCACAGGATGTCCAGGAGGGTGCGGCCCAGCAGCTCCGGGTGGGCGTGGGTCTGCGCGAAGTGTCCGGGCACCACGCGCGCCCCGAGCTTCCAGTTCCCGGTGTGGGCCACGTCGTCGCCGGCGAGCAGCCGCAGGAAGTGCGACTTGCCGGAGCCGTTGGAGCCGAGGACGGCGACCCGTTCGCCGTAGAAGACCTCCAGGTCGAAGGGTTTCATCAGGCCGGTGAGTTCCAGCTGCTCGCAGGTGACGGCACGGACGCCGGTGCGGCCGCCCTTCAGGCGCATGCGGATGTCCTGCTCGCGCGGCGGCTCGGGCGGCGGCCCGGCCTCCTCGAACTTGCGCAGCCTGGTCTGGGCGGCGGCGTAGCGGGAGGCCATGTCGTGGCTGATCGCGGCGGCCTGACGCAGCGTCAGCACCAGTTTCTTCAGCTGGGCGTGCTTCTCGTCCCAGCGGCGGCGCAGTTCCTCGAAGCGGGCGAAGCGCTCGCGCCGGGCGTCGTGGAAGGTGGCGAAGCCGCCGCCGTGCACCCAGGCGTCGGCGCCCGCGGGGCCGGGCTCCAGGGAGACGATCTTCTGGGCGGCGCGGGCGAGCAGTTCCCGGTCGTGGGAGACGAAGAGCACCGTCTTGCGGGTCTCCTTCAGCCGCTCCTCCAGCCAGCGCTTGCCGGGCACGTCGAGGTAGTTGTCCGGCTCGTCGAGCAGCAGCACCTCGTCGGTGCCGCGCAGCAGTGCCTCCAGCACCAGCCGCTTCTGCTCACCGCCGGACAGCGTGCTCACCTGCCGCCACTGGGCCTTGTCGTACGGCACCCCCAGCGCGGCCGTGGTGCAGATGTCCCACAGGGTCTCGGCCTCGTACCCCTGCGCCTCGGCCCAGTCGGCGAGCGCCTGCGCGTAGCGCATCTGGGCGGCCTCGTCGTCGACGGTCAGGATCCCGTGCTCGGCGGCGTCGACCGCGCGCGCCGCCTCGCGGATGCGCGGCGACGCCACGGACACCAGCAGGTCCCGTACGGTCGTCTCGTCCCGGACGGAGCCCACGAACTGCCGCATCACCCCGAGGCCGCCGCCGACGGTGACCGTGCCGCCGTGCGGTTTCAGCTCCCCGGACAGCAGGCGGAGCAAGGTGGTCTTGCCCGCCCCGTTGGGTCCGACGAGGGCCACGACGGCCCCCTCCCCCACCCGGAAGGAGGCGTCGCCGAGGAGCGCCCTCCCGTCGGGGAGGTAGTACTCCAGGTGCGCGGCTTCGAGATGACCCATGGGACCGGATTCTGCGGCTCCGGGCACGCCCGGGGCAAACCGTTTTCACCCGCCGCGGCCGCGGCTGCGGTACGTGGGGCGCGCCACCCGCAGGAAACGCGTTCCGCAGGGTAGGCGGGAGGCATGAGCCCCGACGTAGACCTCACCGCCCCGACGCCCGGCCCGCACCCGGTCCGCAACGGTTTCCTGCGGCTGGACCAGCGTGTGTTCGAGGCCGTCGCCGCCCGTACCTGGCCCGGCGCCGACCCGCTGCTGCCCCGGCTGAGCCGTAGCGCCAACCACGGCGTGTTGTGGTTCGCGGCGGGCGCCGCGCTGGCCGCGACCCGCACCCCGAGGGCCCGTCGCGCGGCCGCCCGGGGCCTGGCCTCGCTGAGCCTGGCCTCGCTGGCGATCAACACCCTCGGCAAGCGCTCGGTCCGCCGCCCCCGTCCCGTACTGGACGCGGTGCCGCTGGTGCGGCAGCTGAAGCGGCAGCCGATCACGACGTCCTTCCCGTCGGGGCACGCCGCGTCGGCCGCCGCCTTCGCGACCGGCGTCGCGCTGGAGTCCCCGGCGTGGGGAGCGGCGGTGGCCCCGGTGGCCGCCGCGGTCGCCCTCTCCCGGGTCTACACCGGCGTCCACTACCCGAGCGACGTGCTGGCCGGTGCGGCGCTCGGGGCGGGGGCCGCGTTCGCCGTACGGGGCATGGTGCCGACACGCGCCCAGCTCACCCCGCCGGCCCGGCCGCGTGCCGAGGTCCCGGCGCTGCCCGGGGGCGAGGGCCTCGTCATGGTGGCCAACATCGGCTCGGGCACCTCGGACCGGGTGCGGGCGCTGTGCGACGCGCTGCCCGACGCGGAGGTGGTGGAATGCGAGCCGGAGGACATCCGGGCCGAGCTGGAGAAGGCGGCGGAACACGCCCGGGTGCTCGGGGTGTGCGGCGGCGACGGCACCGTGAACGCCGCGGCGGAGATCGCGGTCCGCCGCGGACTGCCGCTCGCGGTGCTGCCCGGCGGCACGCTCAACCACTTCGCCTACGACCTCGGCGTGGAGGACGTACGGGATCTGTGCCGGGCGCTGGAGCGGGGCGAGGGCGTGCGCGTGGACGTGGGCCGGTTCGCCTCCGGCGGGCAGCGCGGCGTTTTCCTGAACACCTTCAGCCTCGGCGTGTACCCGGAACTGGTGCGTGAGCGGGAGCGCTGGTCGCCCCGGATCGGCGGCTGGCCGGCCGGGGTGGTCGCGGCCGTGCGGGTGCTGCGCGCCGACCGGCACCCGCTGGAGGCCGAGGTCCGGGGCCGCCGGCGCCCGCTGTGGATGCTGTTCGCGGGCAACGGCACGTACCACCGCAGGGGCATCGCCTCCGGCCGCCGCCTCGACCTGGCGGACGGGCAGCTGGACGTGCGGGTGGTGCACGGTGGCCGTCGGCCGGCCCTGCGGCTGCTGTCCGCGGCCCTGGCCGGTCCGCTGACCCGCTCCCCCGCCCACGCGGCGGTGCAGGTGAGCCGGCTGCGC
Source organism: Streptomyces sp. NPDC056296 (assembly GCF_042268605.1). NCBI lineage: Bacteria > Bacillati > Actinomycetota > Actinomycetes > Kitasatosporales > Streptomycetaceae > Streptomyces > Streptomyces sp. NPDC056296. The sequence continues at coordinate 70,587 of NZ_JBHJRX010000004.1, read as the reverse complement.
CTGTCCGGGGTCGCGCCGGGCACGCTGATGGCCTTCGACGGCGAACTGACGGAGACCGAGGGCGACCTGACGCTCGAGAAGCTGCCCGAGGCGCTCACGGTGTACCGCCCGCTGCCCGGTGACGGGCTCCTCTCCTGACGGCTCGTCAGTCCACATCATAAAACATGGGTCTCACCATTCGACCGGTGCGCGTACGGTGATCGCATCGTCGGGAGAGGGGACCCACCATGCCGAAGCCGCAGGAGACCGCCGTATACACGCACGGACACCACGAGTCCGTGCTCCGCTCGCACACCTGGCGCACCGCCGCCAACTCCGCCGCCTACCTGCTCGGCTCGCTCAAGCCGCACATGCGGATCCTGGACATCGGCTGCGGTCCGGGCACCATCACCGCGGACCTGGCGGAACTGGTCCCGGACGGACACGTCACCGGCGTGGACCGGGCGCCGGAGATCGTCGAGCGGGCCCGGGCCACGGCAGCCGAACGCGGGCTCGCCAACACCGACTACGCGGTCGCGGACGTGCACGCGCTGGACTACCCGGACGACACGTTCTGCGTCGTCCACGCCCACCAGGTCCTCCAGCACGTGGGCGACCCGGTGCGGGCCCTGCGCGAGATGAGGCGGGTGGCGAGGCCGAACGGGATCATCGCCGTCCGCGACTCGGACTACGGCGCCATGACCTGGTACCCCGCGTCCCCGGGCATGGACGACTGGCTGGACCTGTACCACCGGGTGGCCCGCGCCAACGGCGGCGAGCCGGACGCCGGACGCCGGCTGAAGGCCTGGGCGCTCCAGGCGGGGTTCACGGACATCACGGCGACCTCCGCCACCTGGACCTTCGCCACAGCCGAGGAGCGCCGGTGGTGGAGCGGCCTGTGGGCGGACCGCACCCTGGCGTCCGCGTACGCCGAACGCGCCACCGAGGGCGGCCATGCGTCGACCGAGCAGCTGCGGGCCGTCTCGGCCGCCTGGCGGGAGTGGGGCGAGCGGCCGGAGAGCTGGTTCAGCGTCCTGCACGGGGAGATCCTGTGCCGAAAGGAAGCCTGACGGGCGCCTGACCATGGCTGCTGGGGCTGCTGGGGTTGCTGGGGTTGCTGGCCCGCGAGTACGGAGGCTGCCGCCCCGGGAGGTTCACTCCCGGGGCAGTAGCGGTCCCAGCGGCCCGAGGTCCAGGTTCAGGTCCTCGGGCCGCAGGCCGTAGCGGTCGCGCAGTTCGGTCATGCGGTCGTCGAGGAGCATCAGGGTGAGCCCGATCCGCTCCTCCTGGTCCTCGCTCAGGTCGCCCTCGTCGACGCGGCGCAGTGCCTGGCGCTCCATGAGCTGGCGCAGCAGCTCGACGACGGTCAGCACCAGTTTGATCAGGTCGCGCTCGACCGTGTCGGGGTCGAGGTCGAGGCGCTTTCGGGGCTCAGGGTGTTCACTCACGTCAATCCCCGAACGGCGACGGGACATTGTGGTTGACCGAGCTGATCAGCGCGTTCAGGTCGATGCGGACCAGGTCGACGTCCGCGATGCGCAGCGTGACGTCACCGGTGATGACGACTCCCCCGGCCAGCAGCCGGTCGAGCAGGTCGACGAGGGCGATCTCACGGCGTTCGACGACGGTCATGATCCCTCCCCCGTGCTTTCCTCGTCGACGGTCCCTCGTTCACCGGAGTCTTCACCCGCGAAGGAATAGGCCGCCCACGGTCCCGTGAGTTCCACGCGAATTCCGGGGGCGTCGTCCTTCGTCCGGTCCACCATTTCCACGAATTCCTCGGACACGTCGCGCCGTACCAAATAGGCGGCGTTGAGAACGTTCCGTCCGGCGGCACCGGAAAGGCTGGGATTCTGTGGCGCGTGCAGCCGCGCGTCGTCGGCCCCGGAGGACAGCGTCCCGTGCAGCCGGGTCGCGAACTCCTCGGCTCTGCTCCACAGGTCGTCGTTGGCCCGTGTCTGCTTGCGCCGCTGCCGCAGGTAGTCCCGGCCGGAGGCGGGCTTCGGCGCGGGCTGAACCGGCCCGGCGGCCTGTTCGGGCTCCGCCTCGACGTACACCTTGACGCCCCATTCCACGCGCCCGTCCAGCCGGTCGAGCGTGCGCCGGAAGCCCTCCTCGCGCTCCTCCATCATCACGCGTACGCCGCTGTCGTCCCGGAAGACGGTGGCCAGCCGGAGCGGCAGCGGGGTGGTGACGGCGGTGAGGGCGTCGATGACCTGCTGGTGGGCCCGGGCGGTCCCGGCGAGCCAGTCGAGATCCTCCAGGTGGGCGCGCAGCGCTTCCTCGGAGAAGTCGCCCTCCGGCACATGGCTGACCACGGCGACCAGGTCGCGGTGGGCCAGCAGCCGGGGCGGATCCCCCGCCACCCCGGCCAGCTGGGACTGGAGAGCCGCGCCGAAGGGGCGGCAGACGGCGTAGACGTACCGCAGTCCCGTCACGGTGCCTCCCTCGGTACGCGGCCCGGGTCCAGCTCGCGCAGGCGTTCACGCAGCTCGGCGTTCTCCCGGGTCAGTTCGTCGCGCCGGGCGCGCGAGGAGAGCGCGGGGTCGCTCTCCCACCAGTCGATGCCCATTTCCCTGGCCTTGTCGACGGACGCGACGACAAGCCGCAGCTTGATGGTCAGCAGCTCTATGTCGAGCAGGTTGATCTTGATGTCGCCCGCGATGACGACTCCCTTGTCGAGCACCCGCTCCAGGATGTCGGCGAGATTGGCGCTCTGTCCCTGGCCATAGGGATCGGGCAGCCGGCTGGGTGTGGTCATCGACGGCTCCCGCTGTCGGCGTCCTCGTACTCGTCACGGGACGCGTACTCGTCCTCGCCGGCCTCCTTGTCCTCCTCGTACTCGCCCTCGGGCTCCTCTTCGTACTGCTCCTCGGTCTCGCCCTCGGGCTCTTCCTCGTACTCCTCCCCGGCGTCCGCTTCGCCCTCCTCCTCGGCGTACGACGCTTCCTCCTCGCCCTCGGGCTCCTCTTCGCCCTCGTCGGCCCCTTCCTCCTCGGGCTCCTGTCCCTGCTCCTGTTCCTGCTCCTCTTCCTCCGCGAGGGCGTCCTCGTGGCTGCGGACGACCTCGCCGTCGCGGATCTCGCCGCGCCAGCCGTCGTCCGCCTCGCCCTTGAGGGTGATGTGGCGGACGTAGTTCTTCAGGTCGAGGCGGGCCCGGCGGCCCTGGGCGCGCCAGATGTTGCCGGTCTTCTCGAACAGGCCCTTGGGGTAGTACTCGATGACGAGGATCACGCGGGTGAGGTTGTCGGCGAGCTGGTGGAAGCTGACGACACCCTTGGTGGTGCCCTTGGCTCCCTCCGAGGTCCAGGAGATCCGGTCGTCCGGCACCTGCTCGGTGGTCTTCGCCTTCCAGCTGCGATTGGACCAGAAGACCTTCAGCTGCCAGTCGGACGAGGTGTCGTCGGCGCGGTTGGCGCTCTTGACGCCCTTGGCGAACGTGCTGAAGTCCTGGTACTGGGTCCACTGGTCGTAGGCCGTGCGCAGCGGGACGCCGACGTCGACGTACTCGATGATGACGGTCGGCTTCTGGCCGCCGCCGCCCTTCTTTCGGCCCTTGCCACCGGTGAGGTTCTTGAAGGCGCCGACCACGTTGTCCTTCACCTTGCCGGCGCCGACCTCGAACGCTGCCCGCATCGGGCCCTTGCCCTCGGCGAGCTTGCGTCCGCCGTCGAGTGCGAGCTTGCCGAATCCGGGGCTGTTGCCCTCGGCGATGTCGTTCAGCTTGCCGGTGGTCTCGCCGAGCTTGGTGCCGACGCCGGTCAGCAGCCGCGTGACCTGGGCGGCGAGGTACTCCTGCACCTCCGCCTTGAGGCGGTCGGCCGCCTCGCTCTGGGCCACATCGGCGATCGGGTTCTTCTTCGCGGCCTTGCCCGCCGTGGACGCCGCGGAACCGAGCGTGTCGCTCATCGCTCACCACCACCCTTCGACTGCCGGCCCCCGGCACCGCGGGCGGCGCTCCTGGCGCCGGCCGTCTTCTTGCCGGCCGTCTTCTTGGCGGGCTGCGCCCGCTTCGCCGCGGCCTTCTTCGCGGGTGCCTTGGCTGCCGCCTTCTTCGCGGGCGCGGGTGCCTTCCTGGCCGCCTTGCGCGGCTCGGGCGGTGCCTTCTTCGCCGCCCGCTCGCGCCGCGGCTCGCGCCGCCGCTCGGGCTCCTCCTCGTGCTCTTCGTCGGGCTGCTCGTCCGCCGGCTCGTCCTCGTAGCGGTCGTCGTCGCGGTCGTCGTCGCGGTCGTCGTCGCGGTCGTCGTCGTGCTCCGCGCGGTCCTCCGAGTCCTCCGAGTCCTCCGAGGCCTCGGAGTCGCGGGAGTCGTCGGAGCCGACGCCGGGTGCCTGGGACGCCACGCCGGAGAGCTGGTCGCGCACCTGGGCGGTGCGACCGTGCAGCCGGTCGGCGAGCGCGTCGATCTGCCGCTCGACCATGGCGCCCGAGGCCGCCTTGCCCACGCCCCGAAGGTCGGTGCGCAGCTGGTCCCCTATCTCCTTGAACTGCGGGTTGTTCTGCAGCTGGGAGGAGACGAGCTCGGCGATGCCCTTCGGCGTCAGGTTCATCTTCTTGCCGGCCACCATGGTGCCCACGGCGACGGCGAGTTTCAGTTTCTTCGTACGTCCCAGCAGATATCCGGCCCCTACCGCGAGGCCCATTCCCACTCGATTCATGGTGCCGTCCCGTTGCCCAATCCCGCGCTCGTGCGCGTAGCGATCTCCAGCCGGTCCAGAAGCTCGTCCTCCTGTCGGTCGAACTCCTCCTCGGTGATCTCGCCGGCCTCCAACTGCTCCTCCAGACGGGCTAGTTCGGCCCTGATCGTGGCCGGGTCGTAGTAGATACGCTCAGCCTCGCTCAGTACCTGTCTGATGGCCCAGCCGGCGCCGCGCACCGGTGCGAGCGGCAGCAGCAGAACCTCCGAGATCAGTCCCATCCCGTCACCCCACTCCGGCGTCCGCCCCGCCGGCCGCGGTGCCCGCCGGCTCGGCCGGGCCGGGCTCGACGAAGCTGTACGGCGGCAGGGGACCGTTCACGCGTACCTCCAGGTGCGGCATGTCCCCGCGCGCCCGCTCCACGGCGGCGAGGAACTCCTCGGCCGAGTCCTGCTTCACCAGGAACGAGACGTTGGCCAGCCACCCGGTGGACTCGGGGCCCACGCTCACGGCGTCGGCGACCGGTTCCAGGGCGCGCTCCAGCACGACCGCGTCCTCGGCCTCCTTGCCCTGGATCGCGGCCGCGACCATCTCACCGAGCTGGATCTTGCTCTCGTAGCTGCCGCCGCCCGACTGCCGGTTGGACTCGGCCAGGGCCCGGATCTCCGGGTTGTCGGCCATCACGTGGTGCAGCACGGCCTCTTCGACGTGGTTGGCCTTGACGTTGTACTCCACCCGGCCGTCCAGCGCCCCGAGGCGTTCCTTGTAGTGCTCGGCCCGCTCGGCGAGCACGCCGGTGACCGCACTGTCGTCCGGGGCCACGCTGCCGAACCGCATGGGCAGCACACAGCCGCCCGCGCCCGCCTCGCTGAGCACGTTCTGGTGGGCGAGCAGCTCCCTGCGCTTGGGGCGCAACCCCTCGGGCGCGTCGCTGACGACGGCCGCCAGGTCGCCCGCCCCGAGGATGCGCACCTCGCGCGGTGGTTCGCCGACGCCGGTCAGCCCCTCGGGGAGCGAGGGGTGGGAGCCGGCGGTGATGCCGTAGACGTACGTACTCACTCCTGCTCCTCCTTCCGGCGCGAGGGCGCGGCCTTGCGGGCACGCGGACGAGACGCGGTCTCACGCTCGCGCTCGGAGCCGTCATCGTCGCGGGCCTGCTGGAACGCGTCGGAGATGGTCTCGGCGGCGCCGGACAGCGCCCCCTTGGACTTGCCCTTGGCGCCGGACTCGGTCATCTTCCCGACCAGGTCGGGCAGGCCCGGGTCCTTGCGCGGACCGGCCTCCAGGTCGAGCCGGTTGCACGCCTCGGCGAAGCGCAGATAGGTGTCGACGCTCGCGACGACGATGCGTACGTCGATCTTCAGGATCTCGATGCCGACCAGGGAGACGCGGACGAATGCGTCGATGACGAGCCCCCTGTCCAGAACAAGCTCAAGCACGTCGTAGAGGCCGCTGCTGCCGCCTCCACCGCCGGACTGTTGTGCCGGTACTACAGTCATGCCTGCTGTTCCTCCGTCTTGTCGCGGGTGTGAGTGCGTTGAGTCGGTCTGCGGCGGGCCGCCTAGCGGCCGCCTGACCCGCGGGCGTCGGACCGACCGCGCTCGTAGCGCCTGACTCGCCGGTAACCGGTGAGCTGCCCCTCGGCGTCCAGTTCCACCTGGTAGCTGCCCATCAGGCTCATCGTGTCGGGCACGCGCTCGAGCTCGAGAACCTCGACCTCCAGCGCCCAGCCCTCCTCCGTCTGCTCGAAGGACGACACGGTCTCCGCGGTCATTCCGGTGAGCTCCGCGAGCTGGGCGCGCGCCTCGCGCAGCACCTCCATCGGCCGGGGCCGACGCGGTTCCTGGGACTCCTGTGAATCTTGTGATTCCTGTGAGTCCTGTGTGTCTCGGGACTTCTGTGGTTTTTGCGATCTGCGTGAACTCTGTTGTGAGCCTTGTGATTCGGACGTGTTGTTCGTGTTCGACATGGCCACCTCCCCTCCCGTGTGGCCGCAAGTGTGTTCGCCAAACCTCCATGGGCGCGTGCATGTGCCAGCCGCCCACGTCCCTGTCCGCCTACGTCCCTGCGCGCCTGCGGGCCGGCTCGGCCGCTTGCGGCGGTCAGCCGCGCAGCGCGTTCAGCCGTCGCCGGGCGGGGCCCAGGGCACGGGCGCGATTCATGATCCCGGCCCAGGGCTCGGTGCGCGCCTGGTCGACGGCGTCCGCGATCGTCCAGCGGCGGGCGTGCAGCGCGGGGTCGTCCAGTTGGTCCCATGAGATGGGCGTGGCCACGGGCGCGCCGGGCCGGGCGCGGACGGTGAAGGGGGCGACCGCGGTCTGTGCGTAGGCGTTGCGCTGGATGTCCAGGTACAGCCGGTCGCCGCGGTCCTTCTTGCGGGCGGCGGTGGTGAGCCGGTCTGGACGGTCCGCGGCCAGGACCTCGGCGACGTCCCGAGCGAACTCACGTACGCCGTCGAAGTCCTGACGGGCATTCAGCGGAACGACCACGTGGAGCCCACGGGATCCGGTGGTCATGAGGCCCGAGGGCAGCTTCAGCTCGTCGAGCAGCTCGCCCAGGAGCCGGGCCGCCTCCCGTACCGCCTCGAAGTCGTCGCCGGCCGGGTCGAGGTCGAAGACCATCCGGTCCGGCCGGTCGATCCGCCCGGCCCGGGACAGCCAGCGGTGCAGCGTGAGGGCGGCCTGGTCGGCGAGGTAGAGGAGGGTGGCGGAGTCGTCGCAGACGGTGTGGCAGACGGTGCCGCCCTCCTTGCCCACCTCGACGCGGCTGACCCAGTCCGGGTAGTGCTCCGGAGTGTTCTTCTGCATGAACCGCGGCCCGTCGACGCCGTCCGGGTGCCGCTCCAGCATCAGTGGGCGACCCCGCAGGTGCGGCAGCATGAACGGGGCGACGGCACGGTGGTAGTCGACGAGATCACCCTTGGTGTACTCCTGCGCGCCGCCGTCGCCCTTGGGGAACAGCACCTTGTCGGGCCGGTGGACCTCCACCGTGTGCCGGCCGGCCCGGACGGTCCGTACGGCGTCCGCGCTCACCGGACGATCGCCTGCTCCACCAGCATCCGTCCGGCCGCCGCGACGGACTCGGCGTCGATCCCCGCGGCGTGCAGTTCCTCGGCCGGGGTCGCGGAACCCGGCATCGTCCCGACGGCGAGCCGGACGAGGCGGGGCACGGGCCGTCCGTCGCAGAACGCGTCGAGGACGGCGTCGCCGATGCCGCCCTCCTGGCGGTGGTCCTCCACGGTCACCAGACAGCCGGTGTCCTCGGCGGCCTCGCGCAGGGTGGCACGGTCCACGGGCTTGACCGAGTACAGGTCGATCACCCGGACCGGGATGCCCTCCTGCTCCAGGGCGTCGGCCGCGGCGAGCGCCTCGTGCAGGGTGACGCCGGCCGCGACGACGGTCAGCCGGTCGCGGTCGGAGGAGCGCAGCACCTTGCTGCCGCCGACGGGGAACTCCTCGTCGGGGCTGTAGATCACCTTGCTCTCGCCGCGCGAGGTGCGCAGGTAGCGGATGCCTTCCAGGCCGGCCATCTCGGCGACGAGGCGGGCGGTCTGGTTGGCGTCGCACGGGTAGAGCACGGTCGAGCCGTGGATGGCCCGCATCATCGCGAGGTCCTCCAGGCCCATCTGACTCGGCCCGTCCTGGCCGATGGCTACGCCCGCGTGGGAGCCGACGAGGTTGATGCCGGCGCCGCTGACGGACGCCATGCGCACGAAGTCGTGGGCGCGGGTCAGGAAGGCGGCGAAGGTGGTGGCGTACGGCACCCAGCCGCGTGCCGCCATGCCCACCGCGGTGGCGACCATCTGCTGCTCGGCGATGTAGCACTCGAAGTAGCGCTCGGGGTGTTCCTTGGCGAAGAACTCGGCGCGGGTGGAGTCACCGACCTCGCCGTCGAGGGCGACGACGTCGCCGCGGGCGGTGCCGAGTGCGGCGAGCGCCTCTCCGAAGGCGTTGCGGGTGGCGACCTCGTCGCCCTTGTCGTAGCGGGGCAGCTCGGTCTGTCCGGTGCCGGCCGAGTGCAGTGCCCGTGCGGACGGCGGCTCCTGTACCCGGACGGTGAGGTCGCGCGGCCCGCCGAGTTCGGCGATCGCCTCCTCGGCCTCCGGCAGCGGCTTGCCGTGCTGGCCCTCGCGGTCCTCCACGGCCTCGACGCCCTTGCCCTTGAGGGTGCGGGCGATGATCGCGGTGGGCTGGCCCTTGGTGGACTGGGCCTCGCCGTAGGCGCGGTCGATGGCGTCGACGTCGTGGCCGTCGATCTCGATCGTGTGCCAGTCGAAGGCACGGAAACGGCGCGCGTACGCGTCGAGGTCGTGACCGTGCCGGGTCTGACCGCGCTGGCCGAGCCGGTTGACGTCGACGATCACGGTGAGGTTGTCGAGCTGCTCGTACCCGGCGTGCTCGGCGGCCTCCCACACCGACCCCTCGGCCATCTCGCTGTCGCCGCACAGCACCCACACCCGGTAGTCGGCGTGGTCCAGCCGCTTGCCGGACAGCGCGATGCCGACGCCGACGGGCAGCCCCTGGCCCAGCGAACCGGTGGCCGTCTCGACCCACGGCAGCCGCTGCGGCGTGGGGTGCCCCTCCAGGCGGCTGCCCAGCTTGCGGAAGGTCAGCAGCTCCTCGTCGTCGATGGCGCCGGCCGCCTTGTAGGCCGAGTAGAGGAGGGGTGAGGCGTGTCCCTTGGAGAGGACGAAGCGGTCGTTGCCGGGGTGGGCGGGGCGCTCGAAGTCGTAGCGGAGGTGGTTGGCGAGGAGTACGGCCATCAGGTCCGCGGCGGACATCGAGGACGTCGGGTGTCCGGAGCCCGCGGCGGCGGACGTCCGTACGCTGTCGACGCGCAGCTGCTGTCCGAGGTCGACGAGTTCACCGGTGTTCATGAGTCTCCTTCTGCGGCCCGGCGGTCGGAACGCTTGACGGGGCCGGGGGCGATGTCGGGTCCGGGGGGCGGCTGGTCCGCCGGGGGTTCGGGGCCGGGGTCACCGGGCGCACCGGCGGACCGGGCGGGCGTCGCACCGGCGGGGGGCCGGGGCTTCCCGGTCGCCCCGCCGCCGGGCCGGGGCTTGCCGGGCGCCACTCCCGGCCGCCGAGGCTCCGCGGGCGCGTTGGCGGAGGGCGGCTTGGCGGGCGCCGCGGTGGACGGCGGCTTGGCGGGCGCACGGGCGGGGCGGGACTTGGCGGAGGCACCGGCTGTGCCGCCCTTGGCAGGCTGCTCACCACCGGGCTGACTCCCGGCCGGTCCACCGCCGGGTCGGCTCTTGCCCGGTTCGCCGCCGGGCTGATTCTTCGCGGGTCCACCGCCCGACCTGCTCTTCGCGGGCTCACCGTCCGGCTGGTTCTTGGCGGGCTCACCGCCGGGCTGGTTCTTGGCAGGCTCCCCACCCGGCTGGTTCTTGGCGGGCTCGCCACCGAGGCGGCTCCCGCCGCTGCCACCACCCGACTGAACCTTCGCGCGCTCACCACCCGGCTGGCCCTTGGGGGGCTCGCCACCGAGGCGGCTCCCGCCACTGCCACCACCCGACTGATCCTTCGCGCGCTCACCACCCGGCTGGCCCTTGGCAGGCTCGCCACCGAGGCGGCTCCCGCCGCTGCCACCACCCGGCTGATCCTTCGCGGGCTCACCACCCGGCTGGCCCTTGGCAGGCTCGCCACCGAGGCGGCTCCCGCCGCTGCCACCACCCGACTGAACCTTCGCGGGCTCACCACCCGGCTGGCCCTTGGCAGGCTCGCCACCGAGGCGGCTCCCGCCGCTGCCACCACCCGGCTGATCCTTCGCGGGCTCACCACCCGACTGATTCTTCGCGGGTTCGGCACCAGGGCGGCCCTTGTCGGCCTGGTCCTGGGCCGGCTTCCCCTTGCCCGGCCGATCCGTACCGGACCGGTGCTTGCCCGGGTGTCCCTCGGCCTGCCGATCCGCGCCGGACTGTTCCTCGGCCGACCGCTTCTTGCCCGGCACCCGCGCCACCTCAGGCGACGCCGACTCCAGCGGCACGGACCAGGACCGTACGAGGCCCAACTGGACGGCCTGACGGGGCAGTACCGCGTCGAGCAGCCAGTCCGCGGCGACCCGGACCCGGTTGCCGGGCATCGCCGCGAGGTGGTAGCCGCGGGTGACCGCGCCCGCCGCCGGGCCGGACATCGGCAGGCCGAGCGGGTTGGCGGCGGCCTTCGCGCCGCCGAGGTCGACGACGAACCCCATGTCACGGTGGCGGTAGACCCGCCGTTCGCCGATGCCGAGCGAAGCGGCGACGTTCTGGGCGCAGACCTTGCCGTGCCGCCAGGCGTGCTGCGCGGTCATCGGCGTGTACTGGCCGGGCTGGTGCAGGTCGGGCACCGCGGCCACGTCACCGCACGCGAACAGCTCGGGCCGCCCCGGCACCTGGAGGTGCGGGTCGACGAGCAGCCGGCCGCGTTCCATGGGCAGCCCGAGGGACTCCACCAGGGGATCGGGCCGCACGCCCACGCACCACACCAGCGTGCGCGTGTCGACACTCGTACCGTCGGTCAGCAGGACCCCGTCGTGCGTGGCCTCCTTCACGGAGGTCCCCATCCGCACGTCGACGCCCCGCTGCCGCAGTACCCGCTCGGCGGTGCGGGAGAGCCGTTCGTCCATCTCGGGCAGGACCCGGGGCGCCACGTCCAGCAGCATCCAGCGGGGCCGCATGCCGGTGCGCATCGGATGCTTGCGGACCTGCGCGTCGGTGTACATCTGACCGTGCGCGGCGACCTCGGTGCCGGTGTATCCGGCGCCGACCACGACGAAGGTGCACCGGGCGGCGCACTCCTCGCGGTCGCCGGCAGCGGCGGCCAGTTCCACCTGCCGGGTGACGTGATCACGCAGATACAGCGCCTCCGGCAGCCCGCGGAAGCCGTGGGCGTGCTCGGCGACGCCCGGAATGGGCAGCAGCTTGTTGACGCTGCCCGCGGCGAGCACCAGCCGGTCGTAGGACAGGGTGCCCTCGCCGCCCTCCGGGTCGGTGTAGCGCACGGTCCGTCCGTCGAGGTCGATGCCGTCGGCCTCGCCGAGCACCAGCCGGACGCGCGGCAGGGTGCCCGAGAGGGACACGCTGACCCGGCGCGGTTCCAGGACTCCGGCGGCGACCTGGGGCAGCAGGGGCAGGTAGAGGAAGTAGTCGGTCGGGTTGAGCAGGGTGATGTCGGCCTGGTGCCGGGTGAGCCGGGACAGGGTGCGGGCCGTCCGGTACCCGGCGAAGCCGGCACCGACGATCACGATGCGGGGTCGGCTCACGGTTTCGCCTCCGGGCTGTCGCGTACCTCGTGAGCCTTCCGCGTCCCCCTGGCCAGGGCACCCAAACGTCCGCCGGGCCCGTGCGACGCCCCGCGCCGCCGGTTTCCGGCCGGGCGCCCGGGTACCCGGGCCGGGACCCACCAGCCCATGTCCCGGAGGCAACCCCTCATGCCCGAGTACGGCTATTTCCTCTCGTGCGAGCAGTACGGCCCGGCGGAACTGATCGAGCAGGCGCGGATGGCCGAGCAGGCCGGATTCCAGGCGCTGTGGATCTCGGACCACTACCACCCCTGGAACGGCGAGCAGGGGCAGAGCCCGTTCGTGTGGTCGGTGATCGGCGCGCTGTCCGACGCGGTGTCCCTGCCCATCGAGACGGCGGTGACCTGTCCGACCGTGCGTATCCACCCGGCGGTGGTGGCGCAGGCCGCCGCGACCAGCGCGGTGATGACGGACGGCCGTTTCCGGCTCGGCGTCGGCACCGGCGAGGCGCTCAACGAGCACATCTTCGGTGACGCCTGGCCGGCCGCGCACGTACGCCTGGAGATGCTGGAGGAGGCCATCCTGATCATGCGCCGGCTGTTCACCGGCGAGGAGGTCAACCACCACGGCACGCACTACACGGTGGAGAACGCCCGCCTGTACACGGTCCCGGACGAGCCCGTCCCGATCGACATCTCCGGTTTCGGCCCGGCGGCGACCAAACTGGCGTCGCGGGTCGGCGACGGCTACATCACGATGATGCCGGACACCTCGATGGTGGAGCAGTACCGCAAGGGCGGGGGCGGCGGGAAGCTGGTCAGCGGGGGCACCAAGGTCTGCTACGACACCGACCGGGACGAGGCGGTCCGGACCGTGCACCGGCTGTGGGCCAACGAGCAGCTGCCGGGCGAGCTGGGCCAGGTGCTGCCTTCGCCGATCCACTTCGAGCAGGCGCAGACCCTCGTCACCGAGGACATGGTCCGGGACAACCGGGTGTGCGGCGACGACGTGGACGAGCACGTCGCGGAACTCAAGGAGTTCGCCGACGCCGGCTTCGACCGCGTCTACGTCAACCAGATCGGCCCCGACCTGCGCGGCTTCTTCGACTTCTACCGTACGAAGGTGCTTCCGCAACTCCAGCAGGGCGCCTGACCCGCGCGGCCCGCCCCGCGGCAGCGTGACGCCCCCCGGACGCGTGTCCGGGGGGCGTGGCTCTGGCCTGCGCGTTCCGGCCCGCGGCCGGTCAGCCGCGGCCGTGCGGGGCCTCGGGGTCGATGTCGTCCTGGCGCGGCGCCGCCGGCCCGGTACCGCCCGGGGCGGGCGTGCCCGCTCCCGGGGCGCCGGTCGCGCCGCCGACGCCGCCGGGCGCGACGGGCGGCATCGGCGGGTACGGCATGCCGAGCCCGCTGGGCGGCACGCCCGGTGCACCGCCACCGACGGTGTGGTCGTGGGTGGCCCCCGGCCGGGACGCGTGGGGCCGGGCCGCGCCGCGCAGCAGGTAGGCCGCGACGCCCAGGAGGGCGGCCGTGATCAGCGCGGCGGCCCAGTCCGGCAGCCCTACGGCGAGGGCCAGGCCCACGGTGAGCGCGAGGGCGGCACCCGCGTACAGGGCGGCGGCACCGGACGCGGCGTACAGCGTGGCCTTGCGGCGCTGCTTGCGCGTCTGTTCACGCAGCTCGTCGCGCACGGTCTCGCGTGCCACCTGCGCCAGTTCGTCGACCAGATGCTTGTCCAGGTGTTCCAAGTGATCCATGCGGTCCATACGTTGCGGGTACCCGCGGGCGGAACTTCCATGGGCGGGACCGTGAGTGAGACCCCGCCGCTCCCAACTAGGCTCGTCCGCATGGACATTCTGGGAGCCACACTGCGCATCTACGTCGACGACCTGGACAAGGCGATCCCCTTCTACGAAGGTCTGGCCGGCGGCCGGGCCCACCGCTTCGAACGCGGCGGTGTCGAAGTCGCCGCGGTCGGCTGCTTCCTGCTGATGAGCGGGCCCGAGTCCCAGCTCGAGGTGTTGCGCAAGGTCGCCGCGACGATCGCCGTGACGGACGTCGAGGAGACCCATCGGGTCCTCACCTCGCTGGGCGCGGACGTCATCGCGGGTCCGGTCCCGACCCCCGCGGGCCGCAACCTGATCGCCCGGCACCCGGACGGGGCGATCTACGAGTACGTGGACCGGCGGGGTTAGCGGGGCCGGCGGGGGCAGCTGGAGCAACGGGGGCAGCTCGGCCTGCTGGGGCAGCGGCGGGGCGGCGGGCTCACCCCTCGTCCGGCCGCATCCGGAAGTCGTGCCGGGCCGGGAGCGGTTCGTCGTCGAGCCGGGCCCACAGCCGGCCGATGCTCTCCGCGCCCTCCCGCAGGTCGGCGACCTCGAAGCCCTCGTCGAAGACGGCCCGCGCCGCCTCGCGCCGGTCCTCGGCGGCCAGCAGTTCCGCCTCGGTCAGCCGGAACCGGCCGCGGGCCCGGGTCTCGGGGTCCAGCCGATCCCACACGGCACGGGCGTCCGCCGTGCGCCCGACGGCGAGCAGTGCCTCGATCGCCTCACGGCCGAGCGCGGCGGCGACGGCCGTCCGCTCCGCGTCGTCAACGCGGACGTCCGTCTCCTCCCGCCGCTCGCGCGGTCGCTCGCACAGGTCGTCGAAGGCCTCGGCGTACCGGTCGGCGGCCCGCTCGTGGTGGCCGTCCTCCCGGTCGGCGACGGCGAGGCAGCGCAGCAGCGGCCAGCCGGCGGCGGCGGTCTTCAGGCCGCGCTCCCAACTGCGCACCGCCTGGGCCCGGTCGTCGCCGTGCCACTGGGCGACGCCGAGGTGGTACTCGGCGAGCGGTGTGGCGGCCGTGGTCTCCAGCATGTCCCGCCAGGGCCGGGCGACCAGCGTGTCCCCGGGCGGTTCGTGGTGCCCCGGTTCGGGCAGGGACCCTGCGCGCAGCAGGTGCAGCCAGGGCCGCTGCTCGTCGCCGAGGGTGTTCTCCTCGAAGGGCGTGCCGGGCAGCTTCCAGCCCGCGCGCAGCACTTCGAGCGCACCCCAGCCCGACCCGGTCGCGAGGGTCTCGCCCGGCTCGGCGTCGGCGTACGGCTGCCAGGCCCGGTACGCCGCGTCGACGTCGGCGCGCGGCAGTACCGCCTCCAGTCGCTCCTCGGCGCCGCGCAGTACGGCGTGCCACTCGCCCTCGGGTGCCGCGTCGAGCGGCCCGTAGGCCTCCAGCCAGGACACCTCGCTCTCCGCCTCCAGCCTGACGTGTTCCAACTGGGTGCGGGCGAGCCCGGCCTGGATCTCGCAGTAGCCGCCGGTACCGGGCTCGGTGAGCCACTCCTGCCAGCGCCGCCCGCCGGGGCCCGTGCCCCACACGAACAGCTTGCGGCCGCGCAGCACGTCGGTGGACGTCTGCGCCAGCCCGTGGCCGTGCTCGTCGAGCGCGGCGATCCAGCGGCGCCGGCCATCCGGCACCTCGTAGAAGTAGTCGGCGGCGTACGTGCTGTTCAGCGGGTACGTCCGGTCGGCTCCGCCGTACGACGGGACGGGCACCCGGCGCAGGCGCCGCTCGTAGCCGAAGTGATAGGCCTCGTCGGCCGGGGCGAGGACGCGCCGCTCCTCGGGCACGGCGATGTTGGACCACCAGTACGTCGGCACCGGGCGCTCGTGCGGGTTGCGGATACGGACGCCGACGTGGAGGAAGTCGGAGCCCTCCGGCAACCACAGGTCGACCTGGAAGGGCAGGTCGCGCAGCCGTTCCCACTCCCACAGGCGCAGCATCTCTCCGCCGTCGGGGGCGGGCACGCGGGCGGCGTGCACGGGCGAGCAGGACAGGGTGGTGTGGCCGGTGGCGCCGATGTTCCATTCGATGCCGCCGGAGAACCAGGCGCCGTTGAGGGCGAAGTTGGCGGGCTGGAGCACGGGGTTGACGTAGAGGAGCTCGCGGTCGGTCGGCTTGTGGTGGAGGGAGGCGATGCGGCCGCCGAGGCCGGGCAGGACGGTGGCCCGCAGCCGGTCGTTCTCGATGACGAGGGCGTCGACCTGCCGGGCCTCGCGCCGCCGGTCGTAGCCGTCCCGGACCCGCACGGGCAGCAGGCTGCGCAGTGGCTCGTAGTCGACCTGGCGGGCCATGTCGCGCGGCAGGCCGGCCCGGTCGCGTTCGTCGATGCGGTGGGCCTCGTCCAGGGGGCGCAACGGCGGCAGGGGGTTGTCCGGTCCCAGCGGCGCGGCGGGCAGGCTCAGTACCTCACGTCGGATCGTCGTCACGCTTCCCCATGGAAGCCGCTCACCGGTGCCGTGAACAGGGGCGCCGCCGGTCACGTTCGCGCGACGTCGCTCACGTTTAATTCGCTGGGTGCCGTGTCGGCGGCGGCACAGGGTCGTGCGGTCGACGCGGGGAAGTCACGGTCTCGGCGGTGATCGCCCAGCGCTGGTGGTCGCGCCAGGCCCCGTCGATGTAGAGCATCCTCGGGGAGAAGCCCTCCAGGTGGAAGCCGCAGGCGCGGGCCAGCCCGATCGAGGCGGCGTTGCCCGGCTGCACGTTGATCTCCAGCCGGTGCAGCCGCATCGGTCCGAACGCGTACCGCACGACGAGGTCCAGCCCCTCGCGCATCAGCCCGCGCCCCGCCGCGTGCGCGAAGGCGCCGTAGCCGAGCGCGCCGCTGAGGAAGCCGCCCTCGACGATGTTGTTGATGTTGACGAACCCGGCGATGGAGCCGCCCTCCGCCCCGTCCTTCTCGCACAGCAGGAACCCGGCCTTCGTCGGGTCCTCGATCAGCCGGGCGGCGTAGGCCTCGTACGCCTGGGCGCTGTCCGGCGGGAAGAGCCACGGGTGGTGCAGGTCCTTGCTCTCCCGGGCCCGGGCGGTGAACTCGGCGCCGTCCTCGTAGGTGAAGTGCCGTATGCCCACGCGAGGGCCTTCGGCGAGGTGGCGGGATGCGTTGTGCGGCATTTCGCCAGCCTACGACGCCGTGTCGCCGCGCGCGGGCCTCGTCGGCGCAGTGGTCAGCCGGCACAGCGGTCAGCGCAGTGCCGGCCGGTCCAGCGTCAAGGTGCCCGCGTCCGCGTCCAGTTCCGCCGTTACGCCGAACGGGACGGTCAGCGCCCCCTCGCAGTGGCCGAAGCCGAAGTCCTCGACGACCGGCACGCCGAGTCCGCCGAGCCGGTCGGCCAGCATCGGCCGCAGCCGCTCGTAGGGCTCGCACGCGTGCCACGAGCCGAGCAGCACCCCGCCGACCCCGTCGAGCCAGCCGGCGCGCAGCAGCTGGGTGAGGTAGCGGTCCAGCCGGTACGTCTCCTCCCCCACGTCCTCCAGGCACAGCAGGCCGCCGCGCGCGGAGGGACGGGCGTGCGGGGTGCCCAGTTCGGCGGCGAGCAGGCACAGGCAGCCGCCGAGGGTGACGCCGCGCGCCCGGCCGGGGACCATCGGCGTGCCACCGGAGGCGATCACGCGGACCGTCTCCGGAGCGAACAGGGTGGCCCGCAGATGCTCCTGCGCCCGCGCGTTCTTCAGGAAGTCGATCCCCGCGGCCATCGGACCGTGCAGTGTGACCAGGCCCAGCCGGGTGGCGAACGCCTCGTGCAGCGCGGTGATGTCGCTGAAGCCGACGAACACCTTCGGCCCGGCCGCGCGCATCGCCTCCCAGTCGAGCAGGTCGGTCAGGCGCTGCACGCCGTACCCGCCGCGGGCGCACAGCACCGCGTCCACGGACGGGTCGCACCAGGCGGCCTGGAGGTCGGCGGCCCGGTCGGCGTCGGCGCCCGCGAGGTAGTGGAAGGTGTCGTGCCGGTCCAGGACGTGCGGGGCCACGACCGGGTCGAGGTCCCAGCCGCGCAGCACGTCCAGGCCCGCCTGAAGCCGCTCCTCGGGCACGGGCCCACTGGGCGCGACGACGGCCACCCGGGCGCCGGGGGCGAGCCGGGCCGGCCGGGTCAGGTCTCCCACCCTCGTCACCGGTCCAGCGCCAGGGTCGGGATGCCGCGCGGATTCAGACCGAAGACCTGGGAGTAGAGGGAGAGTTCGGCCTCCAGAGCGCGCACCATGGTCTCCGCCCGGCGGAACCCGTGCCCCTCGCCCTCGAAGGTGAGGTACGCGTGCGGCACTCCCCGGCCCGCCATGCGGGCGAGGAACCGCTCGCACTGCACGGGCGGGCAGATCACGTCGTCCAGCCCTTGGAGCAGCAGGAACGGCGCGGTGACGCGGTCGGCGTGCTCGGCGGGCGACCGCTCGACGTACCGGGCGGGCACCTCGGCGTACGGGCCGATGAGGCTCTCCAGGTACTTCGACTCGAAGTCGTGGGTCTCCCCCGTGCCCCAGCCGGTCAGGTCGAGGATCGGGTAGCTGACCGTGCCGCAGGCGTAGACGTCGGTCGTGGCCAGCGAGGCGGCGGCCGTCCAGCCACCCGCGCTGCCACCGCGCACGGCGAGCCGCTCCCGGTCGGCGGTGCCCTCGCCGGCCAGGGCGAGGGCGACGGCGGCGCAGTCCTCGACGTCGACCACGCCCCACTGCTCGCGCAGCCGGTTGCGGTACTCCCGGCCGTGCCCCGTGGAGCCGCCGTAGTTGACCTCCGCGACGCCGATGCCGCGCGAGGTGAAGTAGGCGATCTCCAGGTCCAGTACGAGGGGAGACCGGCTGGTGGGCCCGCCGTGCGCCCAGACCACGTACGGCGGCAGCTCACCGTCCGGTGCGCGGCAGCCGGGGTGGTGCGGCGGATAGAGGTGGGCGTGGATCTCGCGCCCGGCGGGTCCGGTGAAGGTGCGGATCCGCGGGTCGGGGTAGTACGCCGGGTCCACCGCGTCGTCGTGCCGGGCGCCGACCACCCGGGCGCGGCCGGTACGGGCGTCGAGCTCGACCACCTCGAAGGCGCTGCGCGGGCTCGCGCCGACGGCCACGACTACCTCGCCGTGCGCGGCGAGGGTCGCCGCGAACTCGGTCCAGGGGCCCGCGGCGTCGACGACCTCACCGGTCTCGGGGTCGAGTATGCCGAGGGCGGTGGCGCCGCGGCCGTGCACGACGGCGATCAGGCCGCTGTCCAGCGGGGCGAACCAGCGCTGCCCGAGCTTCCACAGCGGCCCGCCGAACTCCTCCCCGCGGGCGCAGAGCGGCCGGCCGTCGCGGTAGAGGTTCCACCAGCCGGTGCGGTCGGAGGCGTGGAGCAGAGCACCGTCGGGCGCCCAGTCCGCCTGGGCGATGGACTCCTCGGGCCCGCCGGCGACCGTCCGGGCGTCCCGGAACGTACCGTCGGGGCCGATCTCGGCCACGACCAGTTCGGTGCCGTCCCAGGGCATGCGCGGGTGGTCCCAGGCGAGCCAGGCGGCGCGCCGCCCGTCGGGCGAGACGCGGGGGCCGGTGACGAAGCGGTGCCGGGCGCCGGTGAGTTCGCGGACCGCTTCCCGTTCGTCGGCCGCCGAGCCGTCCAGCGGCACCGCAGCCAGGACCCGGCGCACATCGCTCGGCCCGTCACCGGTGAACTCCTCCAGGACGCACCACACCTCGCCGCGCTCGCCACGCACGTCCGGCTCCGCCCAGCGCAGCCCGCCGCCCACCGGGGAGACGGGCGTCAGCGGGCGCGGCTCTCCGCCGCCCGGCTCGTAGGCGTACAGCCGCTGGTCGGCGAAGTTCACGAAGACCACCAGCGGCCCGGTGTCGGTCATGAGCGCGGCCCAGGGCCGGCCGCCGTACTCGATGACGCGGCTGCGCACGTTCCACGGAGCGGGCAGCACCGGTTCCTCGGCGCCGTCGGGATGCCGCCGCACCAGCGTGCGCCGACCGCCCTCGATGGGCCGGGGCGCGGTCCACCACACCTCCTCGCCGACGAAGGCCACGTCGTCGGGGCGCCCGTCGTGCGCGGCGGCGAGGGCCGCGTCGATGGGCGAGGGCCACGATCCGTACGGCAGAGTCCGCACCGACTCCCCCACTTTCTCCTCCAGATGCTTGTCGAGCGGGCCCTGCTGAGGCCCGGCCGCTACGCCGTGCGCAGGAAACGGTCGAGGACGCGGACGCCGAAGTGCAGCGCCTCGACGGGGACGCGTTCGTCGACGCCGTGGAAGAGGGCCTGGTAATCGAAGCCCTCGGGCAGCTTCAGCGGCGCGAATCCGTAGCCGGTGATACCGAGCCGCGAGAACTGCTTGGCGTCCGTGCCGCCGGACATGCAGTACGGCACCACGTGCCCCTCCGGGGCGAACTCCTCGACGGCTGCACGCATCCTGGCGTACGCCGGCGAGTCCACCGGCGCCTGGAGGGCGACCTCGCGGTGGGCGAACTCCCAGTCCACGTCAGGCCCGGTGAGCCGGTCGAGGGTACTGCGGAACTCGTCCTCGCAGCCGTGCAGGAAGCGCCCGTCGACGTAGGCGACGGCCTCGCCCGGGATGACGTTGACCTTGTAACCGGCGTCCAGCATGGTCGGGTTGCCGCTGTTGCGGACGGTGGCCTCGACCAGCCCCGCGGCGGGCCCGAGCTTGTCCAGCAGCGTGTCGATGTCGCGCAGGTCGGTCTCGATGCCGTAGACGGCGGCGAGTTCGGTGAGGGCGGCGCGCACGGTCGGGGTCAGGCGCAGCGGCCACTCGTGGTCGCCGATGCGGGTGATCGCCGACGCGAGCCGGGTGACCGCGTTCTCCCGGTTCACCTTGGAACCGTGGCCCGCCCGCCCGCGCGCGGTGAGCTTGACCCAGCCCGTGCCGCGCTCGCCGGCGGCGATCGGATAGAACTGCCGCCCGGCGCCGTCGTGGAAGGTGAACGCCCCCGACTCGCTGACGCCTTCCGTACAACCCTCGAACAGCGCCGCGTGCCGGTCGGCGAGGAACCCGGACCCGTCCTCGGCGCTGGCCTCCTCGTCCGCGGTGAACGCGATGACGACGTCCCGCCGGGGCCGTACCCCCTGCCGGGCCCACTCGCGCACGACGGCCAGGATCATCGCGTCCATGTTCTTCATGTCGACGGCGCCGCGCCCCCAGACGACGCCGTCGCGGATCTCGCCGGAGAACGGGTGCACGCTCCAGTCGGCGGCCTCGGCGGGCACCACGTCCAGATGCCCGTGCACCAGCAGCGCACCGGCCGACGGGTCGGTGCCCTCGATCCGGGCGACGACGTTGGTGCGGCCCTCGGTCCGCTCCAGCAGAGTGGGCTCGATCCCGGCCTCGGCGAGCCTCGTGGCGGCGTACTCGGCGGCCGGGCGCTCGCGGCAGTCGCCGCCGCCCCGGTTGGTCGTGTCGATCCGGATCAGCTCGGAGGTGAACCGGACGACCTCGTCCAGCGCCTCCGCGCCGGCGTGCTGGGACTGCTCAGCCATACTGCTCCTCCACCGCGGCCGAGGCGATCGTGGTGACCGCCTTGAAGGTACGGATCGCCTCGAACATGGTGTCGTGGGTGTACGCCACCTTCCGCTCCCCGACCCTCGCCACACCCGGCACCACCGTCGAGGCCGCCGCCAGGTGCTCGGCGTCGAACTCCACGGCGACCGTGAACGGCCCGCCGCTCACCGGCTCGTACCGCACCGCGAGCGCCGCCGCCTCCTTGGCCGCCGCCCGGATGTCGGAGGCGGTCCTGGCCGGCGTACGGCACACGGCCGCGTACCGCGACACATGGTCCTTGACCGCGACCTTCAGCGCCTCGGGCGCGTACCCGAGCGCGTCCTCGCAGGCCACGTCGTCCCCGGTGACCAGCACGACCGGCACCCCGTACTCGGCGACGACGTGTGCGTTGAGCAGACCCTCACTGGCCCGTACGTCGTTCAGCCAGACGCCGGTGATCTGGTTGGCGAGGTAGGTGTGCGCGAGGACGCCCTCCATACCGGCGCCCGCGTGGTACCCGACGAACGCGATGCCGTCCACGTCCCCGTGCTGGACGCCCTCCACCATGGACAGCGCCTTGTGCCGCCCGGTGAGCATCTGCGTACGCTCGTCGAGCCGCTCCAGGAGCAGGTTGCGCATGGTCCAGTGGGCCTCGTTGACGAGCACCTCGTCGGCACCGCCGTCGAGGAAGCCCAGCACGGCCGCGTTCACGTCCGAGGTGAACATCGACCGGCACCGCTCCCACTGCGGCGTCCCCGGCAGCACGTCGGCCGGCCAGGTGACACCGGTGGCGCCTTCCATGTCGGCGCTGATGAGGATCTTCATGCCTCGAAACCGTACGTGGTGCCCAGCGACCTCGGCCAGGGCTGTGGACAACTATCGGTGGTCCGGACCACTGAAGTCACCTCGTACGGTCTACGACCAGCCCTTTCCAAGAGATCGGCCGGTTCGTATCAGCCGTTGGCCGACGGCACTTCTGCGTGGTCCTCGAGTCCGAGCGTGCGGATGAGGTCGTGCATGTCAGCCTCGTACAGCTTGCCGGGCTCGTGGACCTGGTGCCGCAGGTGGCCGTAGACCTCCAGCGTGAGCAGCCCGTGCATCCGGCTCCACACGCGCAGGCAGAGCGCAACCACCGCGGGCGGCAGGTCCGGAAACAACTCCCGGGCCATGACGGCGAGGCTCGGCTGGAAGTCGGACCAGTCGTAGTCGCACCCCGCCTGCGAGGCGGCGGCCTGCGGCCAGGCATCGGCGACCAGCCCGAGGAGCACGGCGCACAGACGGTGTTCGGCTTCCTGGGCGGCACCGGCCTCGGGGGCCTTGTAACCCGGGACCGGGTCGCCGTAGATGAGGCGGAACTCCTCGGGGTTCGCGATGGCCCACTCCCGGTAGGCGTGGGCGTGGGCCAGCACCTTGTCCGCGGAGCGCCCCGACGGCGCGTGCCGGTGTGCGGCCTCCAACACGTTCGCCAACGAGTCGTACACGTCGGCGGTCAGCGCGGTGATCAGATCGTCGCGGCTGGTGAAGTAGCTGTAGATGGCGCCCGCCGTCATGCCCATCTCCCGGGCGATGGCTCGCAGCGAGATGGCCGCCGGGCCGCCGGTCGCCATGTGTGTGAGCGCAATCGCCTTGATCTCGGCTGTGGTCTCGGCCCGCAGTCGGGCCCGCCGGCTCTGCGTCGTCGCGTCTCCCATGCTTGACAGCCTAACAGCGTTGAGCGACAGTACGCCGTGCAAACATTGAACGCCGTGTAGTAATAATTCACCGTGCAGAAATCATCTTCCGCTCAGGCGTTCCCATGCCGTTCGTGCCGACCAACTAAGGAAGCCATGGCCGTGGTTGATACCACCCCCGGGACCCAGCGGCGCACCGGGCTCATGCTCGCGCTGCTGGCGTTCGCCCAGTTCATCGTCGCCGTCGACTACAACATCGTGTTCGTCGCTCTTCCGGAAATCGGCGGAGGGCTCGGCTTCGGCGCCCAGTCGCTGCAGTGGGTGGTCAGCGCCTACGCGGTAGCCTTCGGCGGATTCCTGCTCTTCGGCGGCCGTATGGTCGACCGCCTCGGCGCCCGCCGCATGTTCATCCTCGGGCTCGTGATCTTCGGCCTCTCCTGCCTCCTCGGCGGTTTCGCCGAGTCCCCCGGCGTGCTGATCACGGCGCGCGCCATCCAGGGCTTCGGCGCCGCTCTGCTCACGCCGGCCACGCTCACCCTGATCAACACGCGCTTCGCCGAAGGCCCCGAGCGCAACAAGGCACTCGCGGTCTGGGGTGCCTGCGGCAGTGGCGGTCTGGCCGCCGGCGCGCTGCTCGGCGGGGTCCTGACCGATGCCTGGGGCTGGGAGTGGGTCCTGTTCGTCCTCGTACCGCTGGCCCTGCTCGCGGCGGTCGCCGCTCCCGGCACCCTCGCTCCCGACGAGCGCGCCGCCGGCTCTCAGGGCGGCTTCGACGCCGTGGGCGCGATCCTCGCCACAGCCGGTTCGTCGCTGCTGGTGCTCGGTCTGGTCAGCGGCCCCGAGGCGGGCTGGGGTTCGCTGCGCGGTGCCGGTTCGATCGTCGCCGGTGTCGTGCTCCTCGCCGTCTTCGCGATGGTGGAGAACAAGACCAGCAACCCGCTGGTGCCCATGCGCCTGTTCGGCAACCGCAGCCTCGTGACGGCCATCCTGATCATCCTGGTCTTCCAGAGCGCTCTCGGCGGCTCCTACTACATCTTCACCAACTACCTCCAGGGCGTGCTCGCTTACGACGCGCTGGAGGCCGGCCTCGCCTTCGTCCCGCTGACGATCATCTCGATGGGCGCGTCCCTGAAGCTGGCGGGCCTGCTCCTCGGCTCCTGGGGCCCGCGCGCCACGCTCTTCACCGGCATGGCGGTGAACGGCATCGGCATGATCGTGCTGGCCGTCCCGATGACGACCGGCGCCTCCTTCTGGGCCCTGGTCCCCGGCCTGGTCATCTGGGGTATCGGCGGCGGTGTCACGTTCCCGGCGATGTTCGTCTGCGCCGCGTCGGGTGTGGCTCCGCAGGAGGCCGGTGTCGCCTCGGCGCTGGCCACCACCTCGCAGCACATCGGCGGAGCCGCCGGACTCGCGGTTCTCGTCGCGGTCGCCACGGCCGGCCTGTCCGGCGAAGCCCCCGCCGTGGCGGACCTCTCGGACGGTCTGCGCACCGCGATGTGGATCGGCGGCGCGGCCTCCGTGATCGGTGGTCTGCTGGCGTTCACCCTCAAGAAGCCGGGGGCTCCGGCGGCCGAACCGGTAGAGGTGCCGCAGGAGCGTACCGACGACCTCGGAGTACGCAGCGCGGGCTGACGCGGGCCCGCCCTCAGAACACTTGACCGGCCACGCGTGTCCGCTCAGGCAGGGGCAAGCGCCGCCTCACCACTCGTTCGCGCCCACTCAGCTCCGCGTGTGCCCGACCACCACCCACGTCGACGGCAGCTCGATCCGGGTGCCGTCCGGTGTGTACTCCGTGGTGATCAGCGGCAGTTCACCGCTCGCCAGGACGGTGAGTCCGGCCGCGCGGAGGTACTCCGGCACCGCCTCGTCGGGGACCGCTCCCGGGGTCAAGCCGTGCCGGAGGACGGGCGCGAGCTTGGCAGGCGGTCCCTCGGGCCCCTGGGCCAGCCCCATCAGCACGGTCTTGGCCGCCTGGGAGGGCTCCACCAGGAAGGCGCGGCCGCGTTCCCCGAGGAGCGCGGCGAGGGCGTCGGCCAGCGGTTGCCGGTCGTCGGGCTCGCACTGGTGCAGGACGCCCCGCACATAGACGTTGGCGTCTCCCAGCTCCGCGTGCAGCGTCTCCGCCTCGGCCTTGTCGGCGGCGTCCAGTTGCCGGTACGCCGCCTGGCCGGCGGGGTCGGCGTGCCGGGCGTGGTCGAGGGCGGCGGCGCTCAGGTCGGCGCCGACGACATGCGGGAAGCGGTCGGCGAAGTAGCGGGTCTGGGTGCCGTTGCCGCAGCCGAGGTCGATCATCGGCAGGCCGGGATCGGTGAGGTGCGGCTCGAAGTGGGCCAGGTGGCGGCCGGCGGTCAGTATCGGCTCCGCGTCCCAGAACACCGCTCCTTGGCCCTCGGGTGCCTCGTTCCAGAAGCTCTCCCAGGCGTCCCGGTACCGACTCGTCACGCTCATGCGCGTCTCCCCAGGTGCGACGACGTACGACCCGTCGGCGATGACGGGCTCGTACGGTGTACCGCGCCCGGCGCACGGCCACAAGCGTCCGGCGCATTCCTTCACCGGACGTGCGAACGGAGTGCGCCCCCCGGGGCCGTGAGGCGTCTCAGCGGCGGGGCAGCGTCAGTTCGAACCAGACTGTCTTGCCCGTCCTGGTGCGGCTCGCGCCCCATTCGCGGGCGAGGGTGCTGACCACGCGCAGCCCTCGCCCGGTCTCGTCGTCGGGGCCCGCGCTGCGCAGCGTCGGCAGTTCGTGGTCGTCGTCGTCCACCTCGCACAGCAGCGTGTCGGCGCGGATAAGCCGCAGCTCGACGGGACGTGAGTGGGCGTGCCGTACGGCGTTGGTGACGAGTTCGCTGACCATCAGCTCGGCGGGGTCGGCCAGTTTCGGCAGGCCCCAGTCGTGCAGCTGCTCGCGGACCGCCGCGCGGGCTCGGCCGACCTCGGCCGGGTCGCGGGCGAGGCGCCATTCGGCGACGGCGTCGGGCTCGATGCCGGTGAGTCTGGCCATCAGCAGCGCCACGTCGTCCTTGCGGCCCCCGCGCGTGCCCAGCGCGCGGATGATGGTGTCGCAGGCGTCGTCCATGGACGCGGCCGGGTGGGCGGCGGACTCGCAGAGGGTGGCGAGGCCGACGCCGATGTCCTCGCCGCGCATCTCCACCAGGCCGTCGGTGCACATCACCAGCCGGTCGCCGGGCGCCACCGGCACACGTACCGCCTCGAAGGGCACCCCGCCGACGCCGATCGGCGCTCCCGTGGGCAGGTCGATCAGCTCGCTGTGGCCGTCCTCGGCCCGGACCAGCACGGGTGGGATGTGACCGGCGTTGGCGAGGTGCAGTTCACCGGCGATCGGGTCGTAGACGGCGTACAGGCAGGTCGCCAGGTGGGTGTCGCCGAGCCGCTGGGCGAGGTCGTCGAGGTTGCGCAGGAGTTGGGCGGGCGGCAGGTCGAGCCCTGCCATGGTCTGCACGGCGGTGCGCAACTGGCCCATCATGGCCGCCGAGTTGAGGCCGTGCCCCATGACGTCGCCGACCACGAGGGCGGTGCGGGCGCCGGGCAGCTTGACCGAGTCGAACCAGTCGCCGCCGACCCGGCCGAGGAGGGTGCCGGGCAGATAGCGGGTGGCGATGTCGCAGCCGGCCATGCGCGCGGGGATGTGCGGCAGCATGCTGTCCTGGAGCGTCTCGGCGACGTTCTCCTGGTGCGTGTACATGCGGGCGTTGTCGAGGACGAGACCCGCGCGGGCGGCGAGTTCGGCGCCGGTGACCCGGTCCATGTCGTTGAAGACGGGCCGCTCCGGGTGCCGGAGAAGGATCATGAAGCCCAGGACGACGTTGCGCGCCTTCAGCGGTACCAGCAGCATCGAGCGGCCCGTGATGAGCGGCCGGATGTCCCGCTTCTCGAACTGGGAGGCGATGGCGTGGCCCATCTCCTCGGTGATGCGGGGGACCAGGACCGGCTCGCCGCTGGTCATGCACTGGAAGAAGGGGGTGTGCGCCGGGAACGGCATGGCCTCGCCGACCGGCACGACGTCGTCCCAGCGGCCGGGTTCGTCGGTGTGCTCCAGGGCGACCCGGTGCCACATCGTCGTCGTGTCCGGCACGCCGTCGGGGAACCCCTCGCCGGCGACGACCTGTTCGCGCAGATAGGTGCCCGCGACGTCGGTGAAGCGCGGGACGACCGCCTTGCTGACCTCGACGATGGTCCGGGAGAGGTCCAGCGAGGTGCCGATCCGTCCGCTGACCTCGTTGAGGAATTCCAGGCGCTCGCGGACTGCGGCGTACTCCAGGTCCTCCGCCTCGTCCCGCAGCTCGTCCGGCACCGGCTCGCCCGCCGCCAGCGCCCGGGCCGCCCGCTCGCGACGCGCCCTGCGCTCGGCGCGCCGGGGCACGCCCCAGTCGGGGGTGACGGGCACCCGGTCGTGCTGGCTGAACTCCAGGATCGGGTAGCCCAGTTCGAGGACCTGCGCGACGATGCGGGCGCTCTCGCCGACGCTCATGCTGGGCAGGATCTCGGGGAGGCGGCGGGCGAGTTCCTCGGCGCCGGGGAAGTCGGTGTGCAGCGCGAAGCCGGGCGCGATCCGCTCGACGGCCGTCTCCTCGGCGCCGCCGTCGGCGTAGTCCCGGCGCAGGCCGTCCGCGTCGGCGGCCAGCACCAGCAGCCGCTCCGGGCCGGGTCCCACCAGCGGGTACGCCCACCACAGCACGTCGACGCGGTCGTTGCCCGGCACGGTCAGGCGGGCGCGGCCCGCCGCCGGGTAGGACAAGCGCCCGTCGAGGGAGGACTCCAGACCGGGCCCGAGGCCGTCGTAGGCCGCGTACGAGCCGTATCCGGTGACGTCCTCGTCCCCGGGGAGCACGCCCGAGACGGGCAGCAGGTCGGGGGCGGGTCGGCCGATCGCCTCTTCCTTGGGCAGGGCGAACAGCCGTCGTGCGCCCCGGCTCCAGTGGGAGACCAGCCCGTCGCGGTCCACCACGACGACGGCCAGCGGGACCCGGCCCGCCACGGGGTCCGCCGGCACGGCGCCGGGTCCGGCCCGGCGGCCTGGAGGTGCGTCCCGCTGGGTGCCATGGTCCATGGCGTCAGACCCTCTCTCCCCACGGCTCCGCAAGATCTGTGTCGCCGTCACCACGGTACGGCGGTCGTCGGTGACCATGTGCGGCAACGGGGGAATTGGTGGCGCGCAAACGCACCGGCGCTCACCCGCGCGCCGGCGCCCGCCCTCAGTCCTCGTGCCCGAGCTGGAGGTCGCGCTCCGTGCGGCCGCCGCCGGCCACCTGGAGCACGGTGGCCACGGGCGGGTAGCCGGCGGCGATGACGGTGTACTCGCCGGACGACAGGTCGACGAACCGGAAGGTTCCGTCCGGCCCCGTGGTCAGCGTGTCCACCACGTTGCCCGCCGCGTCGAGCAGCGTCACGCGCGCGTCCTCCACGGCCCGTCCGCCACTGGCGCGCACGGTGCCGCGCAGCACGGCGCCGCCGGCCAGCTCCACGTCCTGGCGGGTCTCCCGGGCGGCCTGGACGCTGACGGGCAGCGCGGCCGGGCGGAAGGCGGGGGCGCTGCCGGCGAGGGTGTACTCGCCGGCCACCAGCTCGGTGATGACGTAGCCGCCCTCCCGGCCGCTGCGGGTGGTGGCGACGACCTCGCCGTGGACGTTGGTGAGCGTGACGGTCGCGTCGCGTACGGGGCTGCCGTCCGCGGTGAGCACACTGCCGGCGAGGCGGCCGGCGCCGCCGAGGACCACGTCCAGTTCCACCGGGCGTTCGCCGACGGTCACGGAGACCGCCTGCGGCTGGTGACCGCCGGCCGCGGCGATCAGGACGTACGTCCCCGAGCCGGGCGTGGCCAGCGCGTACCGTCCGTCGTCGCCGCTGGCGCCCCGGCCGATCTGCCGGCCGCCGACGTCGATGAGGGTGAGCGCCGCGCGGGGCACGACGGTGCCGTCGGGGTGCTGCACCGTGCCGCATACGGCGATACCGGCGGCGTACGGCGACCGGGCCTGGGGAACGGGGGCGGGCTGCGCGGTCTGGGCGGTCTGGGCGGTTTCCTGCTCGGTGACGGGGGCGTTGTGGGACACCAGTGGTTTCTCCTTGAGGAAGAAGGCGATGAGCAGCCCGAGGACGAGTACCGGCACCAGGTAGAGGAAGATCCGCGGCATGGCGTCGGCGTACGCCCCGATGTAGGCGTCGCGCAGCGCCGGGGGCAGGGAGTGGACGAGCTGTGGGGTGATGGCCTCGGCGTCGGGCAGCCCGGCGCCCGTCTCGGCGGGGACCCGGTCGGCCAGGGCGTCGGTGAGCCGGTCGGCGAAGAGGGTGCCGAAGATGGCCGCGCCGACGCTGCCGCCGATCTGCCGGAAGTAGTTGTTGGCACTGGTGGCGGTGCCGAGGTCGGCGGGGCGCACGGAGTTCTGCACGGCGAGGATCAGTACGGGCATCACCATGCCGATACCGGCGCCGAGGACCGCCATCCAGATGCTGTAGTGCAGCCGGGGCGTGTCGGCGTCGAGCCCGGACAGCAGCCACATGCCGACGACGGACAGGGCACTGCCGACGATCGGATGGGACCGGTAGTGCCCGGTACGGCTGATCATCTGACCGGAGATGATCGAGGTGCCGACGATGCCGCCCATCATCGGCAGCATCAGCAGGCCGGACTCGGTGGCGGTGGCGCCGTCGACCATCTGCAGGAAGGTCGGCAGATAGCTGGCGGCGCCGAACAGGGCGACGCCGATGACGAGACCGACCAGGCCGGTGACGTTGAAGACGGAGTCCCGGAACAGCCGCAGCGGGATCAGCGGTTCGGGCGCGAAGTGCTCGGCGACCAGGAAGAGGACGGTGGACGCGACCGCTCCGGCGGCGAGGCCGAGGATGACCTCCGAGCCCCACTCGTACTCGGTGCCGCCCCAGCTGGTCAGCAGCACCAGGCAGGTGGAGGCGGCGGCGAGCAGCAGCGCGCCGAGGATGTCGAGGCGAGGCTTGGCCGTCGGCTTGGGCAGCTTCAGTACCACGGCCACGACGGCCATGGTGACCAGCCCGAAGGGCACGTTGATGTAGAAACACCAGCGCCAGGACAGATGGTCGGTGAAGTAGCCGCCCAGCAGGGGGCCGGCGACCGAGGCGAGTCCGAAAGCGGCGCCGATCAGGCCCATGAAGCGGCCGCGTTCACGGGGCGGCACGATGTCCGCGATGATCGCCTGCACACCGATCATCAGGCCGCCCGCGCCGACACCCTGCACCGCGCGGAAGGCGATCAGCTGGTCCATGGTCTGCGCCCGGCCGGCGAGTGCCGAGCCGACGATGAACACCAGGATGGCGAACTGGAAGACGCCCTTGCGCCCGAAGAGGTCACCGAGCTTGCCGTAGATCGGCAGGCCGACGGTGGAGGTGAGCAGGTAGGCGGTGATCGCCCAGGACATCTTGTCCAGGCCGTACAGCTCGCCGACGATCTTCGGCAGCGCCGTGGCCACGATCATCTGCTCCAGCGCGGCGAGCAGCAGCGCCAGCATCAGTCCGACGAAGACCAGCCGCACCCGGCGCGGGCTCAGCCCGGCACCCGGATCCGGCTCGGGCGCGGGGGGCTCGGGAGGCGTCGGGGGCGCGGTGGCCGGTTCGTCCTGCACCAGAGTGATCCCGCCCACGTATCGCTCCCCTCGTCACACCTGCTCACAATTGCCGCCTGAGGCGACAACTGCGAACAAGTGCGAAGAGTTACGGCATACGGCGGTATCTCGCGGAGATCACTCGAACCGGTGAGGCGGCCAACGACCGCCCCGCACTTGCCCTTTGGCTACTTCTGACTACTTCTCGACCTCGGTGGCGAGCTTGGCGAGCATCGCGTCGTAGATCCGGGCGAGCCCCTTGGGTGCGAAGGTCTTCTCGAAGAATCCGCCGACACCGCCGGCACCCTGCCAGGTGGTCACGACGACCACCCGGGACTTGCCCTCACCGGCCGGGGTGACCCGCCAGGTGGTGACCATGGAGGAGTTGCGGTCCTTCTCGACCAGCTCGCCGTCGGTCGGCTCGGTGACCTCCAGCAGGCAGTCACGGATGCGCTTGCTGGTGGCCTGGAGCTTCCAGTGCACAAGGGTGCCCTCGCCGTCGCCGCCCTCGCGGACCTCGTACTCGCTGAAGTGCTCGGGCAGCAGCTTCTCGCGGGTGCCGCTGTAGTCGGCGAGGGTGTCGAACACCGTCTCCGCGTCCGCTGCGACGATCCGCTCCGTAGTCGCCTCGACCTGCGCCATCGGGTTCCTCCAGGGCCTGGTTCTCGGGGTCCGGGCAAGCCAACCACCCCACCGCCCGGCCACCAAATCGGGGGGCGCGAAGCGGCCCCGCGCGACTCATCCGCACGATCAAGGGAACAAGTGTTCTATTGTGTGGGCAGTGCTACCGAGGAGGCGTCAATGCGCTGGGAGAACCTCACGGACTCCGACCACGCCCGGGCGGCCGACCCCGCGCTGTTCGGCGCGGACGCGGTCACCACCCGCACGTTCGACACGCCCGAGTTCCGCGGCATCACCTTCCACGAGGTGCGGGCCCGTTCGGTCCTCAACCGGGTGCCGGGCGCCTCGCGCATGCCCTTCGAGTGGACGGTGAACCCCTACCGGGGCTGCTCGCACGCGTGCGTCTACTGCTTCGCGCGCAAGACGCACAGTTACCTGGACCTCGACACGGGGCTCGGCTTCGACTCGCAGATCGTCGTCAAGGTGAACGCGCCCGAGCTGCTCCGCCGCCAGCTGGCCTCGCGCCGATGGCAGGGCGAGCACGTCGCGATGGGCACCAACGTCGACTGCTACCAGCGCGCCGAGGGCCGCTACCGGCTGATGCCGGGCATCATCGCGGCCCTCACCGAGCGGGCCAACCCCTTCTCGATCCTGACCAAGGGCACGCTGATCCTGCGCGACCTGGACCTGCTGACGCGGGCGGCCCGGGTGACCGACGTGGGAATCTCGGTCTCGGTCGGCTTCACCGACCCCGAGCTGTGGCGCACCGTGGAGCCGGGTACTCCGGCGCCGGAGCGCCGCCTGGAGGTCGTACGGGCCCTGGGTGAGCACGGCATCGGCTGCGGCGTGCTGATGGCACCGGTCATCCCGTTCCTCAGCGACGAACCGGCCCAACTGCGAGCGACCGTACGGGCGATCGCCGCCGCCGGCGCCACGTCGGTGACCCCCCTGGTGCTGCATCTGCGGCCAGGCGCCCGGGAGTGGTTCATGGCCTGGCTGACGCAGCACCACCCACACCTGGTGCGCCGGTACGAGCGGCTGTACGCGGAGGGCGCCTACGCCCCGAAGTGGTACCAGCGCCGGATCACGCGCCAAGTGCACGACCTGGCCCAGGAGTACGGCATCGGGCCCACGCGCGCGGGGATGCCGCGCCGGATCGCGGAGCCGGCACCGCCGGAGCCGGATCAGCTCGCGGCGACCGAGCCGGTCCAGCTCTCGCTTCTCTGAGCGCTGTCTTCCCGTAGCGGGATCTTTCGTCAGGCCTCCCAGTAGAGGCCGCGCACATACGCCGCCGTGATCGTGATCGGCGCCTGGTCGCCGCTGTCGGCCGGGTAGTACATGAACTCGAATCGCAGTCGCTCGTCGGCGACGATGGACCCGCTGTTGTGGAAGTCCGCGAAGCTGCTGCCGTCGGTGCCGGTCCGTTCGGTGATCGGGCCGTTCCAGCGGGAGCCGCCTGGACGCAGGTGGTAGAAGCGGCCCTGGAGGGTGGAGCCCGGCGGGACTTCCGCCTGGATCTGGGCCATGGCCTGGTAGTGGGACGCCCGGGTGAGCAGGTCCACCCCGTCGACGTTGAGCGTGGTCCACTTGCGGGGCGTGATCCGCTGGTCGTCGCTGTCGTAGCGGCCGATCGCTCGCGGCATGTCGTCCTCCTCGGGGTCGCCGGGGGTCCAGCCGGCGGGGTGGGTGAGGCGTTCTTCGATCCGGGCGCGCATCGAGGCCATGGTGAAGCCGCGCGGGTCGACCTTTCCGGGCTGCCATTCGAGGTGGCCGATCACGGAGCGCTCGTTCCAGCCGTGGCGGCGGCAGACGGCGGCGGCGGCGCGTTCGATGGCGTCCAGTTGGGCGGCGGGCCAGGGGTCGTCGCCGTTGCCGAGGTTCTCGCACTCGAAGCCGTAGAAGTGCCGGTTGCCGTCGGTGTTCGCCTCGTTGTCCGCCGGCAGACGCGCTTCGTCCATGACGGCGCGGAGGACGTCGTCGTCTCCCAGCCCCGCGTGGTTGGCCCGCCCGTAGCCGACCAGGTGCACTTTGCCGTCCTTGGTGATGACGCCGTGGCACAGCGGCCCCGGCAGTCCCGCGTAGCCCTTGCGGCAGATCTCCACCGTGCGGGCGCTGCCCCTGGTGACGGTGTGGTGGATCATCACGCCGTGCACGGGCCCCCAGGGACCCGTGTGGTTGCGGTTGTGTTCCTCCCAGGCGCCGACCTCGACGACGACCAGGCCCTCGTCCCTGAGGGCTTGCAGGAAGCTCCGCGCTCCCATCGGCGCGGCCATCACGCACGCTCCGGCCACGACCAGGTGGTCGCCGACGTGACGATGCCGCTCGGGCTGGGTGGTTGGGGCATGTCAGCCTCCGGTCGTGGGGTGCGGGGCCCTCGTCAGGGAGATACCCGGTGGGAGCACCAGGTCCGCGCCGACGGCCGGGCCGATGTGGGACACCGCATGGATCAGGCCATCCATCAGGCCACCAGTCGAGGGCATTCGCCGACGCAATTGGGTCAAGTACGGGCGGAATGTGTTCCTTCACGGACTCTCCCCGGGACGATGCGGCGAGGACCGCGACCCGCGCGGGCCGCAGCCTCTCCGTCCGGGAGGACGCCATGAGACAACGCGCAGCCGTGCTGTGCGGCGCCGCCGTCATCGCCGCCGGGACCGTCACGGCCGTCCCCGCCGAGGCGAGCGCGCCGCACCCCGCGAGCGCAGCGCCTCCCGCGAGCACCTCGCGGGCCGCGAAGCTCAGCTGGAAGAAGTGCGGCACGGCCGACTACCCGACGCTCCAGTGCGCGTCCCTCTCGGTGCCGCTCGACCACGCGCGTCCGGACGGGAAGCGGATCACGCTGGCGCTGTCCCGCATCCCGCACACCGCCGAGAAGTACCAGGGGCCGCTGCTGGTCAATCCCGGCGGCCCTGGTGGGAGCGGGCTGACGCTCGCCGGGTTCGTGGCGTCCTCGCTGCCCGCGGAGGTGGCCGCCCAGTACGACGTCATCGGCTTCGACCCGCGCGGCGTGGGGAAGAGCAAGCCCGCCCTGAACTGCCGGCCGGGCCACTTCGATCCGGTCCGCCCCGACTCCCTGCCCGCCACCCCGGCCGTCGAGAAGGCCAACCTCGCGCGCGCGAAGTCGTTCGCCGAGGCCTGCGGCGAGAAGTACTCGGACGTGCTGCCGTACATCGACACGGTCAGCGCCGCACGGGACGTGGACGCGATCCGCCGGGCGCTCGGCGAGGAGAGGATCAACTACTTCGGCTACTCGTACGGCACCTATCTGGGCGCCGTATACGCCAAGCTCCACCCGAACCGGGTGCGGCGCCTTGTCCTGGACTCCGTCGTCGACCCGACCGGCGTCTGGTACGACGCCAATCTCCATCAGGACCACGTCTTCAACGACCGTCACCGGGCCTTCCTCGCCTGGATCGCCGAGCACGACACGACGTACGGGCTGGGCACCGACCCCGAGCGGATCGAGGGCGCCTGGTACGCCATGCGGACGGCACTGGCGAAGCAGCCCGCGGACGGGAAGGTCGGGGCCTCGGAGCTGGAGGACACCTTCATTCCCGGCGGCTACTACAACGGCTACTGGCCCTACCTGGCGGAGGCGTTCGCCGCGTACGTGAACGACCGGAGCACCGACCCGCTCGTCGAGGCGTACGAGAACTTCGGGGCCGTGGACGCCTCCGGCGACAACGGTTACAGCGTCTACACCGCGGTGGAGTGCCGCGACGCGGGCTGGCCGCGCGACTGGGACGACTGGCGCGACGACAACTGGGACGTGTACGAGAAGGCTCCCTTCATGGCCTGGAACAACGCCTGGTACAACGCGCCGTGCGCGTTCTGGCCCACGGAATCGCGACAGCCTGTGGACGTCACCAACCACGAACTGCCGCCGGCGCTGCTGTTCCAGGCGACCGGCGACGCGGCCACCCCGTACGAGGGCGGCGTCACCGTGCACCGGCTGCTGCGCGGCTCCAGCCTGGTGGTCGAGGAGGGCGGCGGGAACCACGGCATCACGCTGAGCGGGAACAGCTGCCTGGACAAGCACCTGGCCGCATATCTGGCCGACGGCACCGTGCCACGCGGCGACAGCGAGGCGGACGCGGTGTGCCCGGCGCTGCCCGCCCCGAAGCCGCTGGAGTCCAAGGCGGCGTCGACGTCCTCACGCGGCTCGACGCTCCACGGGCTGCTCGGCTTCCGGGGGTAGCCCCGGAGTCGGCGACTCGGCAGGGGCGTTGTCAGTGCCATGGTCCACCATGGACGCATGAGTGAGCTGACCAGGATTCCCGCCCCCGACGGCGTCGCCCCCGCCGCCCAGTACGCCCATGTCGTCCTCGGCACCGGACGGTTCGTGGCCGTCTCCGGTCAGCTCGCCCTGGACGAGGACGGAGAGCTGGTCGGCGAGGGCGACCCCGCGGCTCAGGCCCGCCAGGTCTTCGAGAACCTGCGCCGGTGTCTGACGGCGGCCGGCGCCACCTTCGACGATGTGGTGAAACTGACCTTCTTCGTCACGGACATGGCGCACATGTCCGCGATCCGCGCGGCCCGCGCCGAGCACATACCCGACGACCGGCTGCCGGCCGCGTCGGCGGTACAGGTCGCCGCACTGGTCCGGCCGGAGTTCCTCATGGAGATCGAGGCGTTCGCGGTCGTGTCCCCGTGAGCGCACCGCTGGTGCGGGAGATGACGCTCGCCGACTGCGACCGCGTGTCCGCGATCCACATCCGGGGGTGGCAGACGGCGTACCGGGGCCTCATGCCGCAGCCGTACCTGGACAGGCTCGACGTGGGCGCGGACGCCGAACGGCGCCGCGAGTTCTTCACCCGCGCCCCGGACGACGTGGTGAACCTGGTCGCCGAGGACGACGGCGGCGAGGTCGTCGGCTGGGCCTGCCACGGCCCGTACCGCGACGGCGAACAGCGCGCCGTCGGCGCCGAGTTGTACGCCCTTTATGTGGACGCCGGGCGTCTCGGCACCGGCATCGGGCAGGCCCTGCTCCGGGAGTCGGTACGCCGGTGCACGGCCGCCGGGCACGCGCGCATGCTCCTGTGGGTGGTCGAGGGCAACGCCCGCGCCCAGCGCTTCTACGAACGGGCGGGTTTCCGCGCCGACGGGGCCGAGGAGCCGTTCGAGGTGGACGGGGTCGCGGTGCCCGAGGTGAGGTACGCCAGGCGCCTCACCGGCTGACGCCTCATCGGCTGACAGCTCACCGGCTGACGGCTCACCGCTGCCCCGGGATCCGCGCCAGCGCCCGCACCGCCGCCTCCGCCAGGGCGGGGTGGGCCAGGGCGTCGTTCAGGACGGGAGCGGCACGGTCGTCGCCCAGCGCCCCCAGCCCGTCCACGCAGGCGAGCGCCACCCGCCGGTACGGGTCGTGCGGACGCAGCCGCCGCTCCAACGTGGTGATCAGGGCGGGCACGGCCTCCGGGGCACGCAGTTCGACCAGCAGCCGCACCGGGTGCAGGGCGTAGGCGACCCGCAGTTCGTTGGTGGCGAGGGCGGCCGCGGCACGGGCGGTGCGGGGGTCGCCGAGGCGGGCGAGGGCGTGGGCGGCGGAGGCGCAGCGCGGCGGGTCGCGGTGGTTCAGCAGCAGCACGAGGGACTCGAAGGCCCGCCGGTCCCCAGCGACGCCGAGCCGGAACGCGGCCAGTTCCCGGGCCCAGAGCGGGTGCCCGGGCTCGGTGAGCACCGCGGCCAGTTCGTCCGGGTCACCGGTCGCCACGAGCCGGTCGTACGCCGCCGAGGCCTCCGTCGTGCCCGACGCCGCCGACTCGGCCCGTAAGCGCTCCGTGAGCGTTCGCAACTCTTCGTCCATGACACCGAGGTTAGGGGCGTCACAGGGCGGGTGGGACGTACATCACGAACACCGGGGGCTGGCGCGCTCGTTACCCGCGAGTTAATCTCAGACGAGCGAGTTACCCACTCGCGGTACTCCTCACGGCGGTCTGGTGACGCGGCCACCGTGAGAGCAGAGAGCAGTCGGTTCGGTACCGGGTATTCAGGTACCGCAGTACGACTCGGCCTCGGGACAGGGCCGGTCGGACACCGCCGCCGCGCGGGCGTGTGCACGCCCTCAGCGACGGTACCGGGCGTGTGCGCCAGTCAGCCCGGCAACACCCGCACTCCATTCCTCACGCACCCGGTGCGCCTCCAAGGGCATCCGGGCGCGTTCCCGTCGTCACCCTCATTCCTGGAGTCCCGCGATGGCCACTCCCCTGTCCGACACCCCTCTGTCCCCGCTCCGGACCATCGCCGTCGTCGGCCTCGGCACCATGGGCACCGGCATCGCCGAGGTCCTGGCCAGGGCCGGCCGCGACGTCGTCGGCATCGACATCAGCGAGGCGCAGGCCGCGACGGCCGTCGCCGCGCTGGAGTCCTCCACCGCCCGTGCCGTCGAGCGCGGGCGCCTCACCGAGCGGGAGCGCGCCGACGCCCTCGCCCGCATCCGCACCTCCACCGACCTGCGGACGGCTGCCGATGCCGACCTGGTGATCGAGGTGACCCCGGAGTCGTACGAGATCAAGCAGCAGGTCTTCCGGGAACTGGACGGGATCGTGCGCCCCGAGACCATCCTGGCGACCGGCACCAACGCCCTGTCGGTCACGCGGCTGGCCGCCGAATCGTCCCGCCCGGAGCGGGTGCTCGGTCTGCACTTCTTCAACCCGGCTCCGGCGATGAGGCTGGTGGAGGTCGTCTCCTCCGTGCTGACCGCGCCGGGCGCCGTCACGGCCGTCACCGACCTCGCGCTCGACCTGGGCAAGGAGCCCGTCGCGGTCGGCGACCGGCCCGGCTTCGTCGCCGACGGACTGCTGTTCGGCTACCTCAACCAGGCCGCGGCGATGTACGAGGCGAACTACGCCTCCCGTGAGGACATCGACGCGGCGATGCGGCTCGGCTGCGGCCTGCCGATGGGGCCGCTGACCCTGTTGGACCTGATCGGCGTGGACACCGCGCGCACGGTCCTGGAGGCCATGTACGCCGCCTCCCACGACCGTCTGCACGCTCCCGCCCCGATCCTCAGGCAGCTCAGCGAGGCGGGCCTGACGGGCCGCAAGGCCGGGCGCGGCTTCTACACCTACGAGGCGCCGGGCAGCGCGGTCGTCGTGCCGGACGGGCTGACCCCGAGCGCGGGTGACAGCCCGGTGGCCGGCCGTGCCGTCCGTGCGGTGGGCGTCGCCGGGTCGGGCACCATGGCGTCCGGCATCGCCGAGGTGTTCGCCAAGGCCGGGTACGAGGTCGTCCTCGCCGCCCGCAGCGCGGAGAAGGCGCAGACGGCCAAGGCCCGGATCGGCAAGTCCCTGGCGCGCGGCGTCGACAAGGGCAGGATGACCGCCGAGGCCGCCGCGCAGACGCTGGAGCGGATCACGCCGACGGGGACGTACGACGACTTCTCCGACGTCGATCTGGCCGTGGAGGCGGTCGCCGAGGACCTGGAGGTCAAGCGGCAGCTGTTCGCCACGCTGGACAAGGTCTGCAAGCCGGGCGCGGTGCTGGCCACCACCACCTCGTCGCTGCCCGTCGTCGCCTGCGCCCGCGCCACCTCGCGCCCGCAGGACGTGATCGGCATGCACTTCTTCAACCCCGCGCCGGCCATGAAGCTGGTCGAGGTGGTGCGTACGGTGCTGACGGCGGACGACGTGCACGCCACCGTCCGCGAGGTGTGCACGAACATCCGCAAGCACGCCGTGGACTGCGGCGACCGGGCCGGGTTCATCGTGAACGCGCTGCTGTTCCCGTACCTCAACAACGCCGTGAAGATGGTGCAGGAGCACTACGCGACGCTCGACGACATCGACGCGGCGATGAAGCTGGGCGGCGGCTACCCGATGGGGCCCTTCGAGTTGCTGGACGTGGTCGGTCTCGACGTCTCGCTCGCCATCGAGAGGGTCCTGCACCGCGAGTTCCGCGACCCGGGCCTGGCCCCGGCGCCGCTTCTGGAACACCTGGTCGCCGCGGGCTGCCTCGGCCGCAAGACGGGCCGCGGCTTCCGCGAATATGCCCGCCGCTGAGTCCGGTCCCGGCGACTGGTTCCGGTCCGAGGAGGACTGGGGCGGACTGCTCGAGCCCGCCGGGTCTCCCCCGCCCTCCGCGGGCGGGGGAATCCCCGGTCACGCGCATGATTGCGCGCACATGCAGTACGTTCGGGTCATGTCCCAGCCCGCCAAGTCCTCACGTACACCAGCTACGCCCGACGCGCCGGAGAGCGCGGCCGGCGGCCGAGCCGCCGCCCAGCGGCTCAAAATGCGCCGGGAGCTGGCGGCAGCCGCGATGGAGCTGTTCGCGACCAAGGGGTACGAGGCGACCACCGTCGACGAGATCGCGGCCCGCGCCGGGGTCGCCCGCCGGACCTTCTTCAGGCACTTCCGCTCCAAGGAAGAGGCGATCTTCCCGGACCACGACGACACCCTGGTGCGCGCCGAGGCGGTGCTCAACGCGGCGCCCGCACACGAGCATCCGCTCGACACCGTGTGCCGGGGCATCAAGGAAGTCATGAAGATGTACGCGGCCCGGCCGGAGATCTCGGTCGCCCGCTACAAGCTGACGCGCGAGGTGCCCACCCTGCGTGAGGCGGAGATCGCGTCGGTGGCTCGCTACGAGCGCCTCTTCACCCGCTATCTGCTCGGCCACTTCGACGAGCACGCGCACGACGACGACGCCAACGACGACCCGCTGCTGGCGGAGGTCGCCGCGTCCGCCGTGGTCACCGCCCACAACCACGTACTGCGGCGCTGGCTGCGGGCGGGCGGGCAGGGGGACGTGGAGACCCAGCTCGACCACGCCTTCGCGATCGTACGGAAGACGTTCGGCACGGGCATCGGTGCCGGGCGCGACACGGCGTCCGCCGCGCGGACCGGCGCCTCCTCGGCCTCCGTGCAGGGCGAGGTGCTGGTGACGGTCGCGCGTACCGACGCGCCGCTGCACGAGGTGATGCGGACCATCGAGAAGGCACTCAAGGAGCGCTGACCCGCCCCGTCCCACCCCGTCCCATCTGTGACGACGGCCACCCTCCGGGTGGCCGTTTTCGCATGTCAATGCCCCTTTTCGCAGCCCTCGCGACCCCCGTTCGATCGATCATCGCTCATCTGTCGGGTAAAGATTTCATCTGAGAGCAGTTTCTGGCACTCAGTGCCTTGCGGGGTGACACGCGGTGTCATACGTTGAAGGTGTCCGGGCTGTCCCCGCAAGCGATCGCCTGCGTGCCCGGCGCCTGCGTCACAGGCACCCTCCCGCGCCACAAAGCGCTGCCGAACAGCACCACCGCCGAACCGACGGCAACCTCCCTCACCAACCCTCAGCAGCACCGACGTAACCCTCAGCGCCCCTCCCTCAGGGCGCTCGACGCCGGAGGCAACACCGTGACCATGAAGGACATCCTGGCCGCGATCCAGTCGACCGACTCCACGCCGGCCGACATCGCCGCCCTGCCGCTCCCCGAGTCGTACCGCGCGATCACCGTGCACAAGGACGAGACCGAGATGTTCGCGGGCCTCGAAACCCGCGACAAGGACCCCCGCAAGTCGATCCACCTCGACGAGGTGCCGCTGCCCGAGCTGGGCCCCGGCGAGGCCCTGGTCGCCGTCATGGCCTCCTCGGTCAACTACAACTCGGTGTGGACCTCGATCTTCGAGCCGATGTCGACGTTCGGCTTCCTGGAGCGCTACGGCAGGGTCAGCGAGCTGGCCAAGCGCCACGACCTGCCGTACCACGTCATCGGCTCCGACCTGGCCGGCGTCGTCCTGCGCACCGGCCCGGGCGTCAACGCCTGGCAGACCGGCGACGAGGTCGTCGCGCACTGCCTCTCCGTCGAGCTGGAGTCGTCCGACGGCCACAACGACACGATGCTCGACCCCGAGCAGCGCATCTGGGGCTTCGAGACCAACTTCGGCGGCCTGGCGGAGATCGCCCTCGTCAAGTCCAACCAGCTGATGCCCAAGCCGGGCCACCTCAGCTGGGAGGAGGCCGCCGCCCCGGGCCTGGTCAACTCCACCGCGTACCGCCAGCTGGTCTCCCGCAACGGCGCCGGCATGAAGCAGGGCGACAACGTGCTCATCTGGGGCGCGAGCGGCGGCCTCGGCTCGTACGCCACGCAGTTCGCGCTGGCCGGCGGCGCCAACCCGATCTGTGTCGTCTCCAGCGAGCAGAAGGCGGACATCTGCCGCTCGATGGGCGCCGAGGCGATCATCGACCGCAGCGCCGAGGGCTACAAGTTCTGGAAGGACGAGCGGACCCAGGACCCGAAGGAGTGGAAGCGCTTCGGCAAGCGCATCCGCGAGTTCACGGGCGGCGAGGACATCGACATCGTCTTCGAGCACCCCGGCCGCGAGACCTTCGGCGCGAGCGTCTACGTCACCCGCAAGGGCGGCACCATCACCACCTGCGCCTCGACCTCGGGCTACATGCACGAGTACGACAACCGCTACCTGTGGATGTCCCTGAAGCGCATCATCGGCTCCCACTTCGCCAACTACCGCGAGGCCTGGGAGGCCAACCGCCTCATCGCCAAGGGCAAGATCCACCCGACCCTCTCCAAGGTGTACTCCCTTCAGGACACCGGCCAGGCCGCCCACGACGTCCACCGCAACGCCCACCAGGGCAAGGTCGGCGTGCTGTGTCTGGCGCCCGAGGAGGGCCTGGGCGTGCGCGACGAGGAGACGCGCGCCAAGCACGTCGACGCCATCAACCGCTTCCGGAACATCTGAGGACGGCGGAGGCCACACATGACTGAGCGTCAGAAGGACCGGCCGTGGCTCATGCGCACCTACGCCGGTCACTCCACGGCCGAGGCGTCCAACGAGCTGTACCGGCGCAACCTCGCCAAGGGCCAGACGGGTCTGTCGGTCGCCTTCGACCTGCCGACCCAGACCGGCTACGACTCCGACCACATCCTCGCCCGCGGCGAGGTGGGCCGGGTCGGGGTGCCGGTCGCGCACCTCGGTGACATGCGCCGGCTGTTCCAGGACATCCCCCTGGAGCAGATGAACACCTCGATGACCATCAACGCCACGGCCATGTGGCTGCTGGCGCTCTACCAGGTCGTCGCCGAGGAGCAGGGCGCGGACGTCACCAAGCTCCAGGGCACGACCCAGAACGACATCGTCAAGGAGTACCTGTCCCGGGGGACGCACGTCTTCCCGCCGGGGCCGTCCCTCCGCCTGACGACGGACATGATCGCGTACACGGTCTCCCACCTCCCGAAGTGGAACCCGATCAACATTTGCAGCTACCACCTGCAGGAGGCGGGCGCCACGCCGGTCCAGGAGATCGCGTACGCGATGTCCACCGCGATCGCCGTGCTGGACGCCGTGCGCGACGGCGGCCAGGTGCCCGAGGAGCGCATGGGCGATGTCGTCGGCCGCATCTCCTTCTTCG
The DNA here is from genome assembly GCF_042268605.1 of Streptomyces sp. NPDC056296. NCBI lineage: Bacteria > Bacillati > Actinomycetota > Actinomycetes > Kitasatosporales > Streptomycetaceae > Streptomyces > Streptomyces sp. NPDC056296. The sequence continues at coordinate 28,249 of NZ_JBHJRX010000004.1, read as the reverse complement.
TGAACGCGGGTGTCCGCTTCGTCGAGGAGATGTGCAAGATGCGCGCCTTCGGCCGCATCTGGGACCGCGTCACCCGCGAGCGGTACGGCATCGAGGATCCCAAGCACCGCCGCTTCCGCTACGGCGTCCAGGTCAACTCCCTGGGACTGACGGAGGCCCAGCCCGAGAACAACGTCCAGCGGATCGTGCTGGAGATGCTGGCCGTCACCCTCTCCAAGGACGCACGCGCGCGTGCCGTGCAGCTGCCGGCCTGGAACGAGGCGCTGGGCCTGCCCCGGCCCTGGGACCAGCAGTGGTCGCTGCGCATCCAGCAGGTGCTGGCGTACGAGAGCGACCTGCTGGAGTACGGCGACCTCTTCGAGGGCTCGAAGGTGGTCGAGGCGAAGGTGGACGAGCTGGTCGAGGAGTCGCTCGCCGAGATCGAGCGCATCCAGGAGATGGGCGGCGCGATGGCGGCCGTCGAGTCCGGCTATCTCAAGTCGCAGCTGGTCGCCTCGCACGCCGAGCGCCGGGCCCGGATCGAGTCCGGCCAGGAGAAGATCATCGGTGTCAACGCCTTCGAGGGCACCGAGCCGAACCCGCTGACCGCCGACCTGGACACCGCGATCCAGACGGTCGACCCGGCGGTGGAGGCCCGCGTCATCGCCTCGCTCCAGAACTGGCGCGACACCCGCTACCAGCCGCCCTTCAACCACCCGCGCCCCTGCAAGGCGCTGGAGAAGCTGAAGGAGGCCGCCAAGGGCACCGCCAACCTCATGGAGGCCACCCTGGAGTGCGCCCGCGCCGGAGTCACGACCGGGGAGTGGGCCGGGGCGCTGCGCGAGGTGTTCGGTGAGTTCCGGGCGCCGACCGGTGTCTCGTCCGCGCCGGTCGCGATCCCCGCCGAGGAGGGCTCGGCGCTGTCCCAGGTGCGCCGCAAGGTGGACCTGACCGCCAAGGACCTGGGCGTCGGCAAGCTGCGCTTCCTGGTCGGCAAGCCGGGTCTGGACGGCCACTCCAACGGCGCCGAGCAGATCGCCGTGCGGGCCCGCGACGCCGGGTTCGAGGTGGTCTACCAGGGCATCCGGCTCACCCCGGAGCAGATCGTCGACGCCGCCCTGGCCGAGGACGTGCACGCGGTGGGCCTGTCCATCCTCTCCGGCTCGCACGCCCAACTGGTGCCGGACGTACTGGAACGGCTGCATGTGGCCGGTGCCACAGATATTCCGGTGATCGCCGGTGGCATCATCCCGAACGGAGACGCCGAAGCGCTGCGGGCCGCCGGAGTGGCCGCGGTCTTCACACCGAAGGACTTCGACATCACCGGAATCATCGGCCGCATCGTCGACGAGATCCGCAAAGCGAACAAGCTCGACCCCCTGGAGGTCCCCGCATGACGACCGTCAACCGCCTTCGCCCCCGCCGTTCGTGTCTGGCGGTACCCGGAAGCAACCCCCGCTTCCTGGAGAAGGCCCAGGGCCTCCCGGCCGACCAGGTCTTCCTCGACCTGGAGGACGCCTGCGCGCCGCTCGCCAAGCCGGAGGCGCGGCACACCATCGTCAAGTTCCTCAACGAGGGCGACTGGACCGGCAAGACCCGCGTGGTGCGCGTCAACGACTGGACGACCGAGTGGACGTACCGGGACGTGGTGACGGTGGTCGAGGGCGCCGGCCCGAACCTCGACTGCATCATGCTGCCGAAGGTCCAGGACGCCCAGCAGGTCGTCGCGCTCGACCTCCTCCTCACCCAGATCGAGAAGACGATGGGCTTCGAGGTCGGCCGCATCGGCATCGAGGCGCAGATCGAGAACGCGCAGGGCCTGAACAACGTCAACGAGATCGCGCAGGCCTCACCGCGCGTCGAGACCATCATCTTCGGCCCGGCCGACTTCATGGCGTCCATCAACATGAAGTCGCTGGTCGTGGGCGAGCAGCCGCCCGGCTACCCGGCGGACGCCTACCACTACATCCTGATGAAGATCCTGATGGCCGCCCGCGCCAACAACCTCCAGGCGATCGACGGCCCCTACCTCCAGATCCGCAACGTCGACGGCTACCGCGAGGTCGCGCAGCGCGCCGCCGCGCTCGGCTTCGACGGCAAGTGGGTGCTGCACCCGGGCCAGGTCGAGGCGTCGAACGAGATCTTCTCGCCGTCCCAGGAGGACTACGACCACGCCGAGCTGATCCTGGACGCGTACGAGTACTGCACGTCCGAGGCGGGCGGCAAGAAGGGCTCCGCGATGCTCGGCGACGAGATGATCGACGAGGCCAGCCGCAAGATGGCCCTGGTCGTCGCGGGCAAGGGACGCGCCGCCGGTATGCGGCGCACCAGCAAGTTCGAGATCCCGGAGGCGTGACGGCCATGCAGTTCGGACGCACCTACGAGGAGTTCGAGGTCGGGGCGACGTACAAGCACTGGCCGGGCAAGACGGTCACGGAGTACGACGACCACCTGTTCTGCCTCCTCACCATGAATCACCACCCGCTCCACATGGACACCAACTACGCCGAGAAGACGACCGACTTCGGCAAGAACGTGGTGGTCGGGAACTACATCTACTCCCTCCTGCTGGGCATGTCGGTGCCGGACATCTCGGGCAAGGCGATCGCCAACCTGGAGATCGAGTCGCTCAAGCACGTGGCGCCGACCTTCCACGGCGACACCCTGTACGGCCAGACGACCGTGCTCGACAAGTGGCCGTCCAAGTCGAAGAGCGACCGCGGCATCGTGCACGTCGAGACCAAGGGCTACAAGCAGGACGGCACGCTGGTCTGCGTCTTCCGCCGCAAGGTGATGGTGCCCACCGAGACGTACATCAAGGAGCGCGGCGGCGAGCAGCCGGGCCGCCCCGACCTGAAGGAACAGGGGAAGTAGAGATGAGCCGCCTCGCCCAGACCCACGGCCTCACGGACGTCCAGCGGGAGATCCTCTCCACCGTCCGGGACTTCGTGGACAAGGAGATCATCCCGGTCGCCACCGAGCTGGAGCACCGGGACGAGTACCCGCAGGACATCGTCGACGGGCTCAAGGAACTGGGCCTGTTCGGCCTGATGATCCCGGAGGAGTACGGGGGCCTGGGCGAGTCGCTCCTCACCTACGCGCTCTGCGTGGAGGAGATCGCCCGCGGCTGGATGTCGGTCTCCGGCATCATCAACACGCACTTCATCGTGGCGTACATGCTCAAGCAGCACGGCACGCGGGAGCAGAAGGACCACTTCCTGCCCCGTATGGCCGCGGGCGACATCCGGGGCGCCTTCTCGATGTCGGAGCCGGCGCTGGGCTCGGACGTCTCGGCGATCTCCTCGAAGGCGGTGCGGGACGGCGACGAGTACGTCCTGAACGGCCAGAAGATGTGGCTGACGAACGGCGGTACGTCGTCGCTGGTGGCCGTTCTGGTGAAGAGTGACGAGGGTCACCCGGACGGCACGGCGCCGCACAAGTCGATGACGACCTTCCTGGTGGAGAAGGAGCCCGGTTTCGGCGAGGTCCGCCCCGGACTGACCATCCCCGGCAAGATCGACAAGATGGGCTACAAGGGTGTCGACACCACCGAGCTCATCATGGACGACCTGCGCGTTCCGGCCGATCGGGTGCTCGGCGGCGTCACCGGCCGAGGTTTTTACCAAATGATGGACGGCGTCGAGGTCGGTCGCGTCAACGTCGCCGCCCGTGGCTGCGGTGTCGCTCAGCGTGCCTTCGAGCTGGGTGTCCAGTACGCCCAGCAGCGTCACACTTTCGGCAAGCAGATCGCCCAGCACCAGGCCATTCAGTTCAAGCTGGCGGAGATGGCTACCAAGGTGGAGGCGGCGCATGCGATGATGGTGAACGCTGCACGCAAAAAGGACTCGGGCGAACGAAACGACCTGGAAGCGGGGATGGCCAAGTACCTCGCCTCCGAGTACTGCAAAGAGGTCGTGGAGGACGCCTTCCGGATCCACGGCGGTTACGGCTTCTCCAAGGAGTACGAGATCGAGCGCCTCTACCGAGAGGCCCCGATGCTCCTGATCGGTGAAGGCACCGCCGAGATCCAGAAAATGATCATCGGCCGCCGACTGCTCGAAGAGTATCGATTCCAGGGTTAGATGTCCGGATACGGGGTGTTTTCTTGGAGAACAAGGTCACACCCCGTAGGCAGTGTTCGGCCGCCGACTCGGCTTCCTGGCTTACCCAGTTGCGGCGGAGAGCCGCTACGATCGCCGGAAAGCCGCCGTCCCCCGTCAGTGTGCGGCATCATCCGCTACGAAGGTCATCCATGCCCCACAGCCAAACCTCTGCATCTCGCGACAGCCTGGCCGGCGTACGCCTCGCGCGCGGAGCATCGCCGTGGCTTCTGCCGACCGTCGCCACCGCAGCCGTCAGCCTCCTCCGTGCCCGCCGTTCCGGCGCCGCCAAGGCCGTCGCCGTCCCCGCCACCGCGCTCGCGGCGGGGATGCTGTGGTTCTTCCGCGACCCCGAGCGCGAGATCACCCAGGGCCGGGTCATCTCGCCCGCCGACGGTGTGGTGCAGAGCATCATGCCGTGGAAGGACGGCCGTACCCGCGTCGCGATCTTCATGAGCCCGCTCAACGTCCACGTCAACCGTGCGCCCCTCTCGGGCACGGTGACGTCCGTCGAGCACGTCCCCGGTGGCTTCGTTCCCGCCTTCAACAAGGAGAGCGAGAACAACGAGCGGGTGGTGTGGCACTTCGACACCGAGCTCGGCGACATCGAGATGATCCAGATCGCCGGCGCGGTGGCCCGCCGCATCGTGCCCTACGTGCCGCAGGGCACGAAGGTCGAGCAGGGCGACCGGGTCGGACTGATCCGGTTCGGCTCGCGCGTCGACCTTTACCTGCCGGAGGGCGTCGAGGTGGATGTCGAGGTGGGTCAGAAGACGGTGGCTGGGGTGACTCGAATTGACCGTGATTGATCCACAGACCCAGGCCGGGTGGGTGCCCGAGGCCGACGAGGTGGACGACGAGGAGGAGATGCCCCTCTCGCTCCGCCTGTCGATAGCGGACACGCTCACGCTCGGCAACGCCACGTGCGGCTTCATGGCGGTGTACTTCACCACCACCGGCATTCTGATCCCGCACCTCATGGGCAGCGACGAGTCGGGCATGGCCCGGCACAGCGCGGCCACCGCGGTCATCCTGATGCTGCTCGCGGCGATCTTCGACCTGTGCGACGGCCTGGTCGCGCGCAAGCTGCGCAGCTCGCCGATGGGCGCCGAGCTGGACAACCTCTCCGACCTGATCAGCTTCGGGCTGGCGCCGGCGTACTTCGTCCTCGTCTACGGCATGGTCGCGGACGACGCGTACCAGCGGGTGGCGGCGGTGGGGGCGATCGTGGTGCTGCTGGCGGTGGTGCTGCGGCTTGCGCGGTTCTCCTGCGTCACCGTCAAGGACGGCACCTTCCAGGGCATGCCGTCGCCTTTCGGGGCGCTGACGGTGGTGTCGATCGTGCTGCTGGAGCTGCCCTTCGTGGCTACGCTGCTGGCGATCCTCGGCACGGCATGGCTGATGGTGAGCCGGGTCGAGTACCCGAAGCCGCGGGGGCGGCTCGCGGTGGCGATGCTCGCCTGGATCGTCCTGTCGATGGGGCTGCTGGCCGGCTGGGCCTTCGACGCGCCGAGCGGACAGCTGCTGTTGCAGACGGGGTGTGCGCTGCAGCTGGTGATGGGCGCGGTGATTCCCCTGTTCGCCACGGCTCGCAGGGTGAACAATTTCCGTGACAATCGGCGGGAGGCGCGGGCGGCGCAGTTGCCGTAGCGCTCCGCTGAGTGGGCCCCGGACCCGGGTGGGTTCGGGGCCCTTCTGTTTGTATGCGGCCGGCGCTGGTGCGGGCGTTGCTGGGGGCTCCGCCCCCAGACCCCCGGCCTATGCCCACCCGCCGCCCGACTCGGTTGGGACAGAGGTGAGGTTCCAGCCCGTCCGGCGTTTGAGGACGAGGCCCGTTCAGGGCCGAAGCGGGGGTCCGGGGGCGGCAGCCCCCGGGTACGGGAAGGGCAGGGGCGGCGGGGGCGGAACTCCCCTACGCCAGGAAGTCCCGCGCGATGCCCTCCGCCACCCGCTCCAGAATCGGCCCCGCATCCGCGATGCACTTCGCCACGTCCGGCTCCACATCCGTCAGCGGATACGCCCGCCGGATCCCGGCCCGTCCGAGCACCTCCGCCGGCAGCGCCAGCCGCCCGCACACCGCGACGACCTCCTTGCCCGCGGCCCGCGCCGCCGCGGCGACACCGGCCGGGGCCTTCCCGTGCAGGGTCTGCTCGTCCAGCGAGCCCTCGCCCGTGATCACCAGGTCCGCCCGCTCCAGCGCCGGCGCGAAGCCGAGCACGTCCAGCATCACCTCGATGCCGGGCCGGAAACGCGCCCCGAGGAGCATCGCGCCGAACCCGATGCCGCCCGCGGCGCCCGCGCCCGGCGAGGCGGCGTACTCGGCCGCCCGCGCGCCCACGGTCTCCGTGCCCTCCAGCACCTTCGCGAAGTGCGCGAGGGCCGCGTCCAGGGCCTCCACGTCCGCCGGGGAGGCCCCCTTCTGCGGGCCGTAGACCGCCGGGGCACCCTTCGGCCCGGTCAGCGGATTGTCGACGTCGCTCGCGAGCACCAGCTCGACGGCGGAGAGCCGCGGGTCCAGCCGGGACAGGTCGGCCGAGGCCAGGTCGGCGAGGCCGCCCCCGCCCGGCGCGACCGGCTCCCCGTCACTGCCCACGAACCGCGCGCCCAGCGCCGCCAGCATCCCGGCGCCGCCGTCGGTGGTCGCGCTGCCGCCGACTCCGAACACGATCGTCCGCGCCCCCGCGTCCAGCGCGGCCCGCAACAGCTCACCCGAGCCGTGCGTGGACGCGGTCAGCGGCGCGAGGCCGTCGGCCGGCAGCAGCTGCAGGCCACTGGCCTCGGCCATCTCCACCACCGCGGTGTCGCCGCGCAGCGCGAACGCGGCCGTCACCTGGTCGCCGAGGGGCCCGGCGACCCGTACCTCCCGGCGCTCGAACCCGGCCGCGACCGCCGCGGCCACGGTGCCGTCGCCGCCGTCGGCCACGGGCAGCGCCTCGACGGCGAGGTCCGGCACGACGCGGCGCAGTCCGGCCGTCACCCGCTCGGCCACCTCGACGGCCGTCAGCGACCCCTTGAACTTGTCCGCGGCGACGAGCACCCGGCGGGTCCCGTCCACTGCAGCGTCAGCCACCTTGCTCTCCCCTTGCTCTTCGAGCCTTGCGCACGTCAAGGCAGTCGCGCCGCTGCGACCATAACCGGAGGACGGCCACGCCGTCATGCCCTGCCCGCACCCTGGAACGGCCGGGGCGGGGTCGGGCTCGTTACGCTTCCGGGATGACCACCCCTGACTACGCCACCTACATCGCCGGCCTCCCCCGCGTCCTCGCCGGCGCCGCCGCGGTCCTCCGGGACGCCGAGGGAAGGGTTCTGCTCGTCGAACCCGGCTACCGCGAGGGGTGGACGCTGCCCGGCGGGACGATCGAGTCCGAGGACGGGGAGACCCCGCGGCAGGGCGCCCGGCGGGAGACCCTGGAGGAGATCGGGCTGGACGTCCGGCTGGGCCGGCTGCTGGCGGTGGACTGGGCGCACGGTCCGGGCCGGCCGCCGATCGTGGCGTATCTGTACGACGGCGGGATCCTGACCGAGGACGACCTCAAGGCGATCCGGTTGCAGGAGGAGGAGCTGCTGTCCTGGCGGCTGGTGCCGCGCGAGGAGCTGGGCGATCACCTGCTCGACGCCCTGCACGGCCGGGTCCTCGCGGCTCTGGACGTCCTGGCGGACGGCTCGGGGACGGCCGAGCTGGAGAACGGTCTCCGGGTCGACCGATAACCGTTCGCCGGGCGCACACCGGCGTCCTACCCTCGACGGCATGACCAGCAAGCCCCTCGTCGCCATCCTGAGCGGCGCCGGCATCTCGACGGACTCCGGCATCCCCGACTACCGCGGGCCGAACGGGCTGTGGCGGCGCGATCCGGAGGCCGAGAAACTCGTCACGTACGAGTACTACATGGGCGATCCGGAGATCCGGCGCCGCTCCTGGCAGATGCGGCGCGGGAACCAGGCGCTGCGGGCCCGGCCGAACGCGGCGCACCGCGCGGTGGCGGAGCTGGAGCGGTCCGGGGTGCCGGTCCGGGTCATCACGCAGAACGTCGACGGTCTGCACCAGCTCGCCGGGCTCTCCGCCCGCAAGGTCCTCGAACTGCACGGCACCGCGCGGAGCTACGTGTGCACCGGCTGTCACGCCCGGGGGCCGATGGAGGACGCGCTCGCCCGGGTCGTGGCCGGCGAGGACGACCCGCCGTGCCTGGAGTGCGGCGGCATCCTGAAGTCGGCGACCGTGATGTTCGGCGAGCGGCTCGACCCCATGGTGCTCGGCGAGGCGGCCGCCATCAGCAAGGCGTGTCAGGTGTTCGTGGCCGTCGGCACCAGCCTCCAGGTGCAGCCCGCGGCCGGGCTGGCCGGCGTGGCCGCCGACCACGGCGCCCGTCTGGTCATCGTCAACGCCGAGCCGACCCCGTACGACGAGCTCGCCGACGAGGTCGTCCGGGAGCCCATCGGCACCGCCCTGCCAGAGCTGCTGCGGGGGCTGAACCACGACGGGAGCCAGGACGATGACTGATCACGTGGACGAGGAGGTCATTCCGATCCTGCGCGTGGCCGACGCCGCCGCGGCCGTGCGGTGGTACGCGCGGCTGGGCTTCGCCGAGCAGTGGGAGCACCGCTTCGAGCCGGGCCTCCCGGCGTTCGTGGAGGTCGCGCGCGGGCGGGTGCGGCTGTTCCTGTCGGAGCACACCGGGGACGCCCGGCCGGACACGCTGGTGTATCTGCGGGTGGCCGACGTCGACGCGGTCGCCGCCGAGTTCGGTGCGCGGGTCGAGGAGGCGCCCTGGGCGCGCGAGGTCGAGCTGCGCGACCCGGACGGCAACCGCCTCCGGGTCGGCACGCCTCGGCCCACCGAGTGAGTGAGGTGACCGGTCCGTGGCAGGAGAACTCTCACCCCGGCTCGCGGAGATCGTGGACGCGCTGCCCCTGACGCCCGGGGCGCGGGTCCTGGAGATCGGCTGCGGGCCGGGGGCCGCCGCGCGGGCGGTGGCGGCACGGCTCGTGTCCGGGCACGTTCTCGCCGTCGACCGTTCGGCGCGGGCGATCGCGCTGGCGGAGGCCGGCTCGGCCCGGGAGATCGCCTCGGGTCGTATGAGCGTGCGGTGCGTCGCGGCGGAGGACTTCGTCCGGGAGCCCGGTGAGGGGCCCTTCGACCTGGTCTTCGCGGTACGCGTCGGCGCACTCGACGGCCGCCACCCGGAGGCGGGACGGCGCGCGCTGGAGCGCGTGGCCGCGGCGCTGGCGCCGGGCGGTCGGCTGTTCGTCGACGGCGGCAGGCCCCTGCGGGAGATCCCCCTCTCCCCCGGGATTCACGGTGTTCGCGATGTTCGCAGTGTTCGCGGTGTTCGCGGTGTTCGCGGTGACTAGAAGAGCGCCGAGCCCCGTTCGAAGTCCAGCAGGCGCTGCTTGCGCTCCAGGCCGCCGCCGTAGCCGGTGAGTCCGCCGCTCGCGCCGATGACGCGGTGGCAGGGCACGATGATGCCGATCGGGTTGCGACCGTTGGCGAGGCCGACGGCGCGGGAGGCGGCCGGGTTGCCGAGGGCGTCGGCGAGTTCGCCGTAGGTGCGGGTCTCGCCGTACGGGATCTCGCGCAGCTGGTCCCAGACCGTGCGTTGGAACGGGGTTCCGTTCCGGCACAGGTCGAGGGTGAAGTCCTTCAGGTCGCCGGCGAAGTACGCCGTCAGCTGCTCCTCCGCCTCGGCGAACGGCCCGTCGTCGGCCGCTCCGAAGGTCTCCTCCGCCGGGCGGTGTCGCTGGTCGGTCATGTAGAGGCCGCACAGGACGCCGTTCTCGGCGACGAGGGTGAGCAGTCCGTACGGGCTGTCGACGACGGTGTGCTGTTTCAGGGTTCCCACGGAATTTTCCTCACACGGGCAGGAAGTTGATCGGGTGGCTGTCGGTGGCCCACAGGTACTGGACGGCGTACGCCCGCCAGGGCCGCCAGGCCGCCGCGCGGGCGGTGAGCGCCGCCGGTGTCGAGGGCAGTCCCAGCTCCCCGGCGGCCCGGCGGATGCCGAGGTCGGTGGGGAGGAAGGCGTCGGGGTCGCCGAGGGCCCGCATCGCGATGACGTCGGCGGTCCAGGGGCCGAATCCGGGGAGGTCGAGGAGCCGGGTGCGGGTCTCGGCCCAGTCGCCCTCGACCCCGAGGTTGAGCGAGCCGTCGGCCAGGTGGGACACGAGGGTGGTGAAGGTCGTGCGGCGGGTGCGGGGCATCGCCAGGGTCCCGGGGTCCACCGCCGCCAGCGCCGCCGCCGACGGGAAGAGGTGGGTGAGGCCCCCCTCTGGGTCGTCGACCGCGTCGCCGTGTGCCGTGACCAGGCGGGCGGCGTGGGTGCGGGCGGCGGCGGTGGAGACCTGCTGGCCGAGCACGGCCCGTACGGCGAACTCCGCCTCGTCGACCGTGCGGGGGACCCGCCTGCCGGGTGCCTTGTCGACCAGCGGCGCGAGCAGCGCGTCGGCGCGCAGCTGGTCGTCGATGGCCACCGGGTCGGCGTCCAGGTCGAGCAGGCGCCGGCAGCGGCTGATGGCGACGGTCAGGTCGCGCAGGTCGCTGAGGGTGAGACGGCAGGCGATGTGGTCGGGGCGGGGGGCGAGGGTCACGATGCCGTGACCGTACGGGAGGCGCAGGGTGCGCCGGTACGCGCCGTCCCGCCACTCCTCCACGCCGGGTACGGCGGTGGCGGCGAGGTGGCCGAAGAGGTTGTCGGGGTTGAGCGGGGCGCGGAACGGGAGGCGGAGGGAGAGGGCGCCGGGGGTGGTGCCGGCGAGGCTGCGCTTCGGGGCGCGGGTGCGCAGCTCGCTCGGGGAGAGCGCGTAGACCTCGCGGACCGTGTCGTTGAAGGTGCGGATGGAGGAGAAGCCGGCCGCGAAGGCGACGTCCGCCATCGGCAGCGGGGTCGTCTCGATGAGCAGCCGGGCGGTCTGGGAGCGCTGCGCGCGGGCGAGGGCGAGCGGACCGGCGCCCAGCTCGGCGAGGAGCTGGCGTTCGACCTGCCGGGTGCTGTAGCCGAGCCGGGCGGCGAGACCGGGCACACCCTCGCGGTCCACGACGCCGTCGGCGATCAGCCGCATGGCGCGGGCCGTGAGGTCGGCGCGCTGGTTCCACTCCGGCGAGCCGGGGCTGGTGTCCGGGCGGCAGCGTTTGCACGCCCGGAACCCGGCCTGCTGGCAGGCCGCCGCGCTCGGGTGGAAGGTCATGTTCTCGGGCTTCGGCGGCACCGCCGGGCAGCTGGGCCGGCAGTAGATGCGGGTCGTCAGGACGGCCGTGAAGAACCAGCCGTCGAAGCGCGCGTCCTTCGACTGGACGGCGCGCACGCAGCGCTCCGTGTCGGTGTGCATTCCCGTCTGCATGCGTCCAGGATGGTCCACCGGCCGGGCCGGGGCTGGCGGAAATCCGACATGGACGTCGCACATCCTGGGCTCCGCCGGATCGCCCTGGTCGGCCCGACCGCTCGGGTCGCCCTCGTAGCCCTCGCCGCCCCGGTCACCCGGATCGCCATGCCGACTCGCGCAGCAGCCGCAGGCCGTTGAGGCCCACCAGCACGGTCGAGCCCTCGTGTCCGGCGACGCCGAGCGGCAGCGGGAGGTGCCCGATCAGGTCCCACAGGACGAGGACCGTGATGAACGTACCGGCGATGACCAGGTTCTGCAGCACCAGTCGACGCGCGCGCCGGGACAGCCGTACGACGGCGGGTACGGTCGCCAGCTCGTCGCGCACCACGATCGCGTCGGCCGTCTCCAGGGCCAGGTCGGAGCCGGCGCGGCCCATGGCGACGCCGGCGTGGGCGGCGGCGAGGGCGGGGGCGTCGTTGACGCCGTCGCCGACGAAGAGCACCTTGCGGCCGGCCCGCTCCAGTTCCCGTACGGCCTCGACCTTGCCCTCGGGCAGCAGGTCCGCGCGGACGTCGGTGAGGCCGGTCGCGTCGGCGACGCGGGCGGCGGCGGGCGCGTTGTCGCCGGTGAGGAGGGTGGCGGCGGTGCCGGTGAGGGCGGTGAGCGCGGCGGTGGCCGGGGCGGCGTCGACGCGGAGGCGGTCGGTGAGGGCGAGGGTGCCGACGGGGGTGCCGTCGCGGGTGACCTGGACGGTGGTCTCGGCGCCCTCGGGCTGCTGGGCGCGGCCGACGTGCACCTCGTGGCCGTCGACGACCGCGGTGACGCCGAGCCCCGGAGCCGCGGCGAAGTCCTCGGCGGGCGCGATGCGCAGGCCGCGTGCGCGGGCGGCGGTCACGATCGCGCGGGCCAGCGGGTGCTCACTGGGGTGCTCCGCGGCGGCGGCGAGTGCGAGGAGGGCGCCCTCGTCGAGCCCGGAGCCGGGCAGCGGCCGTACGGCGGTCACCTCGGGGGTGCCCTCGGTGAGGGTGCCGGTCTTGTCGAGGGCGGCGGCGTCGATCTCGCCGAGGCGTTCCATGGCGACCGCCGACTTCACCAGGACGCCGTGCCGGCCGGCGTTGGCGATGGCGGACAACAGGGGCGGCATCGTCGCGAGGACGACCGCGCAGGGCGAGGCGACGATCATGAAGGTCATGGCGCGCAGCAGGGCGTCCGTGAGGTCGGCGCCGAAGGCGAGCGGGATGCCGAATACCGCGAGGGCGGCGGCGACGATGCCGACCGCGTAGCGCTGCTCGATCTTCTCGATGAACAGCTGCGTCGGCGCCTTGGTGCGGGACGCCTCCTCGACGAGGGTGACGATGCGGGCGATCACCGAGTCGGCCGGGTCGCGGTCGACGCGGACGCGCAGGGCGCCGGTGCCGTTGAGGGTGCCGGCGAAGACGTCGTCGCCGGGACGCTTGAGGACGGGGACGGACTCGCCGGTGATGGTGGCCTGGTCGACCTCGCCGGCGCCGTCGACGACCGAGCCGTCGGCGCCGATCCGCTCCCCCGGCCGGACCAGGAGCAGGTCACCGACGGCGAGGTCGGCGGTCGGGACGGTCTCCTCGCGGTCCCCGGTCACACGGGTCGCGGTGGTGGGCGCGAGGTCGAGCAGGCCGCGCACGGAGTCGGCGGTGCGGGCGGTGGCCAGGGCCTCCAGGGCGCCGGAGGTGGCGAAGATGACGATCAGCAGGGCGCCGTCGAGGACCTGCCCGATGGACGCGGCGCCGAGTGCGGCGACGATCATCAGCAGGTCGACGTCCAGGGTCTTCTCGCGCAGCGCCCGCAGACCCTCCAGCGCGGGCTCCCAGCCGCCGGCGGCGTAGGCGACCGCGTAGAGCGGGCCGTACGTCCAGGCGGGGGCGGAGCCGAGGTCGAGGGGGAGCGCCAGCAGGAACGCGACGAGGGACGCCAGCGCCCAGCGGGCCTCGGGCAGGGCGAGGACGCGGGTACGGCTGCGGGGCGCCCGGCGGACGGACGCGGGGACCGGGGTGGGGGCAAGCGTGGTGGACACGCGGCACACCATACAGGAACAGATGAAGACTCATTCATGCATTCATGTGTGGTGAGTAGGATGAACCGTATGGGTCACGGAGCCGCCACCACCGCGCAGGACGCCACCGCACGCGTGCGCCTGGACGCGGACAACGTCGCCAAGGTCGCCACCACGCTCCAGGCCCTGTCCACCCCCTCCCGGCTGCTGATCCTGGCCCGTCTGCGCGAAGGCCCGCTGCCCGCGACCGAGTTGGCGGCGGAGGTCGGCATGGAGCAGTCCGCCTGCTCCCACCAGCTGCGGCTGCTGCGCAATCTGGGCCTGGTGGTGGGTGAGCGACGTGGCCGGTCGGTGGTGTACGCGCTGCACGACGACCATGTGGCCGGGCTGCTCGACCAGGCCGTGTACCACGTGGAGCACCTGCGGCTGGGGATCAGCGACACGGCCGAGTGAGCAGCCGCCGCATGGTCTCGGCGGCACGTACGGCGGCGTCCGCGCAGCAGTTGTTGAACAGCACGTGCAGCTCGTCCGTCTGCCGGGCGGCGCGCCGCAACCGGGGTACCCAGGCGGCGAGTTCGGCCACGTCGTAGTCGTACCGGAAGCGGTCCTCCTTGCTGCCCCTCCCCCAGGCCGTACTGCGGCCGTGGAACCGTACGACGGCGAGGCCGGGACGGGTCACCGGGGCGATGGGCGGCAGCGACGCGGGCATGCCCTGGGCCATGTCGGTGCCGACGGCCGACGCGCCGAGAGCGGACAGCGACGCGTGCGTGGCGTCCGCCCGTTCCGGCTCCCACCACCCCGGGTGGCGGAACTCGACGGCGAGCGGCCGGCCCTTCGTGCGCAGGGCGCACGCTTCGAGCGTCGCCTCGGCCGGGTCACCCGGCGCGAACCATGGCGGGAACTGGAACAGCACGGTGCCGAGCCGCCCGGCCTTGCGCAGCGGCTCGACCGCCTCGGCGAAGCGCCCCCACACCTCGTCCAGCAGGCCCTCACCCGCCTGCCCACGCCTCAGCGGGCCCGGGTCGGCTCCGCGCAGGTCCGCGGGCAGGGCCTCCGCGCGCGTGGGGTGGCCGGTCAGCAGGGAGAAGGCCTTGACGTCGAACCGGAAGCCCTCCGGCGTACGCTCCACCCACAGCTCGCTGTTGCGCCGGCTCGGCAACGCGTAGTATCCGGCGTCCACTTCGACGACGGGCAGCCGCGAGGCGTAGTGCCGCAGCCGCCCCTCGGCGTCCCGTCGCCCGCGCGGATACCAGCCGCTCCCGAGCAGTTGGCGGTCCGTCCAGGAACACGCTCCGACCAGTACGTCACCCATGGGAGCCCGGGTTGCCCCGGACTCCCCGTTCATCCCTCGGTCACCCGGTCGCCGTGGGCCTGCGCGAGGCCGCCATCGCCTCCTTCACGTCCGTCAGCGGGCGCAGCCGGTAGGTGTAGGAGTAGTCCCGGTCGGCGAAGAGCTTGAACTCGTCGTGCGTGTGCGCGCCCCAGCTGTTGTCGCCGCCGACACCCATCTGCCGGTGGCTCAGCCGGAGGACGACGGCGTCCCTCGGCGTGAGCTGGTAGTCGTGCCGCACCCCGGCAGACAGGTCCTCCGGCGTGAAGTGGGAGGCGTTGGCCTCCAGCAGGGGCTCACCCGAGGCGAGCAGGCCCACCCCGTCGCCGCCGGTGAGGGCGATCCACCGGACGTCGGTCTTGTTGCCGTTCTCCTGCGGGCGGATGTACGGCGTCCACTGCTCGGCGACGGTCCCGGAGTACAGGCCGACGTCGGTGCCGGTGTTGCGGTCCCAGTGGTTCTCCTCGGGGCCGCGGCCGTAGTAGTGCAGGCGGTCCAGGCCGCGCGGCAGGAACAGCATCGTGCCGACCTCGGGGATGTACGGCAGGTTCGCGGCCCCCGGGTGCAGGGTGTTGTCGACCTTGATCTCGCCGTTGCCGAACACGGTGTACGTGGTGGTGTACGCCGACTCCACGGTGGTGGGCAGGGTGCCGCTGACCTTGATCTCGACGGCCCGGTCGCCCAGGTCCCGCACGGCGACGTCCGTGACCTTCCGCCGGTCGCCCGCGTCGCGCCAGGTCTGGTTGCGGGTGTGCTGGCCGTTGCCGTGGTCGTTGTCGGTGGGCGCGCGCCAGAAGTTGGGCACCGGCCCGGAGGTGATCAGCCGCCTGCCCTTCGCCTCGTACGAGGTGATGGTGCCGGCGCGCTTGTCGACGGTGACCGAGAAGCCCCGGCCGTCGACGGTGACCTCGTCGTCGCCGTCCCGGTGGCGCAGGGACGGCACCCGGTCCAGGGGCACGGGGGCCACCGCGCGGACGTCCGCGTCGAGGGCGAGCTGTGCCCGGGCGACCTCGAAGCCCGCCTTCGCCCAGGGGGCGGCCTCCTTGGTGGTGAAGGACAGCTGGAGGAAGTACTCCGTGCCCGGTGCCGGATCGCCCGGCAGCCGTACGGGCACGGTGATGTCCTTGCGGGACAGCGGCTCCACGTCCAGTTGGTCGCGGGTGAGCCGTCCGCGCCGTACGGTCCTGCCGTCGGTGACGAGTTCCCAGTGGCCGTCGAACTCGCGGAGGTTGGTGAACAGGTACTCGTTGACGAGCGTGACCGCGCCGGCGCCGCCGGACCGCTGCTCGACGCCGACGGCCTGGTAGACGCGCTTGATCTCGGCGGCCTTGCCGGTGTGGCCGCGGTCGGCGAGGACGATGCCGTCGGCGACGAAGCAGCCGTCGTTGGGGTTGTCGCCCCAGTCGCCGCCGTACGCGAAGAAGGTCTTCTCCTTCGTCCGCTTCTTCTCCGCCTTCACGGTCTCCGCGTCGAACCAGAACCGCACGCCGTCGCCGCCGGGGCCGCGGTCGCCCCCGGCCAGTTCGGTGGCGCCGAGGGCGCGGGCGTAGACGCGGGCGCGGCGGATGGTGCCGCTGAACTCGCGGATCTGGTTGTCGGCGTCGGTGGCCAGGGCCAGGGGGGCCGTGTTGTTGGTGGGCCGCCGGTCGGTGGTGCGGGTCGCCCGCCGCTCGCCGTCGACGTACAGGGTGAGGGTGCCGGCCTCCGCGTCGAAGACGCCCGCGATGTGGTGCTCGCGGCCGGTCCAGTCCTCCGGCACCGTCCAGGTGGCGGTGATCCACTGACCGCCGGAGTGGATGAAGAACTCCAGGGTGCGGTTGTTCTGCTTCAGGGCGTACTGGGTGTCGCCCTTGGCGATGATCGGCTGGTGGTAGCCGGTGAAGTGCGGGGTGACCCAGGCCTCCAGGGTCAGCGAACCGGTGAGGTCGAGGCCCTCGTCGCGGGCGAAGACCGTGCCGCCGGACAGGCCCTTGCCGCGCTCGAAGGTGCCGGAGGCGGCGAGGATCTCACCGGTCAGGCCGGCGGGTCCCGCCTCGGTCAGCAGGGTGCGCCGCGGGACCGGCCAGGTCAGCGACTGGTCGACGAAGTCCCAGATCCAGCCGCCCTGGAGCACGTCGTACGAGCGGATGATGTCCCAGTACTTCTTGAAGTTGCCGTTGGAGTTCCCCATCGCGTGGGAGTACTCGATCATCACGTACGGCCGGGTGTCCGAGGTGTCCTTCGCGCGCTGCTCGACGCGCTGCGGGGTGTCGTACATCTCGGAGCGGATGTCGCTGATGCCCGGGCGGTCGTCGCCCTCGTACTGGATGACGCGGGTGGCATCGTAGGAGCGGATCCAGTCGTGCATGGCGGTGAAGGTGCTGCCGCCGCCCGCCTCGTTGCCGAGCGACCAGATGACGACCGAGGCGTGGTTCTTGTCGCGGTGGACCATGTTCTGGGCGCGGACCACGCAGGCCTCGGTCCAGTCGGGGTGGTCGCCGGGGTACTCGTCGCGGATGCCGTGGGTCTCCAGGTTGGTCTCGTCGACGAGGTAGAGGCCGTACTCGTCGGCGAGTTCGTACCACAGCGGGTTGTTCGGGTAGTGCGAGGTGCGGACGCTGTTCATGTTCATCCGCTTGATGATCCGGATGTCCTCGACCAGGTCGTCGCGGGTGAGGGCCGTGCCGCGGTCCGGGTGCATCTCGTGGCGGTTGGTGCCGCGGAAGGAGACGGGCTTGCCGTTGATGCGCATCAGCCCGTCGGTGAGCGCGAACTCCCGGAAGCCGACCCGGTGGGACAGGGTCTCGACGACCTTGCCCGCCGGATCCCGCAGCCGCAGTACGGCCGTGTAGAGGTCCGGGTGCTCGGCCGACCACAGCCTGGGCTTCGGTACGGCCTTGGCGGCCCGTACGGTGACGTCCTGGCCGGCGCCGACCGTGCCGAGGTCGGCGGACTGCTCCAGCGGGCGGGACCAGACGGCGTGGCCGCGCGCGTCGTACAGCTGGGTCTCGACGGTGTACTTGCCCGCGTCGCCGCCGCCGTCGCCGTACGCCCGCACGCTCGCGGTGACGGCCAGCTCGGCGTCCGTGTACGTGTCGTTCAGCGGGGTGTCCAGCTTGAAGTCGCGCAGGTGCACGGACGGGGTGGAGTACAGGTAGACCGAGCGGAAGATGCCGCTCAGCCTGATCATGTCCTGGTCCTCCAGCCAGTCCCCGTCGGAGTAGCGGTACACCTCCACGGCGATCTGGTTGGTGCCGGGCTTCAGGTGGTCGGTGATGTCGTACTCGGACGGGGTGAAGGAGTCCTCGTCGTAACCGACCAGTTCGCCGTTGATCCACACGTAGTGCGCGGACTTGACGCCCTCGAAGTGCAGGAAGGTGCGGCGGCCCGTCCAGTCGCGCGGGACGGTGAAGGTGCGCCGGTACTGGCCGACCGGGTTGTAGCGGGTCGGCGCGGTGGGCGGCTGCGGGTCCTCGCCGCGGCCGTTGGGGCCCCAGTACGGGTAGGTGATGTTCAGATAGATCGGGTGGTCGTGGCCGTGCAGCTGCCACACGGACGGCACCGGGATGGTCTCCCAGTCGCCGTCGTCGGTGTCGGTGCGGTGGAAGTCGGCGTCCCGGTCCTCGGGGCGGTCGGCGTAGGCGAACTTCCAGGTGCCGTCGAGGCCGATCCGGTAGGGCGAGCGGGTGCGGTCGCCGGTGAGGGCCGCTCGCACGTCCGCGTACGGCATGAGCGTGGTGTGCGGCGGCTCGGTGCCGAGCCGGAAGACGCCGAAGTCGTTCCACTCCGGGGGCTCGTCGGCCGCCGCCCGCCGGCCCGCCGCGTGCGCCGCGACGGGCGACGCGGACAGGGCGAGCGCGCCGAGAACGGCGGCACTCCCCTCCAGGAGGCGGCGGCGGCTGACGACGGGGTGGGACGGGCGGGCCGGGGATTCGGCGGGTGACACGGGCGAGTGCGGCATGACCGTGGCCTTCCGTGGGCTTCGGGGGCGGCTCAACGCACGGTGCTGTGAGAGCAGTTGATGTGGGGGTGGATCGCAACTGCCGGTGACGCAGCGACTACTGAGTCAGCCACACCCTAGGACCCGAACACAACCGAATCAATTACCCCATGGGACTTTGTTGGTTCCTGATGGACACCCCTCAGGCGTCCTGGACGCCCGGCACGCCCGCCTCGATCACGAACGACTTGTCGGTGCGGACCGGGGCGCCGGGCCGGGTGACGTAGTCGACCACGCGGTAGTCGGCGGTGTACCGGTCCCTGGACGCCGAGCAGCGGACGTAGCCTCGGCGGCTGCTGTAATACTTGGTGTGCGGGTTCTCGTCCCAGTACACCTGGCCGGGGTCGTGGGTGGCCGAGCCGTCGCCGCCCGAGGTGATCGACGTGGTGACGAACTCGCTGCCCAGCAGTCGCGTCCCGGGGCGCTCGAAGTCGCGGCGCAGGTCGTTGGTCCAGTTGTTGTGAACGTCGCCGGTGAGGACCACGAAGTTGTCGACGCGGCGCTGTTCGACGTAGCCGAGCACCCGGTCGCGGGAGACGCGGTAGCCGTCCCAGCCGTCGTTGTAGCCGCCGTCGTCCGGGCCGGCGACGGCGTCCCAGTTGGCGAAGTAGATCTGCTGCGGGAGCACGTTCCAGGTGGAGCGCGAGCGGGAGAGGCTGCGCTCCAGCCAGGCGTGCTGCTCGTCGCCGAGGATGGTGGCCTTCGGGTCCCACTGCTCCGGGCCGGAGACCTGCCACTTGTCGCCGTACGGCTGGTTGGTGCGGTACTGGCGGGTGTCCAGGACGCTGAAGGTCGCGGTGGCGCCGAACTCCAGGCGTCGGTACAGCGGCAGGGCCGTGTCCACCGGCTTGCGGAAGCGGCGCAGCGGCATGTGCTCCCAGTAGGCCTGGTAGGCGGCCCGGCGGCGGGCGGCGAAGCGGGCGGTGGTGTCGTTGCCCTGGCCGGCGTCGTTGTTCTCGGGACTCAGGTCGGCGTAGTTGTTGTCGGTCTCGTGGTCGTCCCAGGTGACGACGAACGGCGCCGTGGCGTGCAGCAGCCGCAGGTCCGGGTCGGTCTTGTACTGGGCGTGCCGTGCGCGGTACTCGGCGAGGGTGTTCATCTCGTCGCCGTGGTGCGTGCGCACGTCGCCGTTGACGCCGGCGGCGTACTCGTAGAGGTAGTCGCCGAGGTGGAAGACGACGTCCGGCCGGTCGGCCGCCATGTGCCGGTACGCCGTGAAGTGGCCCTGCTCCCAGTTCGCGCAGGAGGCGAACGCGAAGTCGACGGTGGGGGCGGTGCCGGGGGCCGGGGCGGTGCGGGTGCGGCCGACCGGGGAGATCTCGTCGCCGGCGCGGAAGCGGTAGTAGTACTCGTGGTGGGGCCGCAGGCCGCGTACGTCGGCGTGGACGGTGTGCGCCTCGGCGGGCACGGCGTGCTCCACGCCGCGCTTGACGACCTTCCGGAACCGCTCGTCGAGGGCGATCTCCCACCGCACGGCGACGGGACGCCGGGGCATGCCGCCGTCGTCGTCGAGCGGCCTCGGCGCCAGGCGGGTCCACAGGACGACGCCGTCGGGGAGGGGGTCGCCGGATGCGACACCGAGCCGGAAGGGGTCGCCGGGGACGCGGCCCGGTGCGGCGGACGCGACGGGTGCGGCACCGGTGCCGAGCAGCACCGCACCGGCGCCGGCGGCGCCCGCGATACCGAGGAACCCCCTTCTCTTGAGGGAGTTCGGAGAGCTGGTGCGCGGCGGGGTCATCGAACCTCCAGAGGACGGATGGTCGGACGACAACCAGGCAAACGGCACGGGGTGAACCCCGCCTGCTGCGCTCGTGGACCGCGCTTGACCGATACATGTCGGCGAAGGGGCTCGGCGGGGCCGGGGGCGAGGGCGCGGTCAGGGGCGCGGTCAGGGGTGCGTCAGAGTGGCCCATTCGACGGTGCGGTCGCACCAGTGGTCGAGCAGGACGCGGTCGTGGCCGACGGCCAGCAACCCCGCGCCGGTGGCGGCCCGGTACTCCTCCACCACGCGGACCAGGGCGGCGGTGGTCGAGGCGTCGAGCATCGCCGTCATCTCGTCGCACACCAGCCAGCGCGGGCGCAGCACGAGGGCGCGGGCCAGACAGGCGCGCTGCAACTGCCCGTCACTGACCTCGTGCGGGCGCCTGCTCAGCAGGTCGGTGGTCAGCCCCACGGTGGCGGCCAGTTCGGCGACCCGGTCGGCGATGCCCTCGCGCCGGCCGGTGGCGCGCAGCGGTTCGGCGATCAGGTCGGTGAGCGCCAGCCGGGGGTCCGCGGAGAGCCGAGCCTGCTGGAAGACGACGCCGAAGGCGGTGCGCTGCTCGCGCGGGGCGCGGTGCCGCCAGCGCCGTACGGGTGTGCCGTCGACCACCAGGGTGCCGGCGTCGGGGTGGTGCAGCAGGGCCGCGACGCGCGCGAGGGTGGACTTGCCGCAGCCGCTCGGGCCGAGCAGCCCGACGCCCTCGCCGGGCTTGATCGACAGGGATATGTTCCGGATCACGGGCGCGTTCCGGTCGTATCCGGCGGTGATGTCGCTCAGTTCAAGCACGGTCGGCGGCCTCCGTGAGCGCTGCGTGCGGGTGGTGGCAGGCGACCGTGCCGGCCAGCGGCGGCGGCGTGGCGCAGGCGTCGGTGGCCCGTTCGCAGCGGGCGGCGAAGGCGCAGCCGCCGGGGAGGGCGCCGAGCTCGGGCGGCAGGCCGGGGATGGGGGTGAAGGCGCGGTCGGGCAGGGCGTCCAGCAGGCCGCGGCTGTAGGGGTGGCGGGGGCCCGGGGTGTCGAAGAACTCACGGGCGTCGGCGAGTTCGACGATGCGGCCCGCGTACATGACGGCGATCCGGTCGGCGATGCGCTCGGCGGCCGCCAGGTCGTGGGTGATCATCAGCAGGGCGCGGCTCTCGCTGCCCGTTCTGTTGTCGACATGTCGTCGTAGCTCGTCGACGGTGCGGTCCACCAGGTCCCGGTCGAGTCCGGTGGTCGGTTCGTCGGCGAGCAGCAGCGGGGCGTCGCCGACCAGGGCGAGGGCGGTGGCGGCGCGCTGGGCGAGACCGCCGGAGAGTTCGTGCGGGTGGTGGTCGAGGTGGTCCACCGGGAACGCGGCGCGCTCGGCGGCGGCTTCCGCGGCCTCGCGCAGGGCCGCACGGCCGCGGACCGAGGTGTGTGCCGCGACCGTCTCCTCCAGCTGGGAGCGGACGGTGCGGACCGGGGTGAGGTGCGCGGCCGGACTCTGCGGGACGAGGCCGATCAGCCTGCCGCGCACGGTGCGGGTGAAGGTCCGCTCGTCGGCGGCGAGCAGGTCCAGTTCGCCGAGCAGCGCGCTGCCCGCGGTCCGCGCGTTGCCGGGCAGCAGCCCGAGCAGAGCGGAGGCGAGGACGGACTTGCCGCAGCCGCTCTCACCGATCAGGGCCAGGCACTCGCCGGCCGCCACGTCGAAGTGGGCGTCGGTGACGGCGGCGACGCGGCGCCCGCCCGGCATCAGGAAGCGCACCGACAGACCGCGTACCGACAGCACGGGGGCTCGCTCGGTCACAGCATCAGCTCCGATCGGCGGCGGGGGTTGATCCGCTCCCGCCAGGCACCCGCGAGACCGGCGACGGCGAGGGTGGGGACGATGAGGAACAGGCCGGGGAAGAGGGTCGGCCACCACTGCCCGGCGAGCAGCGATCCCCGCGCTTCCTGGATCAGGTTGCCGAGGCTCGCGGTGTGGGTGGGCAGCCCCAGCCCGAGGAAGGACAGCGCCGACTCGTGCCACATGGCGTGCGGCACCATCAGTACGGCGGCCAGCGCGGCCTGCGGCAGCACGCCCGGCAGCAGATGCCGTACGGCCACCCGCCACCGGGACGCGCCGCCGGAGACGGCCGCGTCGATGTAGGGGCGCGAGCGCAGCGACAGCACCTCGGCGCGGACGATGCGCGCGGTGGACAGCCAGTGGGTGAGCGCCACGGAGATCACCACCGGCCAGACGCCGGGCCGGAACATCGCGACGATGAAGATGCCCATCAGCAGGTGGGGCACGGAGGAGAACGTGTCGACGACCCGCATGACGGCCCGGTCGACCCAGCCGCCCAGCGCTCCGGCGGTGGCGCCCACGGCGGTGCCGACCACGGTGGCCGTCAGCGCCGCCGCCACCCCGACGAGCAGGGAGACGCGCAGGCCGTAGACGCAGCGCAGCAGCAGGTCCCGGCCGACGTCGTCGGTGCCGAACGGGTGCTCCCAGCTGGGCGGTTGCAGCTTGGCGGCCAGGTCGACGGCCTGCTGGTCGAGCTGGACCAGCGGCGGCACGAGCAGCACGGCGAGCACGGTCACGGTCAGCAGCACCGCGGAGGTGCGCAGGCGCAGGGTGCGGGTGGAGCGGCGGTCCGTGCCGTGGGACCGCCACACGGTGGGCCGTTCCGCCTTCTCGGCTGTGATCTCAGCCATGGGACTCACATTTCACTGAGTTTCACCCTCGGGTCGAACAGTCCGTAGAGCAGGTCGGCGAGCAGGTTGCCGGCGAGTACGGCGGCGGTGGCGAGGGTGGTCAGGGCGGCCAGCAGCGGGAAGTCGACGGCGGTGGCCGCCTCGACGGTGGCCGCGGCGATGCCCGGCCAGCTGAAGACGCTCTCCACCAGCAGGGCGCCGGTGATGAGTTCGGGGACACGGGAGCCGATCAGCGTGAGCACCGGCAGCAGCCCCGAGCGCAGGGCGTGTCCGAACAGGACGGTGCCCTCCCCGATGCCGCGGGCCCGCGCGCCGCGCACCGGGTCCTCGGCGAGGGCGTCACCGACGCCCTGGCGCACGTAGAGGGTGAACCAGGGCAGCTGGGAGACGGCGAGCACGCCCGCGGGCAGCACGACGTGGCTCGCGACCTGTCCGAAGGTGACCTGTTCGCTGGCGGTGTCCGTCAGGCCGCCGGCCGGCAGGACGTCCCACTGGAGGGCGAACAGCCACACGGCGAGCAGCGCGATCCAGAAGACCGGCGCCGCCTCCAGGGTGTACGCGAGCGAGGTGACGGCCCGGTCGAGCATGGATCCGGGGCGGCGGGCGGCCAGCACACCGAGGAGCGTGCCGACCAGGACGGCCACGGCGAAGGCTACGGCGCACAGCAGCGCGGACCACACGAGGCGTTCGCCGATGACCTGCGCCACGGGCTGGCGCATCACCCCGGAGTGGCCGAGGTCGCCGGTGAGCGCGGAGGTCAGCCAGTCCCACCAGCGGACGACGAAGGACTGGTCCACGCCGAGGTTGTCCCGCAGCCGGTCCAGGGTCTCCTGGTCGGCGCCGAGCGCGGCGGTGCCGGCGTAGGCCTTGACGGGGTCGAACGGGGAAGCGGCGGCGATGGCGAACACGCCGAAGGTGACGACGAGGACGACGGGGACGGCGAACAGCGCCCGCCGTCCCGCCAGGCGTGCCATCGCTCCCCAGGGCAGCCGCCCGGGAGATCGGGTCATTTCTTCGGCTGCCAGTCCTCGATGTTCCACCAGGGTCCGCTGGCGAAGCCGTGTTCGTGCGGCTCCAGCTGGGTGGTCAGCCCGTCCCAGCGGTCGGCGAGGACGTAGAGGTGGTCGATGTGGGTGAGGAAGGTGTAGCCGGGGTTCTCGACGAGGGCCCGCTGGATCTCGTCGTAGGCGGCCTCGCGCTTCTTCGGGTCCTGGGTGCGGCGCCCGGCGTCGAGTGCCTCGTCGACCGCCTTGACGTCGTAGCCGGCCATGTTGTTGAAGCCGTCGTTGGCGAGGGAGGAGTGCAGCAGGGTGTAGAGGCCGAAGTCCGGGTCGCCGACGCTGCCGAAGCCCGCCAGGACCGCGTCCTGCTTCATCCGCGGCTCGATGACCTCCCAGGTGGCGCCCTCCACCTTCACCTCGATGCCGGCCTTCTTGGCGTCGGAGGCGTAGGCGAGCGCGTGGTCCTGGCGGACCTTGTCGCCCGAGGGGTAGTACAGGGTGAACGAGGCGCGCTGCCCGTCCTTGGCACGGACGCCGCCGGAGCCGGCCTTCCAGCCCGCCTCGTCCAAAATGCGCTTGGCCTTGTCGAGGTCGTGCGGGCGCTCGATGCCGCGCGCGTACCAGGGGTCGTCGGCGGGCAGCGGCCCGTACGCCGGCCGGCCCGCGCCGTCGAGGATCTTGTCGACCATGGCCTGGCGGTCCACGGCGGCGTCCAGCGCCTGCCGGACGGCCCGGTCGCCGGTGACCTCGCCCGTGGTGGGCAGGGTGACGGCCCGGAAGTCGTAGGAACTGGCCTGGTACGTGCGCCTGCCGTCGTCCTTCTTGAAGGTGGCGGCGAGGTTGGGCGGCAGGACGGCGCCGTCGAGGTCGCCGGAGCGCAGGCGGGTGGCGCGGACGTTGTCGTCGGCGATGATCGCCATGGTGAACGACTTCACCGCGGGCTTGCCGCCCCAGTAGTGCGGGTTGGCCTTGAAGGTGATCTTCTCGCCCTTGCTCCAGTCGGCGAGCACGTACGGGCCGGTGCCGACGGGCTCGGTGTTGAACGCGCCGGTGTTGGGGTCCTGCTCGCCCGCGATGTGCTCGGGGACGATGGGCAGCACCGTGCGGGCCGCGAAGGCCGCGTACGGGTACTTGAGGGAGAAGACGACGGTGTCGTCGCCCTTCGCGCGGACCTCCTTGACGGCGTCCAGCTCGCTGCGGGCGGTGTTGTTGGTCTTCGCGTCGAGGACGGTGCGGTACGTGTAGACCACGTCCTGGGCCGTCAGCGGTTCGCCGTCGCTGAACTTCACGCCGTCGCGCAGGGTGTACGTGTACGTCCGGCCGCCGTCGCCGACTTTCGGCAGCGCGGTCGCCAGGGCGGGCTTCAGCTTCAGGTCGGTGTCGCGGGCGAGCAGCCCGTCGAAGATCTTGGAGTTTCCGTCCTTGCCGTAGCCGAGCAGCGGGCTCAGCGTGTCCGGCTCGGAGGCCACGCCGATCACGACGGACTCGGCGGCCTTGGCGTCGCCGTCGCCCGTTCCGTCCCCGGGTGCGGAGCAGGCGGTGACGCCGGCGGCGAACGCCGCCACGGCGGCGGCGCTTCGTATCGGACGGATCCGACGGGTTGTCATGTCTCCCCCACGCTTGTTGTTGGTGCGGGGTTATTGCACATCAGTTGCAATTGACGCGTCAAGCCAGGTGGGGATGTGTCCGGGGCGTGGGACGGGCGGTGCTCGGGTCCGTCAGCCGATCCGCGCGGCGAACGCCTCGTACGCCCGGTCGTCGAACAGGACGAACCGGGCCTCCGCCACGGATGTCTCGGCGGCGCGCACCGTCTCGACGGCGATGCGGGCCGCGTCGTCCATCGGCCAGCGGTAGACGCCGGTGGAGATGGCCGGGAAGGCGACCGTGCGGGCGCCCAGTTCGTCGGCGACGCGCAGGGACTCGCGGTAGCAGGAGGCGAGGAGTTCGGAACGGTCCTCGGTCTCGCTGTGCACCGGGCCGACCGTGTGGATCACCCAGCGCGCGTCCAGGTCACCGGCGGTGGTGGCGACGGCCCGGCCCGTGGGCAGGCCCTTGCCGTAGTGCCCCGCGCGCAGCTTGCGGCACTCCGCGAGGATCTCGGGGCCGCCGCGCCGGTGGATGGCGCCGTCGACGCCGCCTCCGCCGAGCAGGGAGGAGTTGGCCGCGTTGACGATCGCGTCGGCGCTCTCGCGGGTGATGTCGCCCTGGACGAGCGTGATGGTGGTCATGGCTGTTCCCCCGATCGGTGCGGTTTCGTCGTCACGCCTGCCACCCGGTCACGCCGGTCATGTCTGCCGCAGCCTGCGCCAGACGGCCTTGGCGGCGTTGTGCCCCGACATGCCGTGCACTCCGGGGCCGGGCGGGGTCGCCGACGAGCAGATGAAGACGGCCGGGTGCGGGGTGGCGTACGGGAAGAGGGACAGCTTGGGGCGCAGCATGATCTGGAGGCCGGAGACCGCGCCGGAGGCGATGTCGCCGCCGACGTAGTTGGCGTTGCGGGCGGCGAGTTCGGGCGGGCCGGCGGTGGCGCGGGCGAGCACGCGGTCGCGGAAGCCCGGGGCGAAGCGCTCCAGTTGACGCTCGATGGCGTCGGTGAGGTCGCCGGTCCAGCCGTTGGGGACGTGTCCGTACGCCCAGAAGACGTGCTTGCCCTCCGGGGCGCGGGTGGGGTCGGCGACGCTCGGCTGCACGGTGATGAGGAACGGTGCGTCGGACGCCCGGCCCTCGCGGGAGGCCGCGTTCAGTGCCGCGCCGATCTCCGCGCTGTCGGCGCCGATCTGCACGGTGCCCGCGTTGCGGGGCTCCGGGGCGGTCCACGGGACGGGGCCGTCCAGCGCGTAGTCGATCTTGAAGACGCCGGGGCCGTACCGGTAGTCGGCGTAGTGGTTGCCGAGGCCGGCGATGCGGGCCAGGGCCGTGGGCGAGGTGTCGAAGACGTAGGCGCGCGCGGGCGGCAGGTCGTCGAGGCGCTTGACCTCGTAGTCGGTGTGGACGGTGCCGCCGAGATCCTTGAGGTAGGCGGCGAGGGCGTCGGAGATGGCCTGCGAGCCGCCGCGGGCCACGGGCCAGCCGCGGGCGTGCGCGGCGAGGGCGAAGACCAGGCCTATGGCGCCGGTGGCGAAGCCGCCGAGCGGGGCCATGACGTGCGCGACGAGCCCGGCGAAGAGGGTCTTGGCCTTGTCGTCGCGGAAGCGGCGCATCAGCCACGTCGACGGGGGCAGGCCGGCCAGGCCGAACCGGGCGAGGGTGACCGGGTCGCGCGGCAGCGCGGTGAGTGGAAGGGACATGAAGTCGCGGGCGAGCGTGTCCCACCTGGGGAGGAAGGGCTCGACCAGCCTGCGGTACGCGCCCGCGTCGCGCGCTCCGAAGGAGGCGGCCGTCTCACCGACCGACCGGGACAGCACGGCGGCCGAGCCGTCCGGGAACGGATGCGCCATGGGCAGCCCGGCGTGCAGCCACTGAAGCCCGTACCGCTCCAGGGGGAGGGCGCGGAACGCGGGCGAGTTGATGCCCAGCGGATGCGCGGCGGAGCACGGGTCGTGCCGGAAGCCCGGCAGGGTCAGCTCCTCCGTGCGGGCCCCGCCGCCCACGGTGCTCTGCGCCTCGAACACGGCGACCGAGAAGCCGCGGCGGGCCAGCTCCACGGCAGCGGTCAGTCCGTTCGGCCCCGCACCCACTACGACCGCATCGAGCATCGACGGCACCTTCGGACCCCTTCATCAGCCGATGGCCACTGGGGATCAGGATAGGCCCGGGCGCCGACAGCCCGCGGTCGCGGGTGGGGCGGACGGGAACGGCTGGGGCGGGCGGGAGGGGCCAGGAGCGGCTGGGGCGGTCGGGAGTGACACGAGCGGCTGGGGCGGACGGGAGCGGGCCGGAGCGGCTGGGGCAGACGGGAGCGGACAGGAGCAGCTGGGGCAGACGGGAGCGATCGGGAACGGCTGAGGCGGACCGGAGCGGACGGGAGCGACCGGAGCGGGCCGAAGCGGCTGAGGCGGGCGGGAGCGGCTGAGGCGGGCCCGAGGCCCTGGGGCGGGCCCCCGAGGGACTGAGGCGGGCCCGAGGCCCTGGGGCGGGCCCCCGAGGGACTGAGGCGGGCC
>NZ_JBHJRX010000003.1:39354-236676 GCF_042268605.1 Streptomyces sp. NPDC056296 | reverse complement strand
GCCTTAATCCCGCTCTTCGTTTCCTTCCTTCCCTCCGCCTTTCCGCCGCCCCTGTGCCTGGGAGGTTTAACTGGGCGTCTCGCCACTTCTTCCTCCGAACGACGGCGGTGGTCCCGCCGCCCAACGTGTGCGCCGTGAACGGGGCGGATCAGGCGACCGGCGAGCGGCGGTCGGTGACGAGCTCCATGCGAGCGCCCTCGAGAGCGCGGGCGAGCTCACCGCCCTTCGGTGCGGAGGTTTCCGTACCGGCGGGGTCGTCCAGGAGTGTCGTCAGCTCGGCCACCTGGCCGGGGTCCGTGAGCCCGAGGGACACCGCCGGGTCGCCGGCGTCGAGACCGCCTCGCACGTCGACCAGCCGGACCACGACGTCGTCGCGCTGGAAGATCGTGCTGCACAGGACCGGGCTGCGCGGATCGTCCGCGGCCGCCTCGTCGCGGTCGGCGAGCAGCTGGGCCAGCCGCATGCCGCGGCCCGGCCGGGCCGGGTACGACAAGGCGTGCCGCCGCGCCGCCGGGTCCTCCTCCCCCGCGGTCACATGGTGGACGGCGGGCAGCGCCGCCCGTGTGTAGAACACCCGGGCGGACTCCGGGTCGCCGAGGTCCCGGTCCTGCTCCAGGAACGGGTTGATGGCCTCCTCGACGGCCCGCACCTCGGGCTGCTCGGCCACGTGCCGCAGGGCCGCGAGCAGGTCGCCGCGCACCTCGATGGCCCGCACCACCCGGTTGCCGTGCAGGAACAGGGAGGTGCGGCACAGCCGTGTGGTGTCGTCGACCCGCGGCTCGGGCGAGGCGTAGTCGGCGAGGATCTTGCCGACCGCGTCCTCGCTGCCCGGCTTCACCGTGAAGGTGAGCGCGTGCCGGATCACGCCGTCACCGATCCGGGGCGACGTCTGGAGCCCGCCCCGGGCGGTCCCGTCACCCGTCGCGGGGTGGTTCGTCTCGCGGACGACGTGGAAGCGCAGCGACCTGGTGTCCCGGACGCAGCTGTGCAGCGGCTTCACCATCCGCACGTGCTCTTCGCTGCTCACCCAGTTCAGGAAGGGCGGGGCGCTCTCCCACTCGCTGGTGATGAGCCACTGGGAGGGGTTCTCGATGGACTGGCACAGCTGCTCGCCGAGGTGCCCGGGAACGGACTCGACGTGGCTGCGCAGTTGCTCGTACGTCTCGAGGAACTGCTGCTGTGCTCCGTCGTAGACCTCCACCAGCAGGACGACCCGGAGTCTGGAGCCGTCGAACACCGACTGGGAGACATGGTGCGACACCTGTCGCGTCAGCGGTTCGGAAGCAGGGGTGGATGTGGTGGTCATCCTGCGCACATCTCCTTCGCGGGGGCGGAACTGAACATCGGCCGCGGTGATACGACGCCGGCGTGCCTCGATCCTGTGCCCGGCCCCGCGGGCGCGCGACTCGTATGCACTGCCCGGGTGACCGGGCGGCACGGGGTGGCGGGTGCGGCGGGTGCGGCACTCAGGTGAGGTGCGCGAAGACCACCAGGTTGTCCGTGTAGTCCTTGGCCTTCCGGTCGTAGTCGCCCGCGCAGGTGATGAGCCGTACCTCGGCCCGGTCCCCGTCGCCGTACACGCGCTTGCTGGGGAAGTCGTCCTTGTCGAAGGTCTCCACGCCGTCGACCACGAACGACGCCTTCCGTCCGTCGGCTCTCTCGACGTGGAAGACGTCGCCCTCCTCCAGTTGGCCGAGACGGGCGAAGACGGCCGGCGACGTCTTGGTGTCCACGTGCCCGGCGATGATCGAGGTGCCCTCCTCCCCGGGGGAGGCGCCCTTGGCGTACCAGCCGACGAGGTTGGTGTCGTCGGGCGGCGGGGCCTGGAGCTGTCCGTTCGCACCGATGGCGAGGTCGGTGAAGGGGGCGTCGACGGAGATCTCCGGGATGTGCAGGCGTACCGGCTTCGACCGTGGCAGATCCGTCTCCGGCTCGCCGACGGCGGACGGGGCCGACGCGCCGGGCTGGGGGGCGAGCGGTGGGCCGGAGGAGTCGGCCGAGGTGTCGTTGCCGCCGATCAGGCTCACCGCCAGGACCAGGAGGGCCACGGCGCACAGCAGCGTCAGACCCGAGCGGGACCCGGTCGGCGCCGGCTCGTCGTCGGCGGGGGAAGGGGGGACTGCCATCGAGGACCACCTCACTGGGTCACGGGCGGACGGGGTGGGGGCAGCGAGCCGGGCCGCCGCGCGGTGCCTGGGCGGCGGCCCGACTGCTATCGCGCCCGGCACGGCTCAGGCCGTTCCGTGAGCCGACTTCCTGCGTCGGACGGCGTACAGACCGGTCCCGGCGACGGCCAGGACGGCCAGTCCGCCCGCGGTCGTGGTCGGCGCGTCCAGCCCGCCGCCTCCGGTGTGCATGCCGCCGCGCGGCTTCTCGTGCTCGCCGCCGCCCCAGGACTTCTCACCCTCGTCCTGCTTGTAGGTTTCCGAGCCCTGCTTGGAGCCGCCGCCCTCCCAGTCGCCCTCGTTCACCGCGGTCAGGGCGCCACCGCCCGTGTGCATGCCGCCGCGCGGCTTCTCGTGCTCGCCGCCGCCCCGGGACTTCTCACCCTCGTCCTGCTTGTGGGTCTCCGACTCCTGCTTGGAGCCGCCCTCCCAGTCGCCCTCGTTCACCGCGGTCAGGGCACCGCCACCCGTGTGCATTCCGCCGCGCGGCTCCTCGTGCTTGCCTCCGTTGTCGTGCTCCTTGCTGTAGGAAGAGTCGTCGTGGTCCCAGTCGCCTCCGACCGCCGCGTAGGCGCCGGGGGCACCGAGGACGAGGACGGCCGAGGCCGCCGCTGTGGTCAGGAGCATGTGAGCAGAACGCATCTGAGGTTCCTTCCGTCACGACCGGGCAGCTGGTGCTTCGTCAGCTGAGGTGACCCGGCCCCGACGTGAATTACCGTCAGCCAGTCGTCCCTCTCGCACCACTCAAGGCGCTCAGCCGGGTGACGGCCCGCCCGGCGCGGGAGCCCTCACACTCCCCCGGCCACCGACCGGTGGACTGCGGGTACGACCGGACATCTCTGTCCGTCAACATCCCTTGTTTGGACGGTAGTCGACGCCGACGGCCCGGGGGCGGCGGGCCACCGTGTCGGCGTGGCCGGCCGGGCGCGGCCGGAGGAGCGGAACCGCGGAGCGGGTGTCGATCTCCGCCCGTTCGGGTGCCCCGGACGGGCGAGCCGCCGCACCGCGCCCACTGACTTCCGGTCGCGGACTTCCGGTCGCGGGTCGGGGTTACCTGGATCGGACGAGTACGGGGAGCAGGGCGGGCACGTGAAAGCGGCGCCGCCACCCCCTCCTCCTAGCCGCCGCCCCCTCCCTCTATTCGTCCGGGTCGACGTGTGTCGGGTCCAGCACCTCGGGCTGCTGGCGGCGTGAGCCGGGAGCGGCCCGGTCCGGGGTGGCCTCGCTGTGCGCGGACTGGGGCGGTGGCGGCGGTGCGGTGTCCCCGGGGGCGCCGACGCCGGCGGCGGGCAGGCGCAGGGCGAGCAGGGCGACGTCGTCGCCGCGGGGTGTGATGCGGTCGAGCAGCTCGTCGCAGTACTCGTCGATGCTCCGCCCCTCCAGCCTGCGGGCCAGGACACCGGCGTGGTGGCGGAGCTTGGCCATGCCGAGGTCGATCGGGCGGTCTCGGCTCTCCACCAGACCGTCGGTGTAGAGCAGGAGGATGCTCTCCGGCGGGAGTTCCTCGCGCGCGTCGGGCCAGCCGAGGCCGAGGCGCAGGGTGGCGCTCATGCCGATGAGCGGGCCGTGTCCGTCCTCCAGGAAGCGGGTCTCCCCCTCCCGCGTGATCAGCAGGGGCGGCGGATGTCCGGCGTTGACCCAGTGGAACTCCCAGGGGCCTCCTTCGGGGCCTTCGACGCGGGCGAAGACGAGCGTGGCCATGGGGGCGTCGCTGGTGTTGGTCACGGCCTCGTCGAGGCGTCGCATGATCACGCTCGGCGGCTCCTGGTGGTCCCAGGCCAGGGCACGCAGCATGTTGCGGACCTCGGCCATGTGGGCGGCGGCCTGCAGGTCGTGCCCGACCACGTCCCCGATGACCAGGGCCATGACGCCGTCGGCGAGCAGAAGGGCGTCGTACCAGTCCCCGCCGACCTCCATGGCGCTCTCGGCGGGCCAGTACCGGGCCGCCATGCGCAGGTGGTCGACCTGCGGGAGAGGTGTCAGCAGCTGGCGTTGCATGGTCTCGGCGACGTTCTGCTGCTCGTGGTAGAGCCGGGCGTTGTCGAGGACCAGTCCGACGCGGCGGCCGATGTCGGCCAACAGGGCGACCTCGGCCTCGGTATGGGCGGGGCGGTCTCCCGCGCTTGCCACGGTCAGGGTCCCGTACGACCGTTGCCTGGTGCGGAGCGGGACGACGACGGCCGCGTGTCCGCCGAGCCGTTCGAACAGCACCCGGTGGGTGGCGGCGAGGGGGTTGCGCGGGTCGTTCAGCAGGTCCTCGGCGCTCAGCGGGGCGGGGCGGTCACTGTTGATCAGCCGGGTCAGTGCGGCGCGGGCCTGGTCCGGCAGCGAGGTCATCGGCCCTCGCAGCCGTCCCGCACGGTGCGGGTGGGTGCTGCTGCGCACGGCGACCCGCTCCAGGACGTCCGACTGTCCCTGGTAGACGTCGACCGCGGCCCACTGGCCCAGCTCCGGCACCAGCAGCCGCAGGAGACGGCGGATCGTGGTGGAGGCCCGCTCGGTGGGGATCAGTACCGTGGAGATCTCGGCCACCAGATGGAGCTGGGTGGTGAGTGCTTCCAGGGCGGCGGTGCGCGCCTCCCTCTCCTCCGCGGCGCTGCGGTGCAGGCTGAAATCGTGGAAGACGAGCACCAGCCCCTCCCGTCGACCGTCCCTGACCAGCGGGGTGGCCGTCCAGAGGATCGGTACCGTGGTGCCGTCCGCCCGTTGGAAGAACTCCTCGCTTCCCTCCTCGGAGGACGCCGCGTGCAGGGGGCCGAGCAGTGCGCACCGTTCGCGCGGCACGGGGCTGCCGTCGGCGTGCCGGTGCAGGAGGTCGTGCGAGTCGTGTCCGACCATGTCCCCCGCCGACCGCCCCAGCAGTTGCTCGGCCCAGGGGTTCGCCGAGGTGATCCGGCCGGACGGGTCCAGGGTGAGGACGCCGGTACCGAGAGCGTGCAGGACCGCTCGGGCGAAGTCGGGCGCCGGGGCACCGTCCGCTCCCTCGTCCCCTGGCTCGTCGCCCTCCCGGTGGCCCGCCCAGCGTGATGTCACGACCCTCACAGCCTTCCGATGCCGTCCATCCCGCCAGGTTCCCTCAGTGGACGGGGATGAACCGCTCCGGAGAGCCGAAGGAGGGAGGGCGGGTAGGCTCCCGGTGCTGATCATGTACCTGGAGGGTTGCGTGCGGACGAAGACCACGACCACGGCGTCGACCGTACTCACCTGTCTGCTGGCCGGGACCCTCGTGGCAGGGTGCGGCAGCGGTGACTCCGGCGGGAACCGGTCCGCCGACGACATGCTCGAGGACGCCAACGCCGCGATGCGGGCGCTGAAGTCCGTGCGGGTCGACTCGACCAGCACCGCGGCGAAGGGCGGTACGGTCACCGTCCGGCTCGTGACCGACCTCGAGGACCGGTGCACCGCCAAGAGCACGTTCTCCCAGGGCGGCACCCTCGACCAGATCCGGATAGGCGGGACCGACTACGTCCGTCCCGACCGTGCCTACCTGGAGAACTGGAAGCCCGGTGGCGTCACCAGCGAGCAGCGGCTGTGGATCAAGAAGCCCGCCGACGCGGCACAGCCCGGTGACGGGCTCTCCTCCTGCACCCGCCCCTTCGAGTCCTTCGGCACGGCGAAGAAGGGGAGGACCACCCGCGTCGCCGGCCGGGAGGCGGTCGAACTGACCGTGACCGACAAGGCGGACAAGGCGGACAAGGCGGACAAGGGCGGAACATACACCTTCTACGTCGCGACGGACGGCAAGCCGTACCTGCTCAAGGCGGTCTACAAGGGCGCCGAGTACGACACCGCCACGTCCTTCGCCGACTTCGACGCGCCGCTGGACATCCGGCCGCCGAAGCCGGCCGAGGTGATCGACGGGGAAGAGGTGACGCCGTGAGTGGCTCCGGGCTGCGAACCGATCGCCTCCTGCTCCGCGAGTGGCGGGCGTCCGATCTGGCCCCGTGGGCGGCCATGAACGCCGACCCGGTGGTCCGTGAGTACTTCCCCGGGGTGCTGACCCGGGAGCAGAGCGAGGCGTCCGCGGCCCGTTTCCAGGCCGACCTGGAGCGGCGGGGCTGGGGATGGTGGGCGGTGGAGGTCGCCGCCACCGGTGAGTTCATCGGCTTCACCGGGCTCGATCCCGTGGAGGACGGCATGCCGTTCACCGGCGTGGAGGCCGGCTGGCGTCTGGCCCGTCCGGCCTGGGGGCACGGTTACGCCACCGAGGCCGCGCAGGCCGTGGTGACCCACGCCTTCGCGGTACTGGACCTGTCGGAGGTCCTCGCGGTGACGACTGCCACCAACCTCCGCTCGCAGGCGGTGATGCGCCGCCTCGGCATGACCCGTGACCCGGCCGACGACTTCGACGACCCGGATGTGCCCGAAGGGCCGCTGCGCCCCAGCGTGGTCTACCGGCTCCGGGCCGGGGACCGGCGCCCCGCCGTCCGGTAGGGGCTCCGGGGGATACGTACGGCGCGGCGCGTCACGTACGGCGGCGCTGCCATCGTCCCGTCGGACTCGGTACGGGCGGCCACCGCCGTGCCGTTCACGCGTCGGCGAGTCTCACCGCGGCCATCATGCGCTTGCCGACCGGTTCCCGGTGCACCTCGAAGCTCTGGCAGACGGCCATCACTATCTCCAGCCCGTGCCGGCCGATACGGCCCGGGTCCGCCGCCTCGGCCACCGGCAGCACCGGATCGCTGTCCCACACCGTGACCTCCACCCGGTCCTCGGCCAGCTCCAGATCGACCAGTGAGGGGCCGGGCGCGTATTTGCAGGCGTTCGTCAGCAACTCGCTGACCACCAGCTGCACCAGGTCCGTCGCACGGTCGGACACCGGGGAACCTTGCGCCGCCCGCACCCGCGCCAGGAACCTCCGAGCCAGCTCACGGCCCCGGGCGATGTCGCCGGGCATGCCCTCGTACTCTGCCGATACCCTGACCAGCTCATTTCTCAACTGGTCCCCGTTCTGGGCAGCCCCGTCCATCCGATCCGCCCTCTTCCTGAGCCTTGACCGTTACGCCAGCCGTCTACCCCCAAAATCCGGGAACACCGGAGAACAACCGGTCCGATCAGCGGAAGTCCGAGGTCCTGCCACTCAGTCGCCCGTCGGGCGCAGGACGAGGCAGAGGAAGCCCAGCGCGTCCCGGTAGACCCGCAGCCATCCGTCACGGTGAGTGGTGGCCGCTTCGAGTGCTTGCGCACTGTCCGGATCGGTGGGGTGGTCAAGGGCCCATGAGGCCAGCGACCCGGTCCAGGACCACTCGTAGTCGTCGAGTTCGCTCCGGGTGCTGACGTGCCCGCCGACGGGCGTCCAGCCGTCCGCGACGACCCGGTCCAACGTGGTCGGCAGATCGGTGAGGTCCCCGAACATGTCGATGGCCTCGGCGGACGGCTCACCCTCCCAGAAGCCGTCTCCGACCAGGACGCGTCCCCCTGGCGCCAGGTGCTCGCGCGCGGCCGCGAGGGTGGCGAGCAGGCCGCCGAAGGCGTGCGTGGCGCCGACGCACAGGACGAGGTCGAACCGGTGCGGGGTAGCGAATCGTGCGGCGTCCTGACGGTGCAGGACCAGGCGGTCCCGCACGCCGAGCCGCTCCGCCGCCTCTCGGGCGTGTGCGAGCGATATCTCGGAGATGTCGACGCCCTCGGCCGTGAGCCCCGGATGTCCGGCGAGGGCGCGCAGCAGCCACTCTCCGCCTCCGCAGCCCAGGTCGAGGACGCGCGCGTCGCCATGTGGGACACCTCGTGCCAGGAGTCGGCGTACCGAGTCGTCGTCGAGCGGGGCCGCGATCGGGTGATCGGCATGGGCGAGTCTGGAGATCTTCTGTCGGTCCACCGGCGGAGCCTGACACAGCCGCCCCGACATCGCACCGATTTCGGAGCGGCTCACGGGGCGGCGCGCGAGTCCGGGCGTCATGCGGTGCCGAGCCAGGCTTCGACGCCGAAGGCGAGTACTCCGTGTGGTTGTGCATGTGGACGGACCCGAGTAGTCATCAAAGCCAGCACTGCGATGCGGAATCATCCAACCCAAGCACTCGTCATGCACAACCATCGGTTGTACTCATAGGATGGCTGCCGTGGATCTCATCGCCGTACGCACCTTCGTCGCCGTGGCGGAGGCGGGGCAGTTCCAGGTCGCCGCCGCCGAGCTGGCGATCACCCAGCAGGCCGTCTCCAAGCGCGTCGCCGCGCTGGAGCGGGACCTCGGTGTGCCGTTGTTCACCCGCACCGCGCGGGGGGCCAGGCTGACCATCGACGGGCAGGCCTTCCTCCCGCACGCGCGTGCGCTCCTCGCCGCCGCGGAGCGGGCCGCCGCCTCGGTGCGGCCCGGGCGGCGCCCGCTGCGGGTCGACGTGATCGGCAGACGGCTCTCCATGGCCGGCGTACTGCGCGACTTCCACCGCGCCCATCCCGAGGTCGACCTCGACGTCGTCACGCTCTTCCACGTCGACGCGGACGCGGCCGTGACCGCCATCCGCTCCGGGGCGATCGACGCGTCCTTCCGCTGCGTCACCATGCCGGGAAGCACCCTTCCCGACGGTGTCCGGGCCACGCCCGTCTTCGACGAGCCGCTCCAGCTCTTCACCGGGCCCGCCCACGAGTTCGCGAAGGCCCGGGCGGTGACCCCGGCCCAGCTCTCCGGTCATCGCATCTGGATGCCCGGAAACGTCCCCGGCACCGAGTGGTCTGCCTACTACGACGCGCTCGCGGCCGAGTTCGGGCTCGCCATCGACGCGATCGGCCCCGACTTCGGCGTCGAGGGGCTCCTCGACACGATCGCCGAGTCCTCGACGATCGCGACCTTCCTCAGCGAGCAGACCCCACTCGTCTGGCCCGCCGTCCACGATCTGCGCCGCATCCCCCTGCGCGACCCGACGCCCGTCTACCCGCACTCCCTGCTGTGGCACGCCGACAACCCGCACCCCGCGCTGACCGTACTGCGCGCCTACCTCGCCTCCCGGCCGGCCGGTCGTCTCGACACGGAGGTCTGGACACCGGCGTGGGCCTTGCGCTCCCACCCACGGGGCGATCCAGCCCGGTCGTGATGCGCGCGCCACGCACGACTCGGGGGTTGTGGGGGGTGGTCAGGGGTCGGCGCGTAGCCGATCCTGTGGACCACGTCATCCAGGCCGCGCGGTCACCGGGGCCGTACGGTACCGGACTTGGGGGTGCCCACTGGTGCACGACGGACACGAGGCAGGCGGCTCCGCGCGCAAGGCCGACCGGGGACGGCCGCGGCCGGCGTGCCCGGTCGGTCGCGCGGCGGACGGGACCTGGCAGGTGCACGATTTCGCGGTCGCGCGTGCGTTGCTGCGCGGCCCCGGCACCGTGCAGGCCGGGCTCGGCATCGAGACGGTGGAGAAGCTCCCGCCCCGCGTGCGCCGGCCCGTGCTCTACCGGGACGGCCCCGAACACCGGGAACACCGCCGGCAGACCGCGCGCTTCTTCACTCCCCGCCGCGTGGACGAGCACTACCGGGACCTGATGGTCCGTATCGCGGAGGAGCGGCTGGCGGCCCTGCGCGCGGCGGGCGAGGCACAGCTCTCCGATCTCGCCTTCGACCTGGCCATCGGCGTGGTGAGCGAGGTCGTCGGACTGCGCCACAGCCGGCCCGGCATCCGCCGCCGACTGGAGCGCTTCTTCCCGGAGGAGTTCGGCGAGCCAGGCCTGACCAGCGTGCGGGGTCTCTACTGGTTCCTGCGGCAGAACACCAACTGGCTCCGCATCCATCTGGCCGACGTCCGCCCCGCCATCCGCGCGCACCGCCGCCGCGAGCAGGACGACCTGATCTCCCACCTGATCGCGGAGGGCTGCTCGGACACGGAGATCCTCGGTGAGTGCCTGACGTTCGCGGCGGCCGGCATGGTGACCACGCGCGAGTTCATCTGCCTGGCCGCCTGGCACCTGTTCTCGGACGCCGGTCTGCTCGACCACTACCGTTCGGCGGACGAGGCCGGGCGTCTCGGCGTCCTCCAGGAACTGCTGCGGCTGGAGCCCGTGATCGGGCGGTTGCGCCGGCGGGCCACCGAGACCGTCGAACTCTTTTGCCCCGAGGGGCCGGTGACCGTCCGCCCGGGCGAGTACGTCGAACTCCTCCTGGACGACGCCAACACCGACCCGAAGGCCGTGGGCGAGGACCCGCTGGTGGTCCGGCCCGGCCGCGCCGCGGAGACCGGTGCGGGGCTCTCGTTCGGCGACGGGCCGCACCGGTGTCCCGGGGCGCACATCGCCCTCCTGGAGACCGATGTCTTTCTCAGCCGTCTGTTCGCCCTCGACGGCGTCCGGATGAACGGGGAACCGCGCGTCGCCTTCCAGGAGGCGATCGGCGGTTACGAGATCCGCGGGTTGAGCGTGGCACTCCCCCGGGCCGGTCGTCGCTGACCGGCCCGGGGTCCGGTCCGAGGGGGCCAGTACGGCGTCCGGCCCGAGGGGGCCGGTACGGCGTCAGCCGCCCAGGGCGCCGAGGACGACGAGCTTGGCCTCGTCCTGCACCTGCCGGAGGTGGTCCGCCCCGAGGAACGACTCCCCGTAGATCTTGTACACGTCCTCGGTGCCGGAGGGGCGGGCCGCGAACCAGGCGTTCTCGGTGGTCACCTTGATGCCGCCGATGGGCGCGCTGTTGCCCGGTGCCTCGGTGAGCACGGCGGTGACCGGCTCCCCCGCGAGGGTGTCGGCGGTGACCTGGGCCGGGGACAGCTTGGCCAGCCGGGCCTTCTCCTCGCGGGTCGCGGGCGCGTCGATGCGGGCGTAGGCGGGTTCGCCGAAGCGGGCGGTGAGGGCGGCGTAGTGCTCCGAGGGGGTCCTGCCGGTGACAGCGGTGATCTCGGAGGCGAGCAGCGCCAGGATGATGCCGTCCTTGTCCGTGGTCCACACCGAACCGTCCCGGCGCAGGAAGGACGCCCCGGCGGACTCCTCGCCGCCGAAGCCGAGCGTGCCGCCGAGCAGTCCGTCCACGAACCACTTGAAGCCGACGGGGACTTCGACCAGCCGTCGGCCGAGATCGGCGGCGACCCGGTCGATCATGCCGGAGGACACCAGCGTCTTGCCCACGCCGGCGTCGGCGGGCCATTCGGTGCGGTGGGCGTAGAGGTAGGCGATGGCGGTGGCGAGGTAGTGGTTGGGGTTCATCAGCCCGGCGTCCGGGGTGACGATGCCGTGCCGGTCGGCGTCCGCGTCGTTGCCGGTGGCGATGGTGAAGCGGTCGCGCTGCTCGATGAGCGAGGCCATCGCGTGCGGCGACGAGCAGTCCATGCGGATCCTGCCGTCCCAGTCCAGCGTCATGAACCGCCAGGTGGGGTCGGTGAGCGGGTTGACCACCGTCAGGTCGAGGCGGTGTTGCTCGGCGATGCGGCCCCAGTACGCGACGGAGGCGCCGCCCAGCGGGTCGGCACCGATCCGCACGCCCGCCGACCGGATCGCGTCGATGTCCAGGACGCTCGGCAGGTCGGAGACGTAGGCGTCGAGGAAGTCGTGGCGGCCGGTGCCGGGCGCGGCGAGCGCCCGGGCGTAAGGGACGCGTCGTACGTCCTTCAGGCCGGCCGCGATGATCTCGTTGGCCCGGTCCTGGATCCAGGAGGTGGCGTCGGAACCCGCGGGGCCGCCGTTCGGCGGGTTGTACTTGAAGCCGCCGTCGGCGGGCGGGTTGTGCGACGGGGTGACGACCACTCCGTCGGCGAGGCCCGAGGCGCGGCCGCGGTTGTGGGTGAGGATGGCGTGCGAGACCGCCGGGGTGGGGGTGTAGCCGTCCGCGGTGTCGACGAGGACGGTCACGTCGTTGGCCGCGAACACCTCCAGTGCGGTGATCCTCGCGGGCTCGGACAGGGCATGCGTGTCGACGCCCAGGAAGAGCGGGCCATCGGTACCCTGCGCGGAGCGGTATTCGCAGATGGCCTGGCTGGTGGCGGCGATGTGGTCCTCGTTGAACGCCGCCGCGAGGGACGATCCGCGGTGCCCGGACGTGCCGAAGGCCACGCGCTGCCCCGGCTCGGCCGGATCCGGGTGCAGGGCGTAGTACGCCGTCACCAGCCGGGCCACGTCGATCAGGTCCTCGGGGCCGGCCGGCTTTCCGGCTCGGTCATGCTGCATGCGCCCACTCCTCCGCGTCGGTCGGCATTCGCTCGCGGTCCCATCTTCCCCTGCCGGGAGAGCGGTACCGGACGTTCCGGCCGAGGTCGGGTGCACGCCGTGACCGAGGTGGACGTGCGGCGGCGGCTGGACCCGCCCGTGCGCCGGCCGACCGAGGGCCGTGGCGTCGGCGCCGGGACGTGGCCGCCGGGGCGTGTCAGATCCGGCCGCCGGTGAGCCGGGTGAGGGGGCCGTGCGTGTGGCGTCCCGCGCGGCGTCCCACCGCGTACGACGCGGCACTCAGCGCGGTGATGCCGGCTCCCACGCCCGCGGCGACCAGCTTGCGGTGGGCGATGACCGTCCACGCCGTCTTGGCCGTGGCCGCCACCTGGCCCGAGGTGTTGATGACCGCCTGACGCCCGGCCTCCACGCCCTTGGCCGCCGTGTGGACGGCACCGTTCGCGGCTTCCGCCGAACGCTGGGCGCCGGCCTTGGCCGCTGACGCCGCGTCACCGGCCTTGCCCGCGGCGGCCTGTCCGGCCCGCGAGGCGGGGGCGGTCGCCTTGTCCGCGGCGTCGCGGGCCTTGGACTCGGCGGTCCGTGTGGTGTTGGGCTTCTGGTTCGTGTCCTTGTTCGGATCGCTCATGGACACCGCCTTGCCTCTCACCGCGATGGCAAACACGTACGGCGCCCTCCGCTCGCCTACCGGCGATCACGCCACGCCGGGCAGCGTTCGCGGCTCGACGCGCTCCTCCACCGCCGTGTCGCCCTCGCGTACGACCACGTAGGCGCCCTTGCCCGGAATCTCCGTCACCGCCTCGACCAGCTCGGTGCCGCGGTAGACGAGGCCGACGCCGTCGTCCGTGCAGTGGGCGGCGGGCAGGGTGCCGTCGGCGACGAGCCGGTGGGTCAGCGGGCGGCGGCCCTCGTCGGCGTCGTAGTGCACACCGTTGCCGTAGGGCAGGAAACCCAGGGCGTCGGTGACCGGGCGCAGTTCGGGACCGAAGGAGTCGGTCGCGCCGCCCCTGAACCAGCAGAGGGATCCCGCGCTCACCCCGCTGAGCACGACGCCGGCCTCCCAGGCCCGGCGCATGACGCGGTCCAGTCCGTGCACGCGCCACACGGCCAGCAGGTTGGCCACCGAGCCGCCCATGACCCAGACGACGTCCTGGGCGAGCACGGTCTCCTCGACGTCCTCGACGTTGGGCATGGGGAACAGGTGCAGCGGTGTCAGGTCGAACCCGGCGACGCGGGCCGCCTCCGTCATGCGGGCGGTGAAGTGCTCGGCGTCCCCTATGGCGGTGCCCACGTACAGGACGCGGGGGCGGCGGCCGTGCGCGCCCGAGAGCTCCACGGCGTGATGGACCAGGGCGTCGAAGGTCACCATGGTCCGGCCACCCGCTCGGTGTCCGCCGGAGGTGGCGAGGATGGTCGGTTCCGGTGCCGTCATGCGGATGATCCTAACGACGCCCCGCCGGTGGCTCGGTGACAGGCCGTCACCGGGCGGCGGTCGGCGGCAGCTGGGCCGGGCTCACCTGCTCGCCCAGCACCTGGGCCATGAACTGCACCAGCCAGCGCTGCGCCGGGCTGCGCGAGGACTCGTGGCGTGCGTACAGGGCGATCTCGATCGGCTCGGTCTCGAAGGGCAGGCGCACCAGGCGCACCCGGTGGGAGGCGGTGAAGACCTCCCCGACGTACTCGGGGACGATGGCGATCAGGTCGGTCTGCTCCAGCAGGTAGGGCAGCATCGAGAAGCGGGTGGCGTCCACGGCCACCCGTTCCAGCAGCCCGTGCGCGGCCAGCACGGCCCGCGGGGCGACGTGCCCGCTCGGTCCGAACACCGTCGCGTGGTGCTCGGCCGCGAGGTCCGGCAGCGTGACCTCGTCGCCCCGCACGCGCGGATGGTCGGCGGCGACCATGAGGACGTAGCGCTCCCGGAAGAGCGGGATCCGCACCGTCAGGTGCGAGGTGATCACCGGTGTCGCCACGAACGCGTCGAGGTCGCCGCGGCGCAGCTGGCTCTCGGCGTCCTCCACGTCGAACGGGCGGACGGTGAACGACACCGCCGGCGCATGCTCGCGGGCCGCGGCGAGGAGCCTCGGCAGGAGGGTCGCCTCGCCGAGGTCGGAGAGGGCGATCGTGAAGCGGCCCGACATGGTCCCGGGGTCGAAGGCGTCGCCCTGCCGGACCGTCCCGTCGATCTCCGCCAGGGCGCGCTGGAGCGGCTCGTACAGCCGTCGGGCGCCGGCCGTCGGCGTCAGTCCGCGCCCGTTGCGGCGGAACAGCTCGTCGTCGAAGTGCCGCCGGAGCTTGCCCAGGCTGTAGCTCACGGTGGGCTGCGTGACGTGCAGCGTCTCCGCGGTGGCCGTGACGCTGCCGGTCTCG
Source organism: Streptomyces sp. NPDC056296 (assembly GCF_042268605.1). NCBI lineage: Bacteria > Bacillati > Actinomycetota > Actinomycetes > Kitasatosporales > Streptomycetaceae > Streptomyces > Streptomyces sp. NPDC056296. Next base: position 222,079 of record NZ_JBHJRX010000003.1, on the reverse strand, counting down.
TACAGGAGGACGAAGACGCGGGCCAGGTTGAGATCGAAGGTGCCCATATCGAAGGACTCTATATCGGCATGCCGAAACATCTATTGGTGCCCATGTCGCGGGGTGCCTAGCGTGTCCGACGTCACTTCGAAAGGAACGTCCGTGCCATCCGTGCGTCGTGTCTCCCACGATTTCCTGGAGCGCCAGGGGCTCACCACCGTCTTCGGCAATCCGGGCTCCAACGAGCTGCCCTTCCTCGCCGAGCTGCCCGACGGCTTCCGCTACGTCCTCGGGCTGCACGAGGGCGCCGTCGTCGGCATGGCCGACGGCTACGCCCAGGCGACCGGCCGCCCCGTCCTGGTCAACCTGCACGCCGCCTCGGGTTCGGGCAACGCGATGGGCGCGCTGACGAACGCCGTGGCCTCGCGCACCCCGCTCGTGGTGGTGGCCGGCCAGCAGGTGCGGCCCGCCATCGGCCCGGAGGCCAACCTGGCGAGCGTCGACGCGCAGACCCTGATGAAGCCGCTGGTCGGCTGGGCGGCCGAGCCGGCCTGCGCCGAGGACGTGCCGCGCGCGCTCGCCCAGGCCGTCTTCGAGGCGCGGCTCCAGCAGCGGCCGACCTATCTCTCCGTCCCGTACGACGACTGGTCGGCCGAGGCCGGCGACAACGCCCTGGCCGTGCTCGACCGGCGGGTGGAGCGGGCCTCCGTGCCCGGCGGTGAGCAGGCCCGCCGGCTCGTCGAGCAGGTCGCCTCCGCACGGCGTCCCGCGCTCGTGCTGGGCGGCGACATCGACTCGGCCGGCCTCTTCGACGATGCCGTCCGGCTGGCCGAGCGCCTGGGCGGCCCGGTGTGGGCGGCTCCCTCGCTCTTCCGGCTGCCCTTCCCCAACCGGCATCCGCAGTTCCGGGGCGTGCTGCCCGCCGGGATCGCGCCGGTCTCCGAGGCCTTCGAGGGACACGACCTCGTACTGGTGCTGGGCGCGCCGGTGTTCCGCTACCACGAGTATCTTCCCGGCCGGTATCTGCCGGAGGGCACCCGGTTGGTCCAGGTGACCGAGGACGCGTCGGCCGCCGCGCGGGCGCCGATGGGCGAGGCGCTGGTCGCCGACCCCGGGGCCGTCATCGACCTGCTCCTGAAGGCGCTCGACGCGCCCGGCACGCCCGCGGGCCCCTACCGGCCCGCGCCCGAGCCGCTCACCGCCGAGGGACCGGGCCTCCACCCCGAGCAGGTCTTCGCCGCACTGCGCGACGAACTGCCCGAGGACACGGCGTACGTCGTCGAGTCGACGTCGACCAACTCCGCGTGGTGGCGCCAGATGGACCTGCGCCGCCAGGGCTCGTACTACTTCCCGGCGGCCGGCGGACTCGGCTTCGGTCTGCCCGGCGCGGTCGGCGTCGCGATGGCCCAGCCCGACCGCCCGGTCGTCGGCGTGATCGGCGACGGCTCGGCCAACTACGGCATCACCGCCCTGTGGACGGCGGCGCAGCACCGGGTCCCGCTGACCGTCGTGCTGCTGCGCAACGGCACGTACGGGGCACTGCGCTGGTTCGGCGGCCTGCTCGGTGTGCCGGACGCCCCCGGCCTGGACATCCCGGGGCTGGACTTCACCCGCATCGCGGAGGGCTACGGCGTCCGCGCCCGGCACGTCGGCGGCGCCGAGGAGTTGCGCGCCGTACTCGCCGAGCGGCCGGACCACCCCCGTCTCATCCAGGTGGACACGGCGCTCACCACGCCCTCCTGAGAGACGACTTGACCGGCCGGGCGCCCGGAGCCGCCGACGCGCCCGGCATCCGAAGATCCCGAAGAAGGGGAAGACGATGACACTCCTGGACAGCGACGTCTGGGGCGGGAAGTTCTTCAGCGACGGCTGGCAGGACTCCCCCACCGAGCAGCCCGTGACCGAGCCCGCCACCGGCGACCGGCTCGGCTCGGTGGGCCTGGCCACCGCCGAGGACGTGAACCGTGCCGCCGCGCGGGCCGCCGAGGCCCAGCGCGAGTGGGCGGCGACCTCGCCGCAGCAGCGCTCCGCCGTGCTGCGGCGCGCGGGCGAGCTGTTCACCGAGCACGCCGCCGAGATCGAGGACTGGCTGGTGCGCGAGGCCGGCTCGGTGCGGTCCAAGGCGGGCTTCGAGGCGGGGCTGGCGATCGGCGAGTGCTTCGAGTGCGCAGGCCTGCCGACGCATCCCCAGGGCGAGGTGCTCACCTCGGAGGAGGCCCGCTGGTCACTCGCCCGGCGCCGCCCCGCCGGTGTCGTGAGCGTGATCGCGCCCTTCAACTTCCCGCTCATTCTCGGCCTGCGTTCCGTGGCCCCGGCGCTCGCCCTCGGCAACGCCGTGCTGCTGAAGCCGGACCCGCGCACCGCGGTGAGCGGCGGCGTCGTCATCGCCCGGATCTTCGAGGAGGCCGGGCTCCCCGCCGGTGTCCTGCACCTGCTGCCGGGCGACGGCTCGGTCGGCCGGGCGGTCGTCGAGGCTCCGGAGGTCCGGGTGATCTCCTTCACCGGGTCCACGCCGGTCGGGCGGGCGATCGGCGAGCAGGCCGGGCGGCTGCTGAAGCGGGCCCATCTGGAGCTGGGCGGGAACAACGCGCTGGTCGTGCTGCCGGGCGCGGACGTGCGGAAGGCCGCCTCGGCGGGGGCGTTCGGCTCGTACCTGCACCAGGGGCAGATCTGCATGACGACCGGCCGGCACATCGTGCACGAGTCGCTGGTGGAGGAGTACACCGCCGCACTCGCCGCGAAGGCCGAGGCGCTGCCGGTCGGTGACCCCGCCCGCGAGGACGTGGCGCTGGGCCCGATCATCGACCGCCGTCAGCTGGAGCGCGTGCACGGCATCGTCACCGACAGCGTCGCGGCGGGTGCGAAGGTAGCCGCGGGCGGCGAGATCGACGGCGCCTGCTACCGCGCCACCGTCCTGACCGGCCTGACGACCGAGATGCCGGCGTGGCGCGAGGAGATCTTCGGCCCCGTCGCCCCCGTCGTCTCCTTCTCCACGCTGGAGGAGGCCGCGCGGATCGTCGACGACTGCGAGTACGGGCTGTCGGTCGGCATCCTCGGGGACGTCGGGACGGCGATGAAGCTCGCCGACCGGATCGACTCCGGCAAGGTCCACATCAACGAGCAGACCGTGAGCGACGAGCCGAACGCCCCGTTCGGCGGGGTCAAGGCCTCCGGCACCGGGTCCCGCTTCGGCGGCGCCGCGGCCAACGTCGAGGCGTTCACCGAGACCCAGTGGGTCACGGTCCGCCCGGACATCGCCGACTACCCGTTCTGACCCTTCCGGCCGCCCTCGGCCGACCCGGCCACCCCGGCCGTTCCGGTTCCGCTCACTCACACCCGTCCCCGGGGGAGGAGTCACCATGGCTTCCGCCACCACGTCCGGCGCGCCCGCGAAGGCAGGCCGCGCCGGCAACAGCACCTGGACGGTGATCCTGTGCTGGATCACCGTCCTGCTGGAGGGCTACGACCTCGTCGTCCTCGGCGCCATCATCCCCACCCTGCTCAAGACCCACCACCTCGGCATGACCGCGGGCGACGCGACCACCATCGCGACGCTCTCGCTCGTGGGCGTCGCCATCGGCGCGGTCTGCGTCGGTCCGCTGGCCGACCGGCTGGGGCGCCGCCGCCTGCTCATCGGCTCGGTGGTGCTGTTCTCGCTGTTCACCATCGTGGTGCCGCTGGCGAACTCCGTCGCGATGTTCGCCGCGCTCCGCCTGATCGCCGGTCTGGGCCTGGGCGCCTGCATGCCGGTCTCGCTCACCATGATGGCCGAGCACATGCCGGCCGGCCGCCGGGCGCGGGCGAGCACGCTGACGATGACCGGCTACCACACCGGTGCGGTGATCACCTCGCTGCTGGCCCTTCAGGTGACCGACAACTGGGAGATCCTCTTCTACCTGCTCGGCGCCGTCGGCCTCGTGGTCGCCGCCATCCAGTGGTTCAAGCTGCCGGAGTCGGAGGCCTTCGTCCGGGCCAAGCAGGACGGGGACCGGCGGGTGCCGTTCACCGAACTGCTCAAGCCGGCCTATCTGCGGGCGGGCATCGGCATCTGGGTCGCCTCGTTCATGGGTCTGCTGCTGGTCTACGGTCTCAACACCTGGCTGCCGAAGCTCATGAACGACGCCGGCTACCCCGTGCCCACGGCCGTCACCCAGCTCCTCGTGCTCAACATCGGTGGTGTGGTCGGCCTGGTCCTCGGCGGCTGGGTCGCCGACCGGCGGGGCATCAAGGGCACCACGATGGTCTGGTTCGCCGTCTCGGTGGTCATGCTCGGGTGCCTGAGCATCAAGATGGAGAGCGACCTGCTGCTCAACGTCATCGTCTTCTTCACCGGCGTCTTCGTCTTCTCCGCCATGGTGCTCGTCTACGCCTACGTGACGAGTTTCTACCCGGCCTCCGTGCGGAGCACCGCGCTCGGCTCGGCGTCCGGGATCGGCCGGATCGGCTCGATCGTCGGCCCGTCGATCACCGGTGCCCTGGTCGCCTCGGGGATCGGTCACCCGTGGGGGTTCTACTTCTTCGCCGCGGTGGCGGTCTGCGGTTTCCTGGCCGTGCTGACGCTGCCCCGCACGACGGCGAGCGGACGGACGGAGGCGGTGGAGCCGGCCGCCTGAGACCTCCGGGCACACACACGGCGGGAGCAGTTGGGTGACTCCACCCGGCTGCTCCCGCCGTGCTGCTTCGGTTCTTGTCGCGGTGTTCGGGGTCGGCGCTCAGTCGCGGTCCACGTGCTCGCGAAGGATCTTGCCGTTCGTCGCGTCGACGTCCACGGTCGTCTTGTTCCAGTTGTCGGTCGACACCACGTCGACGCCCCACAGGAGCTGCTGGTCGTCGTTCTCGTCCAGCTCGACGCCGGTGACGGTGCCCTTGGTCTTGTCGGTGGCCACCTTCACGGCCTGCTCCGGCGTCTGGGTCGCCTTCTTCAGCCGGTCGGCGATCTGCTGCTTGTCGTCGGCGTCCTGGTCCTCGACCTGGGTGCGGAAGACCTCGCCGGAGACCGCGTCGACGTCGATCCGGTGCACGGTGCCGTCGGGGGCGGCGACCTTGGCCTCCCACTCGGGAGCGCCCTGGCTGGGAGCCGGGTTCGGCATGCTGGGGCTGGGCGAGCCGGTCGACGCGGTGGCCTCGGCGGACGTGGGCTTCAGCTCGAGGTCGACGAGCTTGCCCTCGGGGACCTCCTTGACGGCGGTGTCGGCCGCCTTGTCCCAGGTGACCTTCGCCTTCGGGACAAGAGCCTGGCGCTCGGCCTGGTCGTCGGTCAGGGTTTCCGAAGGAGAGGGGGAAGCGGTGTCGGTGGCGGTAGCCGTGTTGGTGGGGGACGTGGTGGGGGGAGTGGTCTGAGCCGCCTCGGCGACACTGGAGCGTGTCGTGTCGGCGTTCGTGCAGCCGGTCATCAGGAGGACGGAACTGCCCAGGGCACAGATGACGGCCATCGAACGAAGAGGCGGAAGACGTCGCACAGAGCTCATACACCTCTCCGTAACCATATGACCTTCTTGCCATACCGGTTCGGGTGGAAAACCACCGCAATGGCCGATATGACTCAGGGGGCCGGTACGAGGCGGGGCCCGGGAGGCCCGGTGTTTTCGAGCCACTCCCGGTACGCGGTGGACTGCCGGGCCACCTCCCAGTACGCCTCCTCCAGCGCCGGGTAGACGGCGTCCAGCTCGGCCCGGGTGCGCGCGGCCAGCAGCAGGCGTACGCCGAGGGGGTCGCCGTACAGCCGCCGTACGGCCGTGTCGGGGCGGGACTGGGAGCTGGGCTGGCAGACGGTGACGACCTCGCCGGTGGCGACGAGGGACGCGGCGGTGTGGTAATCGCCGTGCAGGACGCGCGGGTCGAGGCCGACGGCGCGCAGCATGCGGTGCACGCCGTCCCACTCGCCGTCGACGGTGGGGTCGACCATCCAGCGGTCGTCGGCCAGGTCGGCGAGGCGGACGACGGGCCGGGTGGCCGCGGGGTGGTCGGCGGGCAGCATGACGAACTGCGGTTCGCGCTCGACGAGGACCCGCAGCCGCAGGCCCTCGGGGACGTGCAGCGGGCAGCCCTCCACCTCGTGCACGAAGGCGACGTCGAGCTGGCCGTCGGTGACCCTGCGCAGCAGTGCGTTGGCGGAGACGTCCATCTGGAGCGTCGGTTCCAGGCCCGGCTGTCTGAGCCGGCGCAGCCAGCCGGCCAGGGCGCGGCTGGCCGTGGAGCCGACGCGCAGCCGGCTGTCGCCGCCGGCCGCGGCGGCGCGGGCCTCGCGGACCAGGGTGCTCATGTCGGCCAGCAGCGGGCGGGCCCGGCCGAGGACCGTGCGGCCGAGCGGGGTGGGTCGGCAGCCGGTGCGTGCACGAGTGAACAGCGGGCCACCCAGGGCCTGTTCGATGCGGCTCAGCTGAGTACTCAAGGTGGGCTGGGCGACGCCCAGTTGGCGTGCTGCCCGGTGCAGGCTGCCGGCGTCGGCGATGGCGCACAGTGCGCGTAGGTGCCTCACCTCGAGCTCCATGCAGGGAGCGTAAGGCGGAACAGTTGGTTGCGCCAGGTGAACAAAAGGCGGCGGATCAGGGCGAGTTCTGCACTCCGGTCGAAGCTGTTCCGGGGCGGCCGCACGGCGGTGGACCCGTGGGTGATAGCCCCGCCCTATCACCTGTTGCCATCATCACAGCGGGCTCATGGGCGCTCCACACTCACCGGTGACGACTTCTCTCCCCACTCCCCCACACAAGGAGTCATCGATGCGTATCAGCCTGCCCCTGCTCTCCACCGCGGTCGGCCTCGGCCTGACGGCGGCCGTGCTCGGCTCCGGTCCCGCCGCGACGGCCGCCGCTCCCCAGGCGCCGGCCCAGGGCGCCCACGTCGGCTACCAGCCCGCCGCCGGCTCGGGCGAAGACGCCGCCGCCAACCGGGCGTTCTTCGAGGCGGTCATCAAGTCCGTCGCCGAGAAGCGCGCCACGAACCCGAAATCGACGGCCGCCGTCACCGTCTACTACAGCGCCACCAACGCGCCCAGCTTCCGCTCGCAGATATCCCGCTCCACGCAGATCTGGAACAGCTCGGTGTCCAACGTAAGGCTCGCGGAGAGAAGCTCGGGCGCGGACTTCGCGTACTACGAGGGCAACGACTCGCGCGGCTCGTACGCCTCCACGGACGGACACGGCAACGGCTACATCTTCCTCGACTACCGGCAGAACCAGCAGTACGACTCGACCCGCGTGACCGCCCACGAGACCGGGCACGTGCTCGGTCTGCCCGACCACTACTCCGGCCCGTGCAGCGAGCTGATGTCGGGCGGCGGCCCCGGCCCGTCCTGCACCAACGCCTACCCGAACGCCAACGAGCGCGGCCGGGTCAACCAGCTGTGGGCGTACGGCTTCAAGGCCGCTCTCGACAAGGCGCTGCAGAAGACCTCTCAGCGCTGATCGCCCGAGGCGGACGCGTGTGTGGGGGCGGCCCGGACCGGGGTCGCCCCCACGCCCGTGCGACAGCCCTCACCCGTACGACAACCCTCGCCGCTTGCGCAACCTCCCCGCGGGTACCCGGAGTTCACTCTTCAGCGATCTCCCGAAGGAGTCCGACGTGAGCGAGCAGCAGGCACCCACCGGCAACGGTCTCGGCGATCTGGAACCGGGCACCCGGCAGCGCGCGCAGTTGCGCACCCGCCTCGCCGACGTCGCGTGGACGGCGCTGTGCGTCGTACTCGCGCTGTGGGCCGTGTGGAGCGCCGTGGATCTCGCGCGGGGCGCGACGGCCTGGGCGTACTGCGCCGTGGCCTGGGTGCTGCTCGCCGTGGCGCTGACCCTGCGGGTGGTGGCGGTGCGGCGCAGGACCTCGTTGTGACCGACCCCGGCTCACGGACCGGTGGGCAGCGCGGAGAGTACGGCCCGGTGGACCGCCCGGGCCAGCCGGGCTCCCCACTCGGAGCGCGGGCCGGCGAAGGCGTGGGCCCCGGCTCCGGGCTGCTCGGCGCGGGCGGCGACGCATACGGCGTCCGTGGGCGTGCCGGAGCAGTCGAGGCCCGCGTCCAGCAGCGCCTGGACCTTTGCCTCGGTCGCCGTCATCACGGCGTTGACCAGGGCGGCGTCGCTCAGCGCGACGGGCAGCGCGGCGATGATGTTGATCGTCCCCGGTGCGGCGGGCGCGGCGGCACCCTGCTCGGGTGAGGCCGCCCATCCACGTACCGAGATCCCCGCGGTCACCACGGCTTCCGCGCCGCCGTCCCGCGCCCGTGCGGAGGCGGACACATCGGCGGCCGTCATCAGCCCCACCCCGGGCCCCCGGGCGCCGGCGGCGCGAGCCAGGTCGGCCAGGTGGCGCGCCGGGTCGGTTCGCCGGTAGCCGTGGGTGACCTGCGCGTTGAGCACCCATGCGCGGTCGGCGATCCCCCCGCCCAGCACGGCGCTGCTGGCCATCCGCCAGCCCGGTCCCGGGGACCACAGCAGGGCGTGCAGCCGTTCGCCGTCCTCCACCCGCGTCAGCCGCTCCGGGTTCAGCAGGCGGGGCCCGGTACGGGGCGGGGGCAGGAGGGCGGGCAACGGTCGGGGCTCCTTGCGTCGGTCAGGGCACGAGGGTCGGTTCGCGGACCGGACGATCGTACTCAGTGCCGTGTGCATCGCCCCGGCCGGCCGGTGCGGACGCGGCGCGTTGCGAACGCGGTACCGGGCACCTTCACTGAACACAACTTCGCCACCAGGCGTCGGATCGGAGGCCGCAATGCTGTCCCACACCCTGGAGCATGGGGTCCTGGTCATCACGGTGGACCAGGACCCGGGAATCGACGGGCGGGCCACGCTGACCACGCACATCACCAACCTGGTCGACGCCCATCAGCCGACCCCCGTCGTCATCGTCCTCACCGAGCGGGCCGCCGGCCACGCCGCGGTCAGCGCCGTGCTCCGGGCCCACCAGTGGTGCGTCCGGCTCGGCGTCCTGATGTGCGTCGTCACCCACAGCGCGCCCGTCCGCCGGCTGTTGGAGGACAACTCCGACACCTCGGGCCCGCGTCTGGTCGTGCACGCCCGCGTCGACACCGCCATCACCACCGCGTTCACCGCAGCGGCCTAACGCCGGTACGGAATTCCCGCGGTGGGCCGTTGCCCGGCCCGGGGAAGCGTGACCACTTCCCCGCTACCGCTCTCCGAGCCAGAGGTCGGGTCCGAAGACCTCGTAGTGGATGGCCGCCGCGGGCACACCGCGGCGCAGCAGGTCGCCGCGGACGGCACGCATGAAGGGCACCGGGCCGCACAGGTAGACCGTGAGCCCTTCGGGCAGTTCGAGGCCGGCGATGTCGGCGTGGCCGGCCGATGCCTCCGGGGCCTGGTCGCCGGGCTCCTCGTACCACAGGTGGAGCCGGGCGTCGGGCAGTTCGCGTATCAGGTCGAGCTGTTCCCGCCGGTGGGCGTGCGAGGCGGGGTCGCGGTCGGCGTGGACGACGGTGACCGGCCGGGTGGCGCCGGTGGCGGCCAGGTGGTTCAGCATGGCCAGCATGGGGGTGACGCCGATGCCGGCGGAGGCCAGCAGCAGCGGGCCGTCGTCCTCGGCCAGGACCAGGTCGCCGAACGGCGCGGACACGGTGAGCACGTCCCCCTCGCGCGCGTGCGCGTGGAGCCAGGACGAGACCTCGCCGTCCGGCTGCCCGTCGCCCCGCACGTGCTTGACGGTGATGCGCAGGTCGGTCCGGTCCGGCGCGGCGGACAGGCTGTACTGGCGGATCTGCCGGGAGCCGTCGGGCAGTCGGGACTGGACGCTGACGTACTGGCCCGGGCGGAACGGCCTCGTGGGCAGGTCGTCGGCCGGCCGGAGGACGAGGGAGACCGCGTCGGGGCTCTCTTCGCGCCGCTCGACGACCTCCATGCGGTGCCAGATCTCTCCCTCGGCGACCCCTGCCTCCTGGTAGAGGCGGGCCTCGATGGCCACCAGGGCGTTGGCCATCAGCCAGTAGACCTCGTCCCAGGCGGCGGCGACCTCGGGGGTGACGGCGTCGCCGAGCACCTCCGCGATCGCGGCGAACAGATGACGGTGCACGATCTTGTACTGGTCGGAGGTGATGCCGAGGGAGGCGTGCTTGTGGGCGATCCTGGAGAGCAGGATGTCCGGACGCGCTTCGGGGCGTTCCACCAGCATGCCGGCGAACGCGGCGATGGAGCCCGCCAGGGCCCGCTGCTGCTCCCCGTTGGCCTGGTTCCCGCGGTTGAACAGGTCCCGCAGCAGCTCGGCGTGGGCGTCGAACAGCTTCCGGTAGAACAGCGTGGTGATGTCACCGATGGCCGCTCCTACCGCCGGAAGGGTGGCCCGGACCACGGGGACGGACTGTTCGGAGAGCACAGCGACTCCTTAATTGGTAGATGATATTCGTGTTTTCGGTCGCGGCTCGACGGCTGCACAACCAAGGGGGCAGCCGACGGCGCCACAGCCCGACAGCCGAACCGCCCGTCACCCGGAGGGGCGGTCCGGCAGTCCGAGCAGGACCGGGCCGGTGGGCGAGGCCACCAGGTCGGCCACGGTCAGCGGGTCGAGCGCGGCGTAGAACGCCTCCTGCGCGTTCCGCAGCGCGCCCCGCAGCCGGCAGGCGCCTCGCAGCGGGCACGGCGGGTCACCCTCGCAGGCGACCACCTCACCGTCGCCTTCGAGCTCGCGCACGAGCCAACCCACCGAGGCACGCCGCCCCAGGCCGGTCAGCGTCAGCCCACCGCCGCGACCGCGCCGCGCCTCCACCACGCCGAGGTGCTGCAGACGCGTGATGGTCTTCGCCGCGTGTGTGTACGGCACACCGACGGCCTCGGCCACCTCGCGGGTGGTCAGTGGGTCGTCACCGTCTCTCACGACCGCCAGGCGCATGACGGAACGCAGCGCCAGGTCGGTGAACTTCGTCAGCCGCACAGCCGGGACGCTATCAAATGCGCATAATAGATTCGTGTTTACTTACGACAATGGCTCTGTGGAGTGCGTCACCGGACTCCGTACGACGGACGGTGACACCTGATGGCGGCGGAAGACAGCGGCTCCCCCCTGCCGGCGGCCGAACCTCCCCTCCCCTACGTTCTGTGCGACATCGCGGAGCTCCTGTCCTCCGGCGGGGACGCGCCGGCCGGCGCCCTGTGGAAGCTCGCGGAACCGAGGCGGCAGCTCGACGCCAACGTCGTCCGCGTCCCCGCGGCGGGACGGGTCGACCCGCACACCGAACCGGACCTCGACGTCCTGCTGCTCGTCCTCGACGGTGCGGCGGCCCTCGTCCGCACCGACGGTGAACGCCCCCTGCGCGCGGGCGTCCTGACCTGGCTGCCGCACGGTTCGACCCGCGGCGTCGTCGCCGGCCCGGACGGGGTGACGTACCTGACCGTGCACCGGCGGCGTCCTGGCATGCGGATCCAGCCGCCGGACGCCGCCGACCGGCTCCGGCCCGGCGGAGTCTGAACCTGCGGATATGCGGAGCCTGAACCTGCGGACGTACGGTCAGCCCGCCGGTGCGGGCAGTGTCAGGCGTCCGTCGTGCACCGCGGTGACACGGTCGGCCGCGGCCAGATGGCCGTGGTCGTGGGTGACCAGCACGGTGGCCGTGCCCCGCTCCCGGGTGAGGCGGGTGATCAGGTCGATGACGGCGGCGCCCCGCTCGTGGTCGAGGGCGCTGGTGGGTTCGTCGACGAGCAGCACACCGGGGTCGTTCATCAGGGCGCGGGCGATGTTGACACGCTGGCGCTGGCCGCCGGAGAGCTGATGGGGCCGGCGGTCGGCCCGGTCCGCCATCCCGACCGCGTCGAGGAGGTCCAGCGCCCGGCCCCGGGCGGCGCGCGGCCTGCGCCCGTCGATGTGGGCCATCACCTGGAGCTGCTCGGCCGCGGTCAGCGCCGGCAGCAGGTTGGGCTGCTGGAAGACGATGCCGATCCGGTGCCGGCGCAGGTCGGCCAGCTCCCCGCGGCTCATCCCGGTGGTGTCGGTGCCCTCGACGGTGACGGTGCCGGAGTCGGGGGTGATGAGGGTGGCGGCGACGGCCAGCAGGCTGGACTTGCCCGATCCTGAGGGGCCGATGACAGCGGCGAGACTCCCCCTCGGGACGTCCAGGGTGACACGGTCGAGGGCGGTCAGGCGGCCGTCGCCGTCGGGGTAGGTGAGGGTGATGTCGGTCAGGCGCAGGCTCATCGGGCGCTCCCCAGGGCGGTCAGCGGGTCTACGGAGGTGATGCGGCGGACGGCGAGGCCGGCCCCGAGCCCGCCGAGCAGGACCGTCACGGCGGCCGGGACGAGGACGGTGGCGGGAGTGAGGACGAACGGGACGGCCGAGCCGGACACCATGGCGCCGATCGCGGCGGCGGCCGCGGTACCGGCGAGGGTGCCGCAGACCAGCAGGACGACGGCCTGGCCGAGTGCGTCGCGCAGCAGTCCGGCTGTGGTGGCGCCCAGGGCCTTCAGCACGGCGATGTCGCCGCTGCGCTGAATCGTCCACACGGTGAAGAACGCGCCGATGACCAGGGCGGAGATGGCGAACAGGAAGCCGCGCATCAGTTGCAGCGAGCCGTTCTCCGAAGCGTAGGAGCCGATCGCGGAGAGCGACTCGTCCTTCGTCACGGTCTCGGTGCCCGCCGCCCGGTCCGTCGCCGCGATGTCGGCGCCGGAGGCGGTGTCGAGTGCGATCACCGTCGCGGCGGGTCCCTCGGCCCCTCCGGTGGGCGGGGCGACGGCCTGCCAGGTGCGCAGGCTCGTCCACACCACGGGGGTGTGACTGAAGGAGGCGTCACGGTCGGTGGCGGCGACGGTCAGCCGCCGGCCGGCCAGGGAGACGGTGTCGCCCTCGCGCACGCCGAGTTCCCCCGCCGCCGCGGGCGGCATCAGCACCGTACGGTCGTCGACGCGGTCGCCGCCGGGCGTCAGGCGCGAGCCGGGCTCGACGCCGAAGACGGACACGCCGGTGCTCCGGTCGCCCGCGGTGGCCCGGGTGGTGGTGATGCCCAGCGGCTCGGCGCCGCGGACGCCGGGCGCCTTCGCCCACTGCCGCCACTGGTCCTCGGTGACGCTGGAGTCGGCGTACGACAGGTCCTGACCGCCGCTCGGCGCGGCGAAGGCGATCCGGTCGGCGGGCAGGGACGTGACGGCGGAGACGTTCTCCCGGGCGAGGCCGGCGGTCAGACCGGACAGCAGCCCGACCAGCAGGGTGATCAGTACGACGACGCCGCCCATCAGGGCGAAGCGCCCCTTGGCGAACGTCAGGTCTCTCAAGGCGACAAACACGTCTTCGCCCGGCCTTTCGACAACGGTTGGGTGGGGAAGGGAAACACCGCCGACGGAATCGGCGAGGTGTCCACCGTCGCCGCTCGGGGGCCTCGCGGGCATCGCTCCTGGGCGGGCACTTCGCGGGCCGAAGGGTGCGGCCCGACTTGTAACTTTCGGCAGATGCCCGGCCCCGGCACGGTCCGTAGGCTGGGACGATCGTGAACGCGCTGACTCCCACCACCCGGGCACTGTCCTGGAGCCTGCACCTGCTCGTGGCCGGCCTGCTCGTCCTGCCGGCGGTACGGGCGGTGGCGGACGACCGGCCGCACGCACCCGCCGTGATCACCGCGGCCGCGGTGGTGGGCCTGGTGTACGCCGTGGGCCCCGCGCTCCCCGCCGTCCGCGCCTCCCGCCGTGCCGCCGCGCTGTGGCTGGGTGCGGTCGGTGCGGTGTGGCTCGTGCTGCTGGCCCTGTCCGCCGAGGGTGTGTGGCTGGCTTTCCCGCTGTACTTCGTCCAGCTTCACCTCCTGTCCCGCCGTGCCGGACTGACGGCGGTGGTCGCCACCGCGGTCGCGGCGATCGCCGCGTTCTCCGCCCACCAGGGCACGATCACGGCGGCCACCGCGATTGGTCCGGCGCTCGGGGCCGCCGTCGCCGTGGCGGTGGTGTGGGGCTACCAGGCGCTGTACCGCGAGAGCGAACAGCGGCGCCGGCTCATCGAGGAGCTCACCGTCACCCGGGCCGACCTGGCCGACGCCCAGCGGGCCGCGGGGGTGCTGGAGGAGCGCCAGCGCCTCGCCCGCGAGATCCACGACACCCTCGCCCAGGGCCTGTCCAGCATCCAGTTGCTGCTGCGTGCCGCCGAGCGGGCACTGCCCGACCGGCCGGGGCCCGCGACCACCTACGTGGGCCAGGCCCGGCAGGCCGCGGTGGACAACCTCGCCGAGGCCCGACGGTTCGTCGCCGCCCTCTCTCCGCCGGCCCTGGACGACACGACCCTCGCCGACGCGCTGGACCGGCTCTGTGCCACCACCGGTGACCGGCATCGCCTCGACGTCCGTTTCCGCCTCGCCGGCCGGCCCCGCCCGCTGCCCACCGCGCAGGAGGTGGCCCTGCTGCGCGTCGCCCAGTCCGCGCTGGCCAACACGGTGGGGCACGCCCGCGCCGGTGGGGCCGAGGTGACCCTGAGCTACCTCGACGACGCCGTCGCCCTCGATGTCACCGACGACGGGGTGGGGTTCGATCCCGCCGCCGTCCCCGCTCCCGGGCCGGATGGCGGCGGCTTCGGACTGGCCGCCATGCGGGCCCGTATGCACGCCCTGGACGGCACGCTCGCCGTCGAGTCCGCCCCCGGACGCGGTACCGCGCTGGCCGCCCGGCTCCCACTCGCATCCCCGCCCACGCCCGCCCGCGACACCGAAGCCGCCGACGACCCCGAGGCCCAGCCGTGACCGAGACCGCCCCGACGCCGATCCGTCTGCTGCTCGCCGACGACCACCCCGTCGTCCGTGCGGGGCTGCGCGCGGTACTGGAGACCGAGGAGGGCATCACGGTGGCCGCCGAGGCCGCGACCGCCGAGGAGGCCGTCGAGCGGGCGGTACGGGGCGACATCGACGTGGTCCTGATGGACCTGCAGTTCGGCAGGGGCATGAACGGCGCGGAGGCCACCGCCGCGATCACCGCGCGACCGGGGGCACCGCGCGTACTGATCGTCACGACGTACGACACCGACGCCGACACGCTGCCCGCCATCGAGGCCGGTGCCACCGGCTACCTCCTCAAGGACGCGCCGCCCGAGGACCTCGCCGCGGCGGTACGCACCGCGGCGACGGGCCGGACCGCGCTCGCGCCCACGGTCGCGGACCGGCTGATGACCCGCCTGCGTGAACCGCACACCTCGCTGACCCGCCGCGAGACCGAGGTCCTCGCCCTGGTCGCCGAGGGCCTGTCCAACCAGCACATCGCCGAGCGCCTCCATCTGACCGAGGGCACGGTCAAGTCCCATCTGGCCCGCGTCTACACCAAGCTGGGCGTGGACTCCCGCACCGCGGCGGTCGCCACCGCCGCCGCGCTCGGTCTCATCCGGCGCTGAACCGCACGCCGGACCGCGGCGGGTTTCGGATCTCCCTGTTGCATCCGGCCGTCCGAGGGGCACTCCTCCAGGGAGCGAGGAGGAAACGGTATGGAGGACTGGCGCGGCTTCGCACAGCAGATGGCGTCGTTGGCGCGCGATCTGCTGGCCCAGGAGTCGGTGAACGACACGCTGAGCCGGATCACCGGTTCGGCCAAGCAGCTGGTGGAAGGCTGCGACGCCGCCGGCATCCTCATCCTGCGCGGCAGACAGGTGCAGTCGCTCGCCCCCACCGACCAGGTGGTGGTCGACAGTGACGAACTTCAGGGACGGGTCGGGGAAGGGCCGTGTTTCGACGCCGCTCGCAGCTCCGAGGGCCAGCGGCAGTTCCGGATCGCCGACTTCACGGACGAGGCACGGCGCTGGCCCAAGTACCTGCCCGAGGCACGCAAGCTGGGCCTGGGCAGCATGATGGGCTTCCTGCTGTTCACCGAGGACGAGGATCTCGGGGCGCTGAACATCTACTCGTACCGGCCCGGCGCGTTCACCGACGCCAGCGAGACGGCCGGCTGGCTGCTGGCCTCGCACGCCGCGGTCGCCTTCTCCAGTGCCCGTACGCACGCCCAGCTTCAGGAGGCCATCGGCACCCGGCACACGATCGGCGAGGCCATGGGCATCCTCATGGGCAGGCACCGCATGACAGAGGACCAGGCCTTCGCCGCGCTGCGCAGGTACTCGCAGGACCGCAACGTGAAACTCCGTGACCTCGCCCGCCTGGTCTGCGAGCGGGGCGGCCTGCCCTGAGTCCTCGGGGCGCAAAATCGTCCGGGATTCAACCGGGCAACCGGCGTACGCCGGCGCGGCAGCGGGCACACGTCAGCGGTGACCTTGGCTGACTTCCTCTTCACCGTCCTCGGGGCGGGTGCCCTCGCGGCCGCCGTCCTCCCCCGGCTGGTGGCCGGACGGCCACTGTCCATGCCGCTCGTCTTCCTCGCCTGCGGGGCCGTACTGCAACTGCTGCCCACGCCGCTGCCCGAGATCGACCTGGTGCGCGACCGGGTGTGGGTGGAGCACCTCACCGAGATCTGCCTCATCGTCTCGCTGATGGGTGCCGGTCTCGCGCTGAACCGTCCCCTCGGGCTGCGCCGCTGGCAAGCTCCCTGGCGGTTGATCGGCATCACGATGCCCCTGACCATCGCGGCCGCGGGGCTCCTCGCCTGGTGGCTGCTGGACTGGCCGCCGGCCGCCGCGCTGCTGCTGGCGGCCGTGCTCGCGCCCACCGACCCGGTGCTCGCCTCCGAGGTGCGGGTGGGCGCGCCCACCGACTCCGAGCACGACGAGGACGAGGTGCGCTTCGCGCTCACCAGCGAGGCCGGCCTCAACGACGGCCTCGCCTTCCCCGTCGTCATGGCGGCGATCGCCCTGACCGCTGCGGCGGGCACGGGCCTGTCCGGCGGCTGGGTCGGGCACTGGCTCCTGGTCGACGTACTGTACGGCTGCGTGATCGGGGTACTGGCCGGTCTCGCCGTCGGCAAGCTGCTCGGCTGGCTCTTCTTCCGCGCCGGCCGGGCGTCGGTGCGACTGTCCGAGCACCGGGAGGGCTTCGTCGCCCTGGGTGCCACGTTCCTCTCCTACGGCGTCACCGAACTCGCCCACGGCTACGGGTTCCTGGCCGTCTTCGTCACCGCCTGCCGCATCCGCGCCGCCGAACGCGACCACGGCTACCACGCCGTGCTCCACGACTTCGTCGAGCAGGTCGAACGGCTGCTCACCGCCGGGCTCCTGTTCCTCCTGGGCGTCTGTGTCGCGCAGGGCGCCCTGGCCGACCTGACCTGGCAGGGCGCCGCCGTCGGTCTGCTCGTGCTGCTCGTCGCCCGGCCGCTGACCGGCTGGGTCGCGCAGTTCGGCACGGCCGCAGGACCTCGGGAGCGCCTCGTGACCGCCTTCTTCGGCATCCGCGGCATCGGCTCGCTGTTCTACCTCGCCCATGCGCTCGGCACGGAGGGCTTTCACGTCCCGGCCGGGGAGCTGTGGGCCGTGGTGGCCTTCACCGTCCTCGCCTCCGTCGTCCTGCACGGGGTGACCGCCTCCCCCCTGATCTCCCGTCTCGACCGGCTGCGGCTGCTGAAGGCCCGCGACCGCCGGACCGCCGGGCAGACGCCCAGCGAGGACGACGTGGCCGGGGAGCGCCTGTGACCGTCGTACGCCTGTGACCGTCCGCGCGAGGAAGCGACGGAAAGCATGCGGTAGTTGAGCAAGACCCTTCTCAAATGGATTACTAACTCTCGTATAGTGATCGCCTGTTGCGTGCCGTGTGAGAGTTCTCGGCACACACGCGCCCCGAAGGACGACACGAGGGCCGCTCCGGCGGCCTGGCGAGGACCCGATTGATGACCGCGCCCGCCCGCCCCGGCGACCGCCCCGCTCCCCGTGTTCTCCTGGCCGTGGCCCTGCCCTGCGCGGTGGTGTCGGCGCTCGTCGTCGGCGGTGCCGTCGCCGCGGCGCCGCCCTCGGTACGCGTTCCGCTCGGCCTGGGCGCGAGCGCCGCGGCGATCCTGCTGTGCGCGGCGGTGACCGTGGCCGTGTACGCCGTCCGCCGGGAACGGGCCACCCGTCGCCTGCTGGACGCCGCCCGCGCGGACGCGGCCGGGCTCGCCCAGGACCGGGCGCGGCTGGCCGAGCGGGCGGGAGAGGAACAGGAGCGCCTGCGTGCGGAGGCCGACCGGGAACGGGCCCGTGTCGTGGCGGGGTTCGACCGGGAGCGGGAGCTACTCGCGGACGGTTTCGCGCAGGAGCGGGTACGTCTCGCCGAGCAGCGGGCCCAGGAGGTCGCGCGGCTCACCGAGGAGACCGTCCGGCTGCGGGCGCGGCTCGACCGGGCGACCGGTGAGCGCGCCGCCGCCGTCTCCGCGACGGCCAACGCGGCCGGCCGGATGCAGGCGCTGGCCACCGGGATGCTCGCCGACCTGCGCGCCATGGAGGAACGGCACAGCGACGAGGACGTCCTCGCCGACCTGCTCCACCTCGACCACCGCACCGCGCAGGCGGGCCGGCTCGCCGACTCCGTCGCCGTCCTCACGGGGGCCCGCTCCGGGCGTCGTTGGGCGCGGCCCATCGGTATGGAGTCCATTCTGCGTGGCGCCATGGGACGTATCGCCGGCTACCAGCGAGTGCGCGTGCACTCGGCCAGCGACGCCGCGGTCGCCGGGCACGCCGCCGAGGGCGTCATGCACGCCCTGGCCGAACTCCTCGACAACGCCGCGAACTTCTCCCCGCCGACCGCCGAGGTCCATGTGTACGTCGAGGAGGTGCCGGCCGGCGTCATCGTGTCCGTGGAGGACAGCGGGCTGGTGATGGGCGAGGTGCAACTGCGCCGGGCCCAGCAGGCGGTGGCCGGCGAGTCGGCCGGGCTCGGCGGCCTGACCGGTACCCGGCTGGGGCTCTCCGTGGTGGGCCGGCTGTCAGCCAAACATGGGCTCAAGGTGTCCTTCCGGCCGTCCGCGCGCGGCGGTACGGGCGTGCTGATGCTCGTCCCCCAGGACATCCTGAGCGGTCCCGCCGCTTCCGACGGTCCGGCGGCCTCCCCACCGCCCGCCACCCCGGCCGACCTGCCGCACACCTCCACACCGGCCGCCCTGCCACCCACCTCCGCACCGGCCGCCCTCGCACCGTCCACCGCCGGGCCGTCCACCGCCGGGCCGTCCACCGCGGGGCCGGATCCCGCCCTCGCTCCGTCCACCGCCGAGCCGGATCCCGCCCCCGCACCGGCCACCGCCGGGGCAGAGCCCGCCCCCGCCGACGTGGCCCCCGAGCCGCCGCCCACCCACGAGTCCGCGGACCGCGAGCCCGACCCGGCGGACCGCGCGCCTGACCCGTCGGCCGAGTCCGCCGAGTCCGCCGAGCCGTTCACGGGGCTGCCCAGGCGCCGCCGCGGCCGCACCCTCGCCGCGGCCGAGCACGCCCGGGCCACCGCCCGGTCCGCCGAGCCGCGTGCCACGCCGCCCGCCGACGACGCGAAGGCACGCGCGGCCCGCTTCAGCAGCTTCCGCCAGGCCGTACGGGCCACCGGTCCCGCCACCTCACGGGACAGTGCCCCGCAGGCGGAGCCCGCCGCATCCGCACCGGCCGAGACGGCCCCCGACCATCCGTCCCACTCGCACGCGCACCCGGAAGGCGACACCACCTCATGACCGGCTCGACCACCGCCGACGAGAAGCTCACCTGGCTCATCGAGGGCCTCCTGGAGCGCACGCCGGGCGCGCGGCACGCGCTCGTCCTGTCCCGCGACGGACTCAAGCTGTGCCGCACCCCGGAGCTCTCCGTCGACCAGGCCGACCAACTGGCCGCGATCGCCGCCGGCATCCAGTCGCTGTCCCACGGCGCTTCCGTGGAGTTCGGCGACGGCAGCGGCGGGGTGCGCTCGGCCATGACCGAGTTCTACGGCGGGGTCCTGTTCATCGTGGAGGCGGGTGACGGCGCGCACCTCGCCGTCGTCACCTCCGAGGACGCGGACCCGGGACTCGTCGGGCACAACATGAGCGAACTCATCGAGCAGCTCGGCGAGCACCTCACCGCGCCACCCCGTTCGTCATGAGCCGCCCCGGCAGGGACGACGCGCCCGACCGTCTGTACACCGTCACCCAGGGACGCAGCAGGTCGAGCCCCGGCAACCCCTTCGACCTGGTCACCCTCGTCGTCGCCGAATGCGAGCCGGCGCCCGGCATGCAGTCGGAGCACACGGCGATCCTCAGGATGACCGAGGCCCCCACCGCCGTCGTGGAGATCGCCGCCGAACTGCGGCTTCCGGTGAGCATCACCAAGGTCCTGCTCTCCGATCTCCACGCCGCCGGCCGAGTGAGCGCACGTCACCCGCACACGGCGGCCGTCCCCGATCCCGACATCCTGGAGCAGGTGCTCGTTGGACTCCGCAACCTCTGACGCCCGTACCCCAGCACGCGTCCCGCTGGGTGCGTCCGCCGACAACGGCCTGAAGATCGTGGTCGTGGGCGGGTTCGGCGTCGGCAAGACGACCATGGTCCGCTCGGTCAGCGAGATCCGCCCCCTCAACACCGAGGAGACGATGACGCAGGCCGGCGAGGCGGTCGACGACATCAGCGAGGTGCGCGGCAAGACCGCGACGACCGTGGCCTTCGACTTCGGCCGCATCAGCCTCGACGCGCGCAACGTGCTGTACCTGTTCGGCGCGCCCGGCCAGGAACGCTTCTGGTTCCTGTGGGACCGGCTGTTCTCCGGCACGCTCGGCGCGGTGGTCCTGGTGGACACCCGCCGCATCGACGACTCCTGGTACGCCATCGACCGCCTGGAGCACCACGGCACGCCGTTCATCGTCGCCTGCAACGACTTCGGCGGGCCCCGGCATTCGCCCGAGGCCGTGCGCGAGGCGCTCGACCTGGACCCGCGGGTGCCGCTGGTCTTCTGCGACGCCCGGTCCCGCGAGTCCGGCAGACAGGTGCTGATCGCGCTCGTGGAACACCTCCAGGCGCGCTACGCCGCCCAGCCCCGACAGGAGTTCGTGTGAGCACCCACGCCACCGACGCCACCGACGCCGTACCGCTCAGCGGCCCCCGCTTCCAGACGGATCCCGCCCTGCTGTACCGGGAGATGCGGCGCGAGCACGGTGCCGTCACCCCGGTGCTGCTGGACGGGGAGGTCCCGGCCTGGCTGGTGCTCGGCTACCGCGAACTGCACCAGGTGACCGGCGATCCGGTGCTGTTCAGCCGGGACTCCGATCTGTGGAACCAGTGGGAGAACATCCCCGACGACTGGCCGCTGCTGCCGATGATCGGCCGCAAGCAGCCGTCGATCCTCTACACGGTCGGCGAGCGGCACCGTGCACGCGCCGCCATGATCAGCGACGCGCTGGAGGCGGTCGACCCGCACGTCCTGCGCGGTCACGCCGAGCGGTTCGCCGACGAACTCGTCGACCGGCTGTGCGCCAAGGGCGAGGCCGACCTCGTCGGCGACTACGCCATGCTGCTGCCGGTGCGGGTCCTGGCCCGCCTGTACGGCTTCTCCGACGAGCAGGGTCCGGCGCTCGTCACCGCTCTCAACGACATGATCGACGGCAGGGAGCGGGCCATCGCCGGCCAGGCGCACCTCGCCACGTCGATGGTGCGGCTCCTCGCCGAGCGGGAGGCGGCGCCCGCCGACGACGTCGCCTCCCGGATGCTGGCCGAGGACAGCGGCTTCACCGGGGAGGAGGTCGCCCAGGACCTGATGGTGATGCTGGCCGCGGGCCACCAGCCGACCGCGGACTGGATCGGCAACTCGCTGCGCCTGATGCTGACCGACGACCGCTTCGCCGCGTCCCTCTTCGGTGGCCGCAACAGTGTCGCCGAGGCCATGAACGAGGTGCTGTGGGAGGACACGCCCACCCAGAACGTGGCCGGCCGCTGGGCCTCGCGCGACACCCGGCTCGGCGGGCGCCACATCCGCGCCGGCGACCTGGTGCTGCTCGGTCTGCAGGGCGCCAACTCCGACCCGCAGGTCCGCACCGACGGCTCCGCGCTCACCGGCGGCAACAACGCGCACTTCTCCTTCGGACACGGCGAGCACCGCTGCCCCTTCCCCGCGCAGGAGGTCGCCGAGGTCATCGCGCGCACCGGCATCGAGGTCGTCCTCGACCGGCTGCCGGACATCGACCTGGCCGTACCCGCCGGGTCCCTCACCCGTCGCCCCTCGCCCTGGCTGCGGGGGCTGACCGAGTTGCCCGTGCGGTTCACCCCGACCACTGCCCTGGGAGGCACGTCAGCATGACGACCGGAACCGATGAAGCCCGGATCCCGCTGGACCCGTTCGTCACCGACCTGGACGGCGAGAGCGCCCGGCTGCGCGCGGCCGGACCGCTGGCCGCCGTGGAGCTGCCGGGCGGCGTCCCCGTCTGGGCGGTCACCCACCACGCGGAGGCCAAGTCCCTGCTCACCGATCCCCGCCTGGTCAAGGACATCAACGTGTGGGGGGCGTGGCAGCGCGGCGAGATACCCGCCGACTGGCCGCTGATCGGGCTGGCCAACCCCGGCCGCTCGATGCTCACCGTGGACGGCGCCGAGCACCGCAGGCTGCGTACGCTCGTGGCGCAGGCGCTCACGGTGCGCCGGGTGGAGCACATGCGCAAGCGGATCACCGAGCTCGCCGACCGGCTGCTCGACGAGCTGCCCGCGGACGGCGGCGTCGTCGACCTCAAGGCGGCCTTCGCCTACCCGCTGCCGATGTACGTCGTCGCGGACCTGATGGGGATCGAGGAGGCCCGGCTGCCGCGGCTGAAGGTGCTGTTCGAGAAGTTCTTCTCGACCCAGACGCCGCCCGAGGAGGTCGTCGCGACCCTCACCGAGCTGGCCGGGATCATGGCCGACACGGTCGCCGCGAAACGCGCCGCGCCCGGCGACGACCTGACCAGCGCGCTGATCCAGGCGTCGGAGAACGGCGACCACCTCACGGACGCGGAGATCGTCTCCACGCTCCAACTGATGGTGGCCGCCGGTCACGAGACCACGATCTCGCTCATCGTGAACTCCGTGGTCAACCTCGCCGCGCATCCCGAGCAGCGGGCCCTGGTGCTGTCCGGGGAGGCGGACTGGTCCGCGGTGATCGAGGAGACGCTGCGCTACTCGACCCCGACCTCGCACGTCCTGATCCGCTTCGCGACCGAGGACGTCCTGGTCGGCGAGAAGGTGATACCCGCCGGGGACGCGCTGATCGTGTCGTACGGCGCGCTGGGCCGGGACGAGGGGGCGCACGGCCCGACGGCGGGCGAGTTCGACATCACCCGTGCCGCGCAGAACCGGCACATCTCCTTCGGCCACGGCCCGCACGTGTGCCCGGGCGCGGCCCTGTCCCGGCTGGAGGCCGGCGTGGCGCTGCCCGCGCTCTACGCCCGCTTCCCGCACCTGGACCTGGCGGTACCGGCCTCGGAGCTGCGCAACAAGCCGGTGGTCACGCAGAACGACCTGTTCGAGCTGCCGGTGAGGCTGGCGTAACGGCCTCCGGAGCCGCCGGGTCGACGGCGGTCTCCTCACCCGCGGGGCGTTTGCTCCCCGCCCTGCGGGTAACTCCGGCATTCCGGACGCCGATCCCCGGGAGTCGCCATGTGGAAGCGCAAGGCCAGGAAGGGCCGTCGGACCGCCAAGCCGGTCCCCATGGAGCTGTGCGACCTGTGTGCCAGGGTCTTCCCCGAGGACGAGGCCGTGAGCGGCTACGTACCGGACTCCTCCGCGGCCCATCTCACCAACGAATGGTTCGACGGGCTGCGGCTCATCACCGCGTGCTGCGACGACCACTTCGACGTGATCAAGAGCGGTTACGCGCACCGGCCCTTCGTGGACGAGGAGCTGTGGGCGGCGAAGCTCACCCGCGCCCTGACCACGGGCCCGCCGGCGCTCTCCATGGACCAGCTCGGCTGCCGGACCGGCCTCCAGGAGCCGCAGATACGCGCCGCCATCGCCTGGCACAACGAGCGCATGCGTGAGCAGCAGCGCATGGACCCGTGAGGCCGTCCGAGGCTCAGGACGGGCGGGTACCGGACACGCGGTACGGCTCCGCGTCGGCCCACTTGACCTCCAGGCCGAGCCCCGGTCGGCCCCTGTCGGGGCGTAGGGCTCCGCCGTCGGGCGACAGGACGCCGTCGAACAGCAGCCGCTCGACGCGCACGTGGTCGTGGAAGTACTCCAGGTGCCGCAGCCGGCGTACGGCGCAGAAGGCGTGGGCGGACACCGCGGGGGCGCAGTGCGCGGACAGGTCGAGGTGGTGGCCGGCCGACAGACCGGCGACCTCCAGCACGCCGGTGATGCCGCCGCAGCGGGTGACGTCGGCCTGTAGGCAGTCCACGGCCGGCCCGTCGACGAGGTTGGCGAAGTCCTGGGCGGTGAAGGCGTACTCCCCCGCCGTGATCTCCAGTCGGACCGGGCCCCGGTCGCGCAGCATCCGCAGCCCCGCCAGGTCCGCGGAGCTCACGGGTTCCTCGAACCAGCGCACGTCCCACTCGTCGTGGAACCTGTGTGCCCAGTACAGGGCCTCCTTGCGACCGAGCGCGCCGTTGGCGTCGGTGAACAGCTCCGTCCCGTCGCCCACCGCCCGGCGTACGGCGGTCAGGCGCCGCGCGTCTGCCTCCGGTTCCCGCGAGGTCTTCAGTTTCACGCGCGGGATGCCCTGCTCGACCCATCCGGTGAGCTGGTCGGTGAGGCGGTCCTGGGAGTAGTTGGTGAAGCCGCCGCTGCCGTAGACCGGCACCCGGTCGTGGTGGGTCGGCAGGAGGTGGACCAGGGGGAGGCCGAGCAGTCGCGCCTTGAGGTCCCACAGCGCCACGTCGACCGCGGACCGGGCCATGGCCCCGACGCCGGGGCGGCCGGCGTTGCGCATCCGCGCCCCCATCCGCTCCCACAGCGCCGGCGGCGAGGCGACCGGCCCGCCCTCGACCACCGGCGCCAGCACGGAGTGCGCGAAGGCCGCCACGGACACGTCCCCGTAGGTGTAGCCGAGGCCGGTCCCGCCGCCCGCGTGCACCCGTACCAGGACCATGGTCGTGGAGTCCCACTCCAGGGTGCCGTCCTGCTCCCGGCCGTCCGGGCCGTCGGTGGGCACCTCGAAGGCGTGGACGTCGACCGCGTCGACCGTGCACTCGTCCAGCGCCCTCGCGTCGAAGCCGGTTGCCGGCGTCATCCCGTACTCCCTCGGTCCGTCACGTACGCGCAGGCGAGCGGTCAGTCCGCGCCGCCCTCCAGCATGATCACCGTTTTGATGTCGTCGGCACTCCGCTCGAACGCCCGTGTCGCCCGGTCCAGCCGCACACGGCGGTTGAGGAGCCGGTGGAGCCACTCCCGGTCCGCTCGTGCCAGGGCGCCGGCGGCCTGCCGGAAGTGGCGGAGGTTGGCGTTGACGGAGCCCACCACGACGTCGTTCTCCAGCACGATGTCGCGGTTCACCGTGCCCGCGTCCACGGTCAGGCTCCGTCCGGCGGGCGAGACGCCGGTGAGACAGACGATGCCGTACGCCGCCGTCCCGCGCATCGCGTCGAACACCAGCCGTCCGACCCCGGTGGCCTCCACCACGACGTCCGGACGTACGGCGGCGAACACGTCGTCGGCCGCACCGCTGTGGTACGTGGCTCCGAGGGCGCGCACGAGGTCCGGCTTGGGCCCGTCCGTGACCCGGTCCAGGACGTGTACGTCGAGGTCGCGTTGCCGGCCGAGCAGCGCGGCGAGGAGTCCGATGGGGCCGGCGCCGGTCACCAGGACGCTGCGGGGCTCGAACCAGGCCCTGGCGCCCACCCTCTCGATCTGCTCCCAGGCCTTGGCCACCACACTGGTCGGCTCCATGAGCACGCCCGCGAGGCCCAGTCCCGCGTCGACGCGCACGGCGTAGTCGGTCTCCAGGCACCAGAGCTCGGCGCCGTACCCGTCGAGTTCCTTGATGCCGCGTTCGCGGTAGCGGCCGTTGCGGCACATGTCGAACTCGCCGTGCGCGCAGGCTCCGCAGGGCTCCGGGTCGGGGCGCCGCACCACGCCGGCCACCAGGTCGCCGACGGCGAATCCGCTGCCGTGCGGCGCCTCGGCCACGCGGCCGAGGGACTCGTGGCCGAGGATCAGCCGGTCGCGATCCGGCGGTGCCTGGCCGTACGCGCCGGAAGCGATCTCCCGGTCCGTGCCGCAGACCCCCAGGGCCACCCCTCGGACCAGCAGCTCACCTGCGGCCGGCTTCGGCTCCCCCACCTCCTCCACCCCGAGCGAGCCGTCGCCGCCGGGGCGGACGGTCAGTGCGCGCATGATGCTCATCCTCTCGGCTCACCTTCCCGGAGCCGGTTCCCCGCATCCTCGGGCCCATGCGGGGCCGTCCGGTCGGCGCGCGGCGGGCGTACGGGTGGCGCCACGTTTGTCCGGCCCGCCGACGGGTCACTCAGTTCCGCATCCGCGAGCCATCGAAGGGACCGCCCGAGGAGCATCCCGTGAACCGCTTCCGGCAGCCGTTCCACCGTGTGTGGGACCGGTTGGCCGCGTCCGCCCTCGTCCGGCGCGGCCGGGACCTGGAGCTGATGCACCGGGCACTGGGGTTCGCCACGCTCGCCCTGGTCACGCTGGCGCCGCTGCTGATCGTGGTGGCCGCCTTCGATCCCCTGGGGGCGCGCGGCGGGTTCGCCTCCTGGCTGGCCGACGGCATGGGGCTGTCGGGGCGGTCCGCCCGGGTGCTGACCGACATCATCACTCCGCCGACCAAGATCGTCGGCACCACGAGCGTATGGGGCGGTATCGCGCTCGCCGTGTTCGGCGTGTCCTTCGCGGCGAGCGTCCAGAACGGCTACGAACGCATCTGGGAGCTGCCGTCCGGCCCGTGGCACCGCGTCTGGCGCCAGGGGACCTGGGTGGTCATGCTGACCGCCTACCTCTACCAGGAGGTGCAGACCCGCACCGCGCTGCACGGATCGGTGCGGATCGCCCTGTCCACGGCCACGGGCATGCTGTTCTTCTGGTGGGGCCAGCACTTCCTGCTGGGCGGTCAGGTCCGCTGGCGTGACCTGCTGCCGGGGGCGATCGCGACCATGGTGGGCCTGATCGGCCTGCGCGGCTTCTCGTACCTGGTGTTCACGCCGCTCATCCTCGACAACGCGATCAGTTACGGCACGGTCGGCATCGTGCTGGTGGTGGAGTCCTGGCTGATCGGGGTCGGGTTCGTCGTCTTCGGCGGCGCGATGGTCGGCCACTGGTTCTGCGAGCACCACTGGTGGACCCGGAACATCGACCGTGAATGACCCGTTCGCCTCCGACGCCCCGTCCGGTTTCCAGGAAGGCAGACAGCGCATGACCCGTCCGCTCACGAGCACCACCGTCCGGCGTCGTGCCCGCGGTACGGGTCTGTCCGCGCTCGTCGTGGCGGGCGCGCTGCTCGCCACGGGCGCCGCGTGCGACGGCCCGCCGTCCTCGCCCCACCCGGAGGTGCTGCCACAGGTCGAGGCGCCCTACGACCGGGCCGTCCGTGCGGCGCTGGACGAGGTTTCCGGCAGCCGCCTGCTCTCCGTGGCGCTGCGCCGGGTGTCCGATCCGCAGCCCGTCTGGTACACCCGGGTCGCCGCCCAGGACGGAACCGTGCACCTGGTCCGCGTCGACGCCGTGCACGGGCGGCTCCTCGGCACCGCCGTGCCGGACGGGCAGTCGGCCGCGGACAAGGAGCGGGTCTCCGCCCTGGCCGCCTCGGCGGAGGTGCTGCCCGAGGAGGCCGTCGAGCAGGTGAAGAGTCCGGACTTCGGCAAGGTGACCGGCATCCGACTGGAGGAGGACCGGCAGCACGAGGCCGTGTGGTCCGTCGACGTCACCACCGTCCGGCGGGACGACACGCAGACGTACCTGGTCGACGCCGTGACGAAGGACGTCCTCGACCGACGGACGGCTCCGCCTTCGGCCTGAGCGGCCCGGAGGGCCGGGGGCCTGGGAGGACGGCGTGCCGGGAGGACGGGCGTGCCGGGTACGGGCGTGCCGGGGACACCATCCTCCACGCCGTACCGCCATGGCGCTCCGCGGCCGTCGGCCGGGCACCCGGCGCGCGGCGCCCGCGCCCGGCCCCGGGCATCGCGTCACCATCGCGTCACCGACAACGTCGGCGCATCCCGTCGGCCAGTACCGCGGCGACCGTTCCGGTCACGGCGGCGCCCAGCGCGAGCGGCCGGCGGTGGCGGGAGAGCCAGAACTGGAGGCTGCGGGCATGGGACTCGTCGTCGAAGATCCCGTGCGCGCCGTAGTCGGCCGGTGCGGTGTCGTCCGGCGGCTGCCAGAGGTTGACCGGGCGGGACGGATCGACGGGCTCGTCCGTCTGCTGCCCGTCGTAGCCGGTCCGGGCCAGGTAGCGGTCCAGTAGCCCGGGGGCGAGCTTCTGGCCGAGCAGGGTGGCGACGGTGGAGCCGCCGACCCAGTACTCGCGCCGCTCGGGGCGGTCGGCGGCGTACAGGACCGCCTCGGCGGCGACCTCGGGCTGGTAGACCGGGGCCACCGGGCGCGGATGCCGGGGCAGCCGGCTGAGGACCCAGCTGAACTGGGGCGTGTTGAGCCCGGGCATCTGGACCATGGTCACCCGGACCCCGCTGCGGTCGTGCAGCAGCTCGCAGCGCAGGGAGTCGGTGAAGCCCTGGATGGCGTGCTTGGCCCCGCAGTACACCGCCTGGAGCGGGACGCTGCGCTGGGCCAGGGCCGAACCCACCTGGACGATGGTGCCGCGATCGCGCGGCGTCATGTGCCGCAGGGCGGCCTGGGTGCCGTGGACGAAGCCGAAGTAGGTCACCTCCGTGGCCCGCTTCAGTTCCTCCGGTTCGATCTCCGCCACCGGGGCGAAGACGGTCGAGAACGCCGCGTTCACCCAGACGTCGATCGGGCCGAGCTCCTCCTCGATCCGGGCGGCCGCCGCGTCCACGGCCCCCGGCTCGGCGACGTCCACCACCAGGGGCAGTGCGCGTCCGCCCGCCTTCCGGACCTCCTCCGCCGCCTGCTCCAGGGCGTACTCACCGCGCGCGAGGAGGGCCACCGAACTCCCGCGGGCGCCGAAGGCCCGGGCGGTGGCCCGGCCGACGCCGCCGGTCGCCCCGGTGACGACCACGACTTCCGCCCTGGAGTGCCGGCCCCCGCGGCCGCTCACTTCTTGCCCCGGCCGGGGAGGTGCTCGGCGTACTCGGTGAGCTTCCGGCGTACGCCCTTGGTGGCGATGCCGGTGGCCTGCGGGTCGTGCAGCGCCGCTTTGACGGCCTTCTTGCCCTGCTCCTTCATGATGTGCGGCGGGATCGGCGCGATCTCCGCGTCGACCTTGAACTCCAGGACCACGGGCCGGTCGGCGGCGAGCGCCTCGTCCCAGGCGGATCCCACCTTCTTGGGATCGGCGCAGACGATGCCCTTGAGGCCGAGGAGCTCGGCGTAGGCGGCGTAGGGGACGTCGGGGATGTCCTGCGAGCCCGGGTACTTGGGGTCTCCGGCCATGGCGCGCTGCTCCCAGGTGACCTGGTTGAGGTCCTGGTTGTTGAACACGCAGAAGATGAGCGGTGCGGTCCCGGTCAGCCGGTCCAGGTAGCGCTTGACGGTGATCATCTCGTTCATGCCGTTCATCTGGAACGCGCCGTCCCCGATGAAGGCGATCACCGGCCGGTCGGGGTACGCGAACCGCGCCGCGATGGCGTACGGCGTCCCCGGCCCCATCGTCGCCAGCGTGCCGGACAGCGAGGCCCGCATGCCCTCGCGCAGCTTGAGGTGCCGGGCCCACCAGTTGGTGCCGGAGCCGGAGTCGGCCGTGAGGATGGCTCCGTCGGGCAGGCGGGGCGACAGTTCGGCGGCGACGGCCTGAGGGTTGATCGTCTTGCCGAAGTGCTCGCCCGCCCAGCGGTCGCACAGGTCGTGCCATTCCCGGACGTCCTTCTCGATCTTCTCCTGCCAGCCGCGGTCCTTCTTGCGCTGGAGCATCGGGATCAGGGCACGCAGGGTCTCCCTGGAGTCACCGACGAGGTGGGCGTCCATGGGATAGCGGATGCCGATCATGCGGCCGTCGATGTCGATCTCGACGCCCCGGGCCTGGCCCTCCTCCGGCAGCCACTCCGAGTACGGGAAGCTGCTGCCGACCATCAGCAGGGTGTCGCAGCCCTGGATCATGTTGTCGCTGGCCTTGCTGCCCAGAAGGCCGATGGGCCCGGTGACGTACGGCAGGTCGTCGGGCAGGACCTCGCGGCCGAGCAGGGCCTTGGCGACGCCGGCGCCGAGCAGTTCGGCCACCTCCATCACCTCGGCCTCGGCGTTCGCCGCGCCCTGGCCGACCAGCATGGCGACCTTGTCGCCCGCGTTGAGGACGTCGGCGGCCTTGCGCAGCTCGTCGAGGTCGGGCAGGACCCGGGGCCTGCTCCAGCCCACGCTGGAGAAGACGGATCCGTGCTCCCTGGGCGGGGAGGGCTGGGCCTCCTCCTCCTGCACGTCGTTGGGGATGATGATCGTGGCGACGCCCCTGGTGGTCAGCGCGGTCTTGAAGGCCCGGTCGATCACGTGCCGGGCCTGGCCCGGGTGCACGACCATCTGGCAGTACTCGGACACGTCCGCGAACAGCTGGTCGAGGGCGATCTCCTGCTGGTAGTGGGTGCCGAGCGACAGCCGCTTCTGCTGGCCCACCACCGCCACCACGGGCTGGTGGTCGAGCTTGGCGTCGTAGAGGCCGTTGAGCAGGTGCACGGCGCCCGGACCCGACGTGGCGATGCAGCAGCCCACCTCGCCGGTGAACTTGGCGTGGGCGCAGGCCATGAACGCGGCCATCTCCTCGTGCCGCGCCTGGATGAACTCCGGGTCGCCGTCGGCCCGGTCGAAGGCGCCGAGCAGGCCGTTGATGCCGTCACCCGGATAGCCGTACACACGCTGGACGCCCCACTCGGACAGGCGCTGGAGCACATAGTCGGCGACTTGGGTCATGAGGCTCTCCTGGGCGTGGGGGGGACGACGGTCGGCTTGTGGAGTTGCCTTCCCCGGCAGCCCGTAAACCGGGCGGTACTCACCCGTTCGGCCAGGAACCGACCGACCTTTGCATAGGACAAAGGAAGGTGAGCACCCGTCCGCCGTCCGACGGCACGGGCCCACGAGCGCACGGGCTCCCGCGCCGCACACCATGGACCGGAAATCGGACGCGCATGTCTGTCACCAGCACTCCCCCCGTACGCCGCAGTCCTCCGCCGGGGCGGCGCGAGAGCCGGCCGGGACGAGTGGCCGGACGCCCGAGGAGGAACTCGTGCACCGGATGGCCGCCTGTCCCGGGGTCCGGACCGCGAGGCCCTGCGCGAGGCGGCGATCACGGCGTACCTGCCGGCCGCCCGGCGGATCGCCCGGCGCTACGGCTCCCCCGACCGGAGCCGTGAGGACCTCCACCAGGTGGCGCGCCTCGGGCTCGTCAAGACGGTGGACCGCTTCGATCCCGGGCTGGGGCACGCTTTTCTCTCCTACGCCGTGCCCACCATCGACGGTGAGCTGAAGCGGTATCTGCGGGACTTCACCTGGCAGGTCCGTGTGCCGCGGCGACTGCAGGACAAGCGCCGCCGGGTGCGGCTCGCCCAGGAGGAGATGAACAGGGCCGGGCGCGCCGACGGCGGGACCGTCCGCGACATCCAGCGGCTCACCGGCATCGACGAACAGGACGTGCGGTTGGCCCTACGGGCGGACCTGGTACGCAACCCCCTGTCCGTGGACGAGCAGCGCGGCACAGGGAAGGACTCACCCTCGCGGAGACCATCGGCGGGGACGACCCGAGGCTCGAACAGGTCACCGACCTGGTGGCGCTCAGGACCCTAGCTACAGTGTCTCTCCGATCAGCAGCTCGTTGTTCTGGTCATGCTCAGCAGGGGCGATCTGACTGACGACGAGTGGGCGGTGCTGGAGCCGCTGCTGCCGAAGAGCAATAACCGGTGCGGGCGGTGGCGGGACCACCGGCAGGTGATCAACGGGGTCATCCGCCGGCTCAGCACCGGTTGCCAGTGGCGCGAGCTGCACGATCGCTTCTTCCCGTGGCAGACCGTCCACAAGCGGCACATGCTCTGGTCGGCTGACGGCACCTGGGAGGTCCTGCTCCAGCATGTCCAGGCTGTCGCCGACGCCAAGGGCGACATCGTCTGGGACATCAACGTCGACTCCACCTCGGTCCGGGCCCACCAGCACGCTGCCGGGCACTAAAGGCGCCGCGGGCACCGTCCAACTCCTCAAGAGGGGCCGCACAAAGATCAGGTCACCCGCGCGCGCACTTTCGCCTGCGCTCGTTCCTGGAGGGGGCGGTGCGGCAGGCGAAGTTCTCGGCCGCTCGCGCGGCAGGCTGATGACGAAGCTGCACCTAGCGGCGGAGGGGAAGTGCCGCCCGCTGTCGCTGGTCATCACCCCGGGGCAGCAGGCGGACTGCACCCAGTTCGAGCCGGTCATGAACAAGATCCGCGCCCCCCGGCCGGGCCTGGGGCGGCCCTGCCCCAGGCCCGACAGTGTCAGTACCGACAAGGCGTACAGCAACAGAAAAACCCGTACCTACCTGCGCAAGCGCGGTATCCGCCATGTGATCCCGGAGAAGCGGGACCAGGTGGCCGGCCGCCTGCGCCGAGGCTCACGCGGAGGGCGCCCCCCAGGCTTCGACACAGAGCGGTGCAAGAAGCGAAGCGCTGTCGAGCGGTCGATCAACAAGTTGAAGCAGTTCAGAGCCGTCGCCACCCGCTATGACAAGCGTGGATACATCTACTTGGGCACCGTCACCGCCGCCGCTGTCCTCATCTGGCTCCGATCATGACCGGAGAAGCAGGCGCTATCTGATCACGTTCGTCTGCTGCCTGGGCGGCCGTGCAACCTCTCCGCGACCCCGGCGGGACAGCGGCGAGTTCGCTGCCCCAGCCTGGGTGCGCGGTGGTGGTCATCGGCTTGCAGGTCGTGCTCAGACCAGGGTGGATATGCAGAACGGGTGGCCTGCGGGGTCCAGCAGGACCCGCCACCGGTCGGGGTCCGGCTGGAACTCGGGCTTGACGCCCCCCAGGGCCAGCAGCCGGGCCTGCGCGGCATCCAAGTCATCGACGCCCAGTTCAATGTGGGCTTGCTTTGCCTGGGAAGCGGCCGGCCAGGTGGGACGGCGGTAGTCGGCCAGCCGGTTGAATCCGAGTCCTGCCGCGCCCTCCTGGCCGAGGAGGACGAAGTCGTCGGTGGAGAAGACGACGGGCAGACCGAGGGCCTCGGCGTAGAAGAGGGCCAGTTCGGCGGGGTCCGGGCAGTCGAACGTGACGGCCGAGTAACGGAACGTGGGGGTGGAGGTGTCTTCCGTGGTCATGAAGAGGACCCTAGGCCGGGACCAGGACAAATTCGGTCCTGGTCATGTGGAACAATCAGGAACGTGATCAGCGCATCCGCCCGCCTGCTGCGACTGGTTTCCCTGCTTGCCGCCAAGCCGTCGTGGACATGCGGCGAGCTGGCCGACCGGATGGCGGTCACCGACCGCACAGTGCGGCGGGACATAGCCAAGCTCCGGGAACTCGGCTACGCCATCGAGTCCGACCCGGGGCCATGGGGCGGTTACCGTCTCCGCGCCGGAGCCCGGACGCCGCCGTTGATCCTCGATGACGAAGAAGCACTCGCCGTTGCTGTCGGACTGCGCGAGGCCGCGCTCAGCGGTGCTCTCGGCGGCGACCAGGCCGCGCTGTCGGCGCTGCTGAAACTGCAGCAGGTTCTGCCCCAGCGCATCGCGGACCGGCTGACCGAGATGGACGACGCCTTCGTGCACACCCCCAGACCCGACGAGCCGCAGATCACGCCCGGCATGCTGCTGGAACTGGCCGCCGCGTGCCGCCGAGGCGAGCGTGCCCAACTGTCGTACCGCGACTGGGAAGGAAACGCCACGGTCCGGGACATCGACCCGTACCGCCTCGTTCACACCGGACGCCGCTGGTACTTCGTCGCCCGGGACGTGATGCGGGACCAATGGCGAACCTTCCGGGCCGACAGGGTCGACCGACTGCAGCCAACCGGGCACGCGGTGGAACTCATCGACCCACCCGACCCGGCGCTGCTCGTCTCCCGCTCCGTCGCCACCGGCCCCTACCCGCTCTCTGCCACGATCCGTCTCCCAGTGTCCATGAACCAAGCCCTGCGGCTGATTCCTGCGACGGTCGGCACCCACCGTCCCGAAAGCCCCGACACCACGATCGTCGACATCGGTGGTCCCGACGCAGACGGGCTCGCGAGGTACCTCCTCAGCCTGGCCACACCCCTGCGAGTCCTCTCACCGGACGCTGTCCGGCAGGCCCTGCTACGTCGTACCCAGGAACTCTCCGAGGACAACGCGAAAGGTCAGTCCCGGTAGAGCGACGTTGCGCAGGAACGAGCTCTGGCTCAACGACCAGAACAAGGCGCTACTGATCGGGAACGCACATCTGCGGCGTTGTCGTCGGTTGCCAGGGCTCCGCCCTGTCACCCTCCTCCGCCTTGGCAGCTGCACGCACCAGACCCCGCTCGGCCCCGCTGCAAGACGCCGTCACTTGGAGCCGACCTGATCCAAACAACACCCCCCAGTCGCGGAACTGCCGGCCGGGAGCGCGCCATCCTGAAGCTCTACTTCGTCAACTCCCTGCCCCAGCGGCAGGTGGCGGAGATCGTCGGCCTCTCGCAGATGCACGTCTCACGTCTGCTGGACCGGTCCCGCACCTTCCTGCGGCGCGGCCTCCTCGGGAGCTGACGGCCGCCGGCCCGGCGCGCGGCCGGGCCCCGACGGACCCTTGACCGTCGCCCTCGGGGCAGGGTAGACATGCGGCCATTGATGTTTACGTAAACATGAACCACACCCCTGACAGTGAGAGCACCTTCGCCATGCTCGATGTTTACGCAAACAGGACGAGTGACCACACCTTCCAGTCGGGAGCACACGATGGCACGCCGTACGCGCAGCAGACGCCTCCTCGGGGCCGCCGCCCTGACCGCCCTGGCCACGGGGGCCGCCCTGATCAGCGTTCCCGCCCAGGCCGAACCGGCCGCGGCCGCCGCCTCCGTCACCGTGCGGCCCGACCCGTCGTACCAGCAGGAGGAGTTCGAAGGCTGGGGCACCAGTCTGGTCTGGTTCGCCAACGCCACCGGCGACTACCCTCCCGAGATCCGCGAGAAGCTGGCGCGGCTCCTCTTCGGCGACGACGGCCTGGGCCTGAACATCGCCCGCTACAACATCGGCGGCGGCAATGCCCCGGACGTCAAGGACTACCTGCGCGCCGGCGGCGCCGTCGAGGGCTGGTGGAAGGCGCCCGCGGGCACCACCCGCGAGGACACCGACTGGTGGAGCGCGGACGATCCGGCCGACTGGAACGAGGACGCCGACGCCACCCAGCGCTGGTGGGTCGAGCGCATCAAGGACGACATCGACCACTGGGAGACGTTCAGCAACTCCCCGCCCTGGTTCATGACCGTCAGCGGCTACGTCTCCGGCGGCTTCGACTCCTCCGCCGACCAGCTCAGGACCGAGTCGGTCGACGACTTCGCCGCCTACGTGGCCGGTGCGACCAAGCGGCTGGAGAAGGCCGAGGGCATCGAGGTCGACACCGTCGACCCGTTCAACGAGCCCAACACCCCCTACTGGGGCACGCGGCTGGGCGCGGACGGCGAACCCGTCGGCGGCCGGCAGGAAGGGGCGCACATGGGCCCCGGCCTCCAGCGCGAGGTCCTGCGGGCCCTCGCCCCCGCGCTGAAGAAGGCGAAGGTCAAGGCGGGCATCTCGGCGATGGACGAGACCAACCCCGGTACCTTCGCGACGAACTGGAACGCCTACTCCCAGGCCGACCGCGACCTCGTCGACCAGATGAACGTCCACACCTACGGCACCGGGCAGCGCACCACCGTGCGGGACCTGTCCAAGGCCGCGGACAAACGCCTGTGGATGAGCGAGGTCGGCGGCGACTGGGGCGACGGCCAGGACTTCGAGGACATGCGGCCCGGCCTCGGTCTCGCCCAGCAGATCGTCGAAGATCTGCGTGAACTGGAGCCCCGCGCCTGGGTGTTCTGGCAGCCCGTCGAGGACTACGACAACATGAAGCCGGGCGGCGAGTCGGCCAAGGGCGGCAACTGGGGCAGCATCCAGCTCCCGTTCAGCTGCACCGCCGAGGACACCCTCGAGACCTGCCCGATCCGGACCAACACCAAGTTCGACACCGCCCGCAACTTCACCCACTTCATCCAGCCCGGCGACCGGCTGATCAAGACGGACGACACCTCCAGCGCCGCCGCCGTCACCCACGACGGCAAGGGCGCCTCGCTCGTCCACGTCAACCGCACCGCCGAGGCCCGCACGGTCACCGTCGACCTGTCGAAGTTCCGCCACGTGCGCCGGGACGCCACCGTCACCCCGGTCGTGACCAGTACCGACGGCAAGCTCGAACAGCGGGCCCCGATCAGGGTGAGCGACCGCGCGGCCACCTTCACCGTGCCCGCGCGGTCCGTGACCTCCTTCGCGATCAAGGGCGTCTCCGGCGTCGCGAAGGACGCCGCACTGCTGCGCGAGGGCCACACCTACACGCTGACCGGCGTACAGAGCGGCAAGGCCGTCACCGTCGCGGCGGGCGGCACCGACCTGGTCCTCGGCACCGCGGCCGGGGCCGGCGCCCAGCAGTGGCGGCTCAGCGCGGTGCGCCACGACAGCGGCGTACGCGACCGCTATGTCTTCACCGACCCGGAGAACGGCACGCGGCTGGCCGTACGCGACGACGTCCCGGTGGCCGAACCCGACACCGGCAGGCGTGACAAGTCCGCCGAGTGGCTCATGTCGACCACCGGCGACGGCACCTGGACGCTGGTCAACGCGGCCACCGGACGCCTGCTCGAAGTCGGCGGCCAGGCGACGCACGAGGGCGCGGCCGTCACGACGTGGCCGCCCAACTCCGGTACCAACCAGCGCTGGACGGTAACGGACGTGTCCGCCGGCTGACACTCCCCGCCTCATGGCCGAACGGCCCCGCCCGCATCCACCCGCGATGCGGGCGGGGCCGCGGCCCGTACAGACAAGAACTGGCTCGGACCGAACCCGTACAGGCAGAAGGAGACGGCATGACCATCGACCCTCGCGAGCTCGACGTCCGCCGCAGGATGGCGGCGCGGGAGCTCTACTCGGACGGTGCGCCGGGGCTGGAGGGCCTGGCGGAGGAGCGGCTGCGGGGCAAGGAGCTGGCCGACGCCTACAACCGGACCGGCGCCCGGGACGAGGAGGGCCGCCGGGCGCTCCTGAAAGAGATGCTCGCCTCCGTGGGCACGGGCGTGTGGATCGAGCCGCCGCTGCACGTGGCCTACGGCAATCGTGTGCACCTGGGCGACGACGTGTACGTCAACTTCGGCCTCACCCTCGTCGACGACGTCGAGGTCCTCGTCGGGGACCGGGTGATGTTCGCCCCGCACGTGACCATCAGCACCACCGGGCACCCCGTCCACCCGGACCTGCGCAGGGACGGTACGCAGTTCTCGGCGCCGGTGCGCGTCGAGGACGACGTGTGGATCGGAGCCGGCGCGCTGATCATGCCGGGGGTCACCGTCGGCCGCGGCTCGGTGGTCGGCGCGGGCAGCGTGGTGACGGCGCACGTGCCGCCCATGGTGGTCGTCGCCGGGACGCCGGCACGGGTGATACGCGAGATCACGGACGCGGACCGGGAGTGGACCTACCGTCCGCCCCGCACCCTGGGCCGCAGCTCCGAGTGATCGCGGGACGACCGTCGGGTGGTCCAGTCGCGCTCGGCAACTCCCGCCGTCCGCCCCGCACATGGCAGGGGGACGCGGCGCAGTACGATGATCGGAAATTGCGGCGGAGCGTCACCTCCCGGACCACGGAGCCTGCCATGACGACGGACCATTCCCAGCCACCCCACATCGACACCGGCCGGGCCCATCCCGCGCGTGTCTACGACTGGCTGCTGGGCGGCAAGGACAACTACCCCGTCGACGAGGCGGTGGGCGAGACACTGCCGCCCGAGGCGCGGGACGCGGCGCGGCAGAACCGCGCGTTCATGAACCGTGCGGTGGCCCACCTCGCCGCGCGGGGCATCGACCAGTTCCTGGACATCGGCACGGGCATCCCGACCGAGCCCAACCTCCACCAGATCGTCCAGCGGACGGTGCCGACGGCCAAGGTCGTCTACGCCGACAACGACCCGATCGTCCTGCGGCACGCGGAGGCCCTGCTGGTCAGCAGTCCCGAGGGGGCCACGGACTACATCCAGGCCGATGTCCGCGAGCCGGACGAGATCGTGCGGCACGCACGCGAGATCCTGGACTTCGACCGGCCCGTCGCGCTGTCACTGATCGCCCTGATGCACTTCGTTCCGGACGAACAGGACGCCCACGGCATCGTCCGCGGCCTGGTCGAGACCCTCCCGCCGGGCAGTCACCTGGTCCTGTCGCACGCCGCGATCGACCTCTTCCCGGAGCTCGCCGAGCAGGTGATCGCCCAGTACGCCAAGGGCGGCATCCGTCTCGGCTTCCGTACCCGGGCGGAGGTGACCCGCTTCTTCGACGGACTGGAACTGCTGCCGCCCGGCCTGGTCACGACCACCGAGTGGTACGGCGCGGGCCAGGAACCGCCCGCGCCGGAGGAGAGCGGCATCTACGCGGGCGTGGCGCGGATCCGCTGACGCCGGCGCGGGCGTGGCGCGGATCCGCTGACGCCGGGGAGACGCGCCGGGGCTCAGCGGCGCCGCCCGCGCGTCGCCCAGCCACTGCCGATCCCGGCGACGTGCAGGGCCAGCAGGGCGAGGCCGACGAGCATGACGTTGGTAGCGGTGAAGATGTCGTTGGTCGAGATCTCCGCCGCGTTGATCAGCCAGGCGATGAGGAACAGAACCGCCGCGATGATGGCGAGCACGGTGTACACCCCTTCGGATCGGCGGCACCGGAGCGGTGCCGTGTCACGCGTATGCCCCCGACCGGTCGCGTGACACGGCGGAAGGCACCGCGCGCTTCGTACGGTGTTCGTACAGTGGAGGGAACGGGACCGTCCGCGGCGCATCGAGGCCGGGTACGGTCCGTCCCGCACCCGCCCACCGGAGCACCCACCCATGCACGACCCGTCCACCGCACCGGACGACGGCTCCGGCACCCTGTTCGGCCTCGACGCCCTGACGCCCGGTCCGCCGGACGCCGCGCCCGCCGCCGGACCGCTCTTCCGGGACTCCGCCGCCGCCCGCCGGCTGCTGCCCGTACGGGAGATCCACGCCGAGCCGGCGGCGGCCGCCTCTCCGCGCGGCCGGCAGGTGATCGCCCGGTTCCCCGAGGCCCGTGTGGTCGAGGTGGACTCGCACTGGGGCGTCCCCGGCCTGCACGGCAACGAGGGCAACGTGGAGCGCTGGGTGCGGGTCAAGGGCGAGACGCTGGTCCTGGGCGAGAGGAAGACGCTGACCAGCCGCCCCAACGGCCGCTCCGCCGACTGGATCGCCCCCGGCGCCTCCAACGGCTGCGCCATGGCCTGCGCCTACTGCTACGTGCCGCGCCGCAAGGGGTACGCCAACCCCGTCACCGTCTTCACCAACATCGACCGGATCATCGCCCACCTCGGCCGGCACATCGCCCGGCAGGGACCCAAGCCCGAGCCGAACCAGTGCGACCCCGCAGCCTGGGTCTACGACGTCGGCGAGAACGGCGACTGCTCGGTGGACGCCCTGATCTGCGACAACACCGCGGACCTGGTGCACGCCTTCCGGCAGTGGCCGACGGCCAAGGCGTCCTTCGCCACCAAGTTCGTCAATCCCGACCTGCTCGCCCTCGACCCGCGCGGGCGGACCCGGATCCGCTTCTCCGTGATGCCGCCGGACGACTCCCGGCTGCTGGACGTGCGCACCTCTCCGGTCGCCGAGCGCATCGCCGCGGCGGGCGACTTCCTGGACGCCGGCTACGAGGTGCACTTCAACCTCTCCCCCGTGGTGGTGCGGCCGGGCTGGGAGGAGGCGTGGGCGGAGCTGCTGCGGCACCTCGACGACGTCCTGCCGGACCGGGTCAAGCGCCAGGCCGCCGCCGAGGTGATCATGCTGACCCACAACCGGGAACTGCACGAGGTCAACCTCGGCTGGCACCCGCGCGCCGAGGAGGTGCTGTGGCGGCCCGAGCTCCAGCAGGCCAAGCGCTCGGAGAACGGCGCGCTGAACGTGCGCTACCGCAATGACGTCAAGGCCGGGGCGGTGGAGCGGCTCCGCGCGCTCGTCGCCGCCCGTGCGCCCTGGCTGCGCGTCCGGTACGCCTTCTGAGGGTCGCACCGCCCTGCCCGCGCTCCGCGTCGCTCCGGGCGGCGGGTAAGGCGGACCTAACATCAGATAACGTGCCGGGTGCAACCATCCGCCGGAAGGCCACACTTCCGGCAAGCACACACCTGGGGAGCCGGCCTTGCCGCACACGATCGACGCGACCGGAGAACGACCGGACGCCGTCACCGAGGAGGGCTGGGTCGAGCTCGGCTCGCGCGCGGAACTGCGCGAGCTGCTGGGCGAGCCCTGGCCCATCGTCATTGACAAGGTCCACGACCGGCTCACGGACGAGGACCGGGAGATACTGGCCCGCTCCCCGTTCTGCCTGCTGGCCACCTCGGACGCCGAGGGCAACTGCGACGTCTCGCCGCGCGGTGACACCCCGGGCTTCACGCACGTCCTCTCACCCGGCACCCTCGCCCTGCCGGACCGGCCGGGGAACCGCCGGGGGGACAGCTTCCACAACATTCTCGACAATCCGCACGCCGGACTGCTCTACCTGATCCCCGGTGGCAAGGAGGTGCTGCGCGTCAACGGCCGGGCCCGTCTCCTCACCGACGCCCCCTTCTTCGACGCGATGGCACGGGACGGGCGGCGTCCGGACCTCGCCCTGCTCCTGGAGATCGACGAAATCTATCTTCACTGCCCGCAGTCCCTGAACCGGGCGGGTCTGTGGAAACCCCAGTCGTGGAAGGCGAGTTGAGCCCGTCGTCCGGCCGGCGGCGAACGGGGCGCCAGGGTCGCCGCCGGGGCGGTGTTAGCCCCGCCCCTACCAGCGCTTTTTAGGTTAGGCTAACCTTCGCCACGTGAGATCTGGTGAAGACGCAGCCGGCCCCCCGCGCCTGCGCGGTCATGAACTGTCGGCGACCGGTGTGACCGTGGCGTACGCCGGTGTCGATGTCGTGCACGACGCGGAGGTCCGGCTCAGGCCCGGTGAAGTGACCGTCCTGGTGGGCCCGAACGGCAGCGGCAAGTCGACGCTGCTGCGGACCGTCGCCCGGCTCCAGCGTGCCCGCAGTGCCACGCTCAGGATCGACGGGGACACCGACGGCCTGGCGCTGACGTCCCGTGAGTTCTCGCGGTACGTCGCCCTGCTGACGCAGGGGCGTCCGACCCCCGGCGGGCTGACCGTCCGGGACGTCGTCGAGTTCGGCCGCTATCCGTACCGGGGCCGCTGGGGGCGGCCGGATCCGGACGGCCCGGCCGCCGTCGACCGGGCGCTCGCGCTCACCGGCGTCGACGGCCTCGCCGACCGCGGCGCGGACCACCTGTCCGGCGGGCAGTTGCAGCGGGTGTGGCTCGCGAGCTGTCTCGCCCAGGAGACCGGGGTCCTGCTCCTGGACGAACCGACGACGTACCTCGACCTGCGCTACCAGATCGAACTCCTCGACCTCATCCGCGACCTGGCGGACGACCACGGCACCGCCGTCGGTGTCGTCCTGCACGACCTCGACCAGGCCGCGGCCGTCGCCGACCGGATCACGCTCCTCGAAGCGGGCCGGATCGTCGCCGACGGCCCGCCCGAGGACGTGCTGACGCCGGAACGCCTCAGTGCCGTCTACGGCATCCGGATCGAAGTCGACACCGACCCCCTGACCGGCCGGCTGCGCACCCGCCCGATCGGCCGCCACCACATACGAACCCCCGAAAGGCTCGGCACCACCTCATGAGACGCCTCCTGCTCACCGCGGCCGCCACCACCGCCGCGGCGCTCACCCTCGCCGCCTGCGGCACCACCGAGCCCGCCGCCGACAAGACCGAGAAGAAGGCCTCCGAGGCCATCACGCTCAAGGACGGCAAGGGCACCGAGGTGAAGCTCGACGGCCCGGCCACCAAGGTCGTCGCCACCGAGTGGAACGCCGTCGAGAGCCTCATCTCGCTGGGCGTCGACCCGGTCGGCGTCGCGGACGTCAAGGGCTACAAGACGTGGGACACCTCGGTCCCGCTGAAGAACGAGCCCAAGGACATCGGCACGCGCGGCGAGCCGAGCATGGACACCGTCGCCTCCCTCGCTCCCGACCTCATCGTCGCCACCACGGACCTGCCGCCCGCCGCCGTGAAGCAGCTGCGCGAGGTCGCCCCGGTGCTGGAGCTGAAGTCCGCCGACGGCACCGACCAGATCGGGCAGATGCTCGACAACATCGACCTCATCGCCAAGGCCACCGGCACCACGGACAAGGCGAAGACGCTCCGCGCCGACTTCGAGGCGAAGGTCGCCGAGGGCAAGAAGGCCCTGGCCGACGCCAAGATGGCCGACCAGGAGATCGCCTTCGCCGACGGCTACGTGACCTCCAACCAGGTCTCGATCCGTCCCTACACCGCGACCTCCCTCATCGGTGAGGTCAACGAGGCCATCGGCCTGAAGAACGCCTGGAAGATGAAGGGCGACGAGGCCTACGGTCTCGCCTCCACCGACGTCGAGGGCCTGACCGCCCTGCCGAAGGACACCCACTTCGTCTACATCGGCAACGACGAGGACCCGGCCGCGACCCCGTTCACCGGCGCGCTGGCCAAGAACTCGGTGTGGAAGTCCCTGCCGTTCGTGCAGGCCGGCGACGTGCACCGGCTGAACGACGGAATCTGGATGTTCGGTGGCCCCGGGTCGATGCAGGCGTACATCGACGCCGTCGTCGGCGCGCTGACGAAGTAGCGAGGCCATGGCCGTCACCGCAACCAAGCCCGCTGCCCGTCCGTCGACGGCTCCCACGTCCCGGTCGGGTGCGGCCGCGGTGACGGCCGGACTCGTCCTGCTGGTCGCCGTCCTGGCCGTCGTCGACATCACCCAGGGCACCGCAGCCGTGGGACCCGCCGAGGTGTTCAAGGCCCTGACCGGGCAGGCCGATCCGGACGACGCGTCCGTCGTGATCGCGTCCCGGCTGCCCCGGATGGCCGCGGGGCTCCTGGTCGGTGCCGTCCTCGGCACGGCCGGTGCCGTGCTCCAGGCGGTCAGCCGCAATGTGCTGGCATCCCCCGACACCCTGGCCGTGAACGCCGGTTCCTACCTGGCGCTCGGGCTGGTCGGCGCCACCGGCGTCTCGCTGCCGATGATCGCCTCCTCCGGCGTCGCCTTCGCCGGCGGTCTGGCGGCGGCGGCCGTCGTGCTCGGTCTGTCCGGGCTCGGCACGGGCACCGTCCGGCTGGTACTCGCCGGCACCGCGCTGATGCTGGGCCTGAACTCCATGACGGAGGGACTGCTCCTGCTCTTCCCCGAGCAGACGGACGGCCTCTACCAGTGGAACCAGGGCAGCATCGGCCAGAACGGCTTCGACGGCATCCTGCAGATGCTGCCCATCGCCCTGATCGGGCTCGTCGGGCTGATGCTGACGGCCCGTCGGGTGGACGCGCTCGCGCTCGGCGACGACGCCGCGCGTGGACTGGGCGTCCCGGTGCGGGCCACCCGGGTCACGGTCGTCGTCCTGGCAGCGCTGCTGTCGGCCGCCGCGGTCACGCTCGCCGGGCCGATCGGATTCGTCGGCCTGTGCGCACCCGCCCTCGTCCGCCCGCTCGCCCGCCGGTTCCGCGGCTTCGCGCGATCCCGTACGACCATGCTCGCGGCGGCGCTCACCGGCGCGGCCCTGGTCCTCGGTTCCGACGTGCTGCTGCGGACCCTCGTCGCGGACGACCTCTCGGTGGCCGTCCCC
Source organism: Streptomyces sp. NPDC056296 (assembly GCF_042268605.1). NCBI lineage: Bacteria > Bacillati > Actinomycetota > Actinomycetes > Kitasatosporales > Streptomycetaceae > Streptomyces > Streptomyces sp. NPDC056296. Next base: position 178,483 of record NZ_JBHJRX010000003.1, on the reverse strand, counting down.
ACGGGTGTCGTCACCAGCCTGGTCGGCGCCGTGTTCCTGGTCGTCATGGCGCTGCGGCTGAAGGACACGGCCGGGGCCGGCGCGCCCGACCGGCTGCGCATCCCGAGCCGGACGGTGTTCCTGGCCACCGTGGCGGTCCTGGCCGCCGCCCTGGTCGGCCTCGTGATCGCCGCCGTGCTGGTCGGCGACAGCAAGCTGCTGCTCGGTGACGTCGTCAACTGGGCGCAGGGGCGGGCCGGACGGACCGTCTCCTTCGTCCTGGACACCCGGGTGCCCCGGGTGCTCGCGGCGCTCTGCGCGGGCGCGGCGCTGGCCCTGGCCGGCACACTGGTGCAGGCCGTGACCCGCAACCCGCTCGCGGAACCCAACGTCCTGGGCGTCACCGGCGGCGGCGCGCTGGGGGCCGTGATCCTGGTGACCACCGCGCCCGTCGCCGGCACGTGGGGCGTCGCCGGTGCCGCCTTCGCGGGGTCCGCCGTCACCGCGGTCCTCGTCTTCGGGCTCGCTGCCCGGGGCGGCTTCCAGCAGAACCGCCTGGTCCTCGTCGGCATCGGCACGGCCTCCGGGACGGCGGCGCTGATCAGCCTGCTGATCGTGCTCACCGACCCGTTCAACGCGACGAAGGCACTGACCTGGCTGTCCGGTTCCACCTACGGGCGGACCATGCCGGACATCGTGCCGGTCGCGCTGGCCCTGGTCGTCGGCATCGGCGTGGCGGTCGCCCGGCGCACCGAGCTGGACCTGATCTCGCTGGACGAGGACACACCGCGGCTGCTGGGCCTTCCGCTGGGTCCGGGACGCCTCGGCTTCCTCGTGCTCAGCGTCGTACTCAGCTCGACGGCCGTGGCCTGCGCGGGCACCATCGGCTTCGTCGGGCTCGTGGCCCCGCACGCCGCCCGCGCCCTCGTGGGCCGGCGGCACGTGCGGGTCCTGCCCGTCGCGATCCTCCTCGGCGCCACGCTCGTCTGCGCGGCCGACCTCATCGGCCGCACAGTGATCGCGCCGGCGCAGCTCGGCGCGGGGCTCATGACGGCGGTCATCGGTACGCCGTACTTCCTGTATCTGCTGGTGCGCAGCCGCCGGTAGGCGAACCTCACGGCACCGGTGCTCCAGCCGACCGACCGGGCTTGGCCCGCTGCCCTGACGGGGTGGCGGGCCATACCGTTTCCCGTCGGCAAGTCGGGCACGTCCTCGTTCGCGGCGTGACCGTTGTTAGACAATGCGTCAAGTTACTGAACCGTAATAAGCATGACGCTACCCGGGGTAACTCCTGGCCGGTTACGGTCCCGTCACCCCACAGGAGCAGCGCGACCACGGCCCTGACCCCACCGGGCCGCGGACGACCGGTTCCCGGCCCTTCCCCAGGAGGTTCGCCATGCCCCCACGCCCACGCACGCTCGCCGCGGCCGTCACGGTCGCGCTCGCCCTCGGTGCGCAGGCCGTCCCGGCCGCCGCTGCCGGCGGGTCGGCCGCCGACGTGGCCACGGAGGTGTCCCGCGGCGTCGAGATACCCGCCTTCTACACGCCGCCGTCCACGCTGCCCGACGCCGACGGCGCGCTGGTCCGCAGCGAACCGCTGCGCCTCGCACTGAGCCTGCCCAGTCTCGACGGCCCCCTTCCGGGACGGGCGACCCGGCTGATGTACAAGTCCACCGACGCGAACGGCGAACCGGTCGCCGTCACCGGCGCCTACATCGAGCCGGCCGCGAAGTGGCGCGGCGGCGGACCGCGACCCCTGGTCGCCGTGGCACCCGGCACCATGGGCCAGGGCGACCAGTGCGCCGCCTCGATGGCCCTGGAGCACCCTCTGTTGCTCAACGGCGAGACGGTGTCGGTGGGTTACGAGGACTTGTCGATCTACCGGCTGCTGCTGCGCGGCGTCGCGGTCGTCGTCACCGACTACGTCGGCCTCGGCACCACCGACCGGCTGCACACCTACGTCAACCGCGTCGACGGAGCACACGCCGTACTGGACGCCGTACGCGCCGCGCGCTCCCTCGACTCGGCGTCGGTCACCCCCGAGTCCCGGGTCGGCCTCTTCGGGTACAGCCAGGGCGGCGGGGCGACGGCCGCCGCGGCCGAGCTCCAGCCGTCCTACGCCCCGGACGTCGAGTTGGCGGGCACCTACGCGGGCGCTCCGCCCGCCGACCTGACAGAGGTGACCGCGGCCATCGACGGCGGCGACCTGGCGGGCGCGCTGGGCTGGTCGCTCAACGGCTTCCTGCAGACCGAGCCGGCCCTGCGGCCCATCGCCGACCGGTACATCAACACGGCCGGCGAGGAGGCGCTCAAGGACCTGTCGACCATGTGCGTCGGCGACGCGCTCTTCGAATACGGAGGCGACAGCAGCACCGACTGGACGGAGACCGGGCAGTCGATCAGCGACATCATCCGGGCCGAGCCGACGCTGCAGGCCTTCCTGGCCGAACAGCGCATCGGCTCGCTGAAACCCGCCGGCCCGGTGCGCGTGGCCACAGGCGTCAGCGACGACCTGGTCCCCCACGAGCAGTCCCGCCGACTGGCCGTCGACTGGTGCCGCAAGGGCGCGAAGGTCACCTACGACGCGGTCCTGCTGCCCGGTGTCGGCAGTGGCCTGCTCAACCACTTCGCCCCGCTCCTCGCCGACCAGGGCAAGGCCATCTCCTGGCTCACCGACCGCCTCTCGGGGAAGCCGGCCGGCTCCAACTGCTGGAGCATGCCCGTACAGCCCTGAGCCCTGACGGTCGCACAGCGCCCCCGGCGGACATCCGCCGGGGGCCCGCCGTACGCCGTCGGCGCCGTCGCGATGATCGTCCGGGAATTCATCAGCACCTCGAAGGACCTCTACAGCTTCTCCAAGGAGCGCTCCGAGGTCCGCTGACGCGTCCCCGGCACGCGGCCCGGGCGCGCGAGCCTCAGCGACACGGCGCCCGACCCCACGGCGACCCCGGCGCAGACCAGGGCACTGCCCACGGCCTGCGCGGCGCCGTAGGAGCCCGTGCCGACGAGCGGTGCCGTGCAGGCGGCGGCGACGGGGATCAGGCCGGAGAACAGCGTGGCGCGCTCCGCCCCGATCCGCTGCATGCCCATGTACCAGCACACGAACCCGACGACGGTGACGACCACCGCCTGCCACAGGAGCGCACCGGCCTCGACCGCGTCCGGCCGCCGCAGCCAACCACCCCCGTCGGCCAGGACACCCACCAATGCCGACTCGACGGCCGCCACACCGCACACCACGGTGGACAGCAGCCGAGGGCCCAGGGGCCGCAGTACGGGCACCGCGAGGACGGCGAAACCGACCTCGCCGACCAGGGCGCACACGGAGAAGGCGATGCCCACGCCGTCGGTACGCCCCCACCCCTGGACCGTGAACGCGCCCACGGCCACGAACAACGCCCCGTACAGCACCACGCGTTGCGGTCGGCGCCCGTCCAGGAGGGGGACGAGGACGGCGACCACCACGGGCGCGCAGCCCACGAAGACGCCGGGGACCGCCGGTTCCGCCGTGCGTTCCGCGGCGAGAACGGCCAGGTTGAAGCCGACCATGCCGACGGCGGCGAGCAGCGCGAGGCGCAGCCAGCGGCCTGCTCCCAGCGTGCGCAGCCGGGTCGTCGCGCCGGGGCCGGCGAACGGGACGAGAAGCAGGAAGGCCAGGCCGTAGCGCAGGAACTGGCCGCCCGCGTACGGGTAGTCGCCGAGCAGGCTGTTGGCGGTGAAGGACCCTCCGACGAGGACACAGGCGAGCGCGGCGAGCAGGGCTCCGCGCGTGGTGGTGGCGTTCATGACCACGACGCTAGAAAGCGCGGCGGCCCGTGACGGGGTCCACTTCAGGGGCGTCATCGGGGACCAAACGACGGTCACCGCGCCCACACGCACATCACGGCTTCTTCATCACGTGCATGTCACAGGAATCCGGGGTAGTCGGAACATCCCGGTGCCAACACATCGGGAAAGCAAGGGATTTGACGGTAATGAACAGACATGGGAAAGGACTTCCAGTGCGCACCAGCAAAGTGGCAAGCGCTGTGGCGACCGCGAGCGTCTCGGTCGCCTTACTGGCCGGCTGCGGCGGCGATTCCGGCGACGAGAGCAAGCCCTTCGAGGGGCAGAGCGCCGACGACATCGCCGCGAAGGCGGTCGAGGCCACGCGGCAGGCCAAGTCCATGCACGTGAAGGGCGACAACCGTCTGGAGGACGGCAGCACCGTCACCATCGACGTCTCGGTCGACCAGGAGAAGAACTGTCAGGGCACCATCGGCACCGGCGAGTCCACCGCGGACGTGCGGCACACCGACGCGACCCTCTACCTGCGCGGCGACGAGCAGTACTGGCAGAACGCCCTGAAGCAGCAGCCCGAATCGGCGCAGAAGATGGCCCCGAAGCTGCGGGACAAGTGGGTGAAGATGCCCGCGAACGACGCCACGACCACCGGTGTCTGCGACAAGCAGGGCTTCATCTCCGCCATGGACGAGGACAAGTCCGAGCGCCAGGGCATGAAGCGCGGCGACACGACGGAGGTGGACGGCGAGGAGGCCCTGAAGCTCACCAAGAAGGGCTCGGCCGGGGAGACCCTCGCCCTGTACGTCGCCACGGAGGGCGAGCCGTACATCCTGAAGACCACGACCGAGGGCGGCAAGAACCCGGGCAGCGTCACGTTCAGTGACTACAACAAGCCGGTGAACGCCGAGCAGCCGCCTGCCGACCAGACCGTCGACATGAAGGAACTGGCCGGCGAGCAGCAGGCCTGACCCTACTGGGCGCCGCTCCCCGCCTCCCCACGCTCCCGGTCCGAGGCCGGCCACACATAGGGCAGGTCGTCCGGGACCCCGGGAAACAGCTCGGCGTAGACCTCCGGCTCCTTGCGCACCAGCGCCGACCGATGGCTGCGGTGGAAGGCGTCGTCCCCGAGCCAGGGCGGCAGTTCCCCGGCGCGCGCCAGTTCCGGCTGGTCCCGTACCGGCTCGTGCGGGCGGCTGACGGCGAGCCCGGCGACGAGCGAGGCGGCGCAGCTGTCCTGGTGGCCCTGCTCACGCCAGACCCGGCAGACCTCCAGGCCGTACCGGACGAGCGCCTCTTCGTAGCCCGTCCACATCCGCACCGCCGGATGCCGGCGCCAGCCGTAGCCGGGCACGGTCAGGCCGCGCAGCACCTGGAGCGCCTCGACGCGCTGTTTGCCCAGCCGGCGGCGGTCCAGGGCCAGCGCCGACGCCCGGAAGCCGGGGTGGGGGAGGAAGGTCTGCATGCCGGTCCTGCTCCGTTCAGCCGGGGAACTGGCCGCGCTCGCGCAGGTGTCCGCGGCGTTCGGCGTAGGCGAGGTCGTCGCGCCACAGGCGTCCGGCGGCGGCGCGCATCAGCGGACGCAGGGCCGGTGCCAGTCGCCTGGCCACGGGGAAGCCGGGCCGGTCAGAGGTGGCCAGCACCGCCTCGACGACCGCGGTGCGCGGTCGGCCGCTCCGGTCCGGACCCAGCGGCGTGGCATGGCTCTCCACGACGGACCCGGTGCCCTCGCCGTCGGTGATGCGCATGACGACGGTGCGGGGCTCCGGCGCGGTGAACTCGGCCCGTACGGGCACGACGAGCCGGCCGGTGAGCCGGAAGGACACGTGCACGACGAAGCGGTCGTCGTCCTCACCGGCGACCGCGCTGTCGCCGGATGTCTCATCGGGCGTCTCGACGACGGTGAGGTCCACGAAGGAGTACGGGTGGAACCAGGCGCCGTGCCACGGGTCGAGCCGGTTGGCGACGACGTCCTCGGGTTCGCAGACCCCGACCCCGCGCCATACGGACGTCAGGGCCGTCGCCAGCGGTGGCCTGCCGGGTACGAAGGGTGCGACCGTCGGCGTCTCCTCCCCCACCGCGTCCAGCCGCACCCACACCAGTACGCCGTCGTCGTGCGCCGGCAGCGGCTCCCAGCCGGCGAACGCGGCGCCGTCCAGGACGAGTCCGTGCCAGTGGCACACGAGCGTGCCGCACCGCACCGGGCTGTCGGCCAGTGGGGCGCCGAGGTGGGGGCACGCGCCGGGTCCGCCCACCAGGCGCCCGTGCGCGTCGCGCCAGACGACGACCTCGACGCCGGCGACCGTGCCGGACAGCGGGCGGGTGGCCCGTACCTCCGTACTCGCGCCGAGGACGTACCAGTTGCCGGAGGGGCGTGCCCGGGCGCGCTCGAGCGCTTGGGCGATGAGGGCGGGGCGTGCCTCGCGCCAGGTCGGGCGCTGGTTCTGCCAGGGGACGGGGCGGCGGCGCAGCCGCAGGGGGTAGCGGCCCCGGCGGGGGCTGGGGTCGGGCCTCATCCGGCCTCCTTCGCCGAGCAGGCGTCGTTCCGGCACGGCACCGGCGGCGTCCCGCGAGCGGCGCCGCCCCGCGCCCTCAGCCGGGCGGACAGCACTCGTAGCAGCCCGTCGGCGGCCACGGCGGCGCGCCGGCGGCGGCGCACCACCGCGCGCCGGTGCAGTACCGCGTACCCGCCGTCCGCGATGGCGTCGAGGATGCCGCGGTAGAGGACGTAGGCGGTCCGGATGCAGGGGCGCGCGACCGGGTCCAGCATCGCCAGCCCGGGTGCGGCCTCGCGGTAGACGGCGCGGGTGAGGTCCTCGGCGGCCCGCAGCGCGGCGGTGATGCGGGGGTCGTGGCGGCCGGTGCGCCTGCTCCACAGCAGCAGGTCCCGCTGGACGCCGTGCGCGGCCAGCAGGTCCGCCGGGAGGTAGATCCGTCCCCGGTCCAGGTCCTCGCCCACGTCCCGCAGGAAGTTGGTGAGCTGGAAGGCGACGCCCAGCGCGGCGGCGTGCGGCGCGGCCCGGGCGCGGGGGGTCACGGTGCCGAGCACGGGGAGCATCTGCAGGCCGATGACGGCGGCCGAGCCGTGCATGTAGGTGCGCAGGTCGTCGTAGGTGGCGTAGTCGGTGACCGTGAGGTCGCTGCGCATGGAGGCCATGAAGTCGGTGAAGTGCGCCGGGTCGATGGCGTACCGGGCGGCGGTGTCGGCGAGGGCGACCACCACGGGTTCACCGGCGGGCCCGGCATCGGTCAGCGCCTGCCGCAGCTGCTCCTCGAGCCGGGTGAGGGTCGCCGCGCGTTCGGCGGTGGTCGCCTCGGCCCCCATGTCGTCGACGATGTCGTCCGCCCACCGCGCGAACCCGTACAGGGCGTGCACGGCCGGCCTGCGGTCGGCGGGCAGGAGGCGGGTCGCCAGGAAGTAGGTGCGTCCGTGCCGGGCGTTGAGGAGCCGGCACCGGGTGTAGGCCGCGCGCAGGGCCGGGTCGGTGATGCCCGCGGCGTCCAGTTCACGGCGGGTCATCGGCGCCCGCCCGCCGTCGCCGTACGCCGTGCCGGTGTGCCGGTGATGCGGGCGGCGGCCAGCTTCCCGGAGATCAGCACGGTCGGCACGCCCACCCCCGGGGTGGTGCCGCAGCCCGCGAGGACCGCGTTCTCCGTGCCGCGCACCAGGTTGCGGGGGCGGAAGGGTCCCGTCTGGGCGAAGGTGTGGGCGACGGAGAACGGCGTGCCCGCGGCATGCCCCTGGGCGGTCCAGTCGGCGGGTGTCACCAGGCATTCCTCCTCGATGGCGGCGGCGATGCCGGTCAGTCCCCGGTGTTCCAGGGTGGTGAGCAGACGGTCGCGGTAACGCGGCGCGAGGTCGGTCCAGGCCCGGGCGTCCGGCCCGATGTCGGTGTTGGGGCAGGGCGCGAGGACGTAGTGGAGGTGACGTCCCTCGGGGGCCAGGGTGGGGTCGCCGGCGGTGGGCCGGGTGATCAGCAGGGACGGGTCGGTCATCAGGGTGCCGGTCCGGGTCAGTTCGTCGAAGGTCCGGTGCCATGCGGCGCCGAAGGAGAGCGTGTGGTGGGCGAGGTGCGGCCAGGTACGGGTGGTGCCGGCGTGCAGGACGACGGCGGAGGGCGCGTGCCGCAGCCCGACCGGGCGGCGCGGGCGGCGGCCCAGCAGCCGGTGGACGACGGGCAGGTCGGGGGTGAGGACGACGGCGTCGCAGGGGATGCGTTCGTGGGCGGTGACGACGGCGGTGACCCGGTCGCCGGACCGTTCCAGACGGGTGACGTCCTGTCCGAAACGCAGGTCGGCACCGGCGTCGGCGGCGGCGTCCGCCATGGCGCGGGGCAGGGCGTGCATGCCGCCGCGAGGGAAGTACACGCCGGCCACGGTGTCCATGTAGGCGATGACGGCGTAGGCGGCCAGCGCGCGGGCCGGTGCGACACCGGCGTACAGGGCCTGGAAGGAGAAGACCCGTTTCAGCCGTTCGTCCGTCAGGAAGCGTCCGATGCGCGCGTCCAGTCGGCCGAAGCCGCCGAGGGCGGCGAGTCTGGCCAGGTCGGGCGTGAGCAGGCCGAGCGGGGAGTCGAAGTTGGCGTCGATGAACCGGCGCATCTGCACCGCGTACAGCTGCCGGAGCCAGACGCGCAGCCGCCGGTACCCGGCCGCCTCCCGCGCCCCGGCGAACCGCTCCACCTCCGCCTCCATGGCGGCGGCGTCGGTGTGGACGTCCAGGGTGCCGCCGTCGGCGAAGCAGGCCCGGTAGGCGGGGTGCAGGGGAAGGAGTTCGACGCGGTCGGCAAGCCGGTCGCCGACGGCGGCGAACGCCTCGTCGGCCAGATGGGGCATCGTCAGTACGGTCGGGCCCGTGTCGAGGAGGTAGCCGCCGGTCTCACGCCGTCCGGCACGACCGCCGGGCAGCGGGTCGCGTTCCACGACCGTCACCCGCCGCCCGGAGCCCAGCAGGTGCAGGGCGGCCGACAGGCCCGCGAGCCCCGCACCGACGACCACGACGTGGTCGGTGCGACCGGTCACCGTCCGCGTCATCGCGGGCCCTCCGCCGCGTGCGGCAGGTCCCGCGGCTCTTCCCGGCCGTCGCCGGCCGTGCTGGGGCGCATCCCGGATCCTCTCGTCGTCGGCTGCGGCGCCGATCCGTGTCGGGTACGTCGGCCGCTGCGGGCTACTTCGGCCGGACGACGGGCGGTGGATGCACCGTCCGGCGTCGGCTCCCGCGGGGTGACTCGGCGTCATGCCTTCCCCCTTCACGTCCGGCATGACGCCACCCGAGCCCGTTCCCGCCCGGCAGTCACCCGCCCGGCGGGCAGCCACCGATCAGCCGCGTGAACGACCCCGCGGGTCGACACACCTGGGGCCGACCAGCGCGGTGCGTCCAAGGGCGGCACGGGGACGGAATACTCCGCCGGAACCGAGCCCGCGCACGCTCTTCGTACAAACGGAAACGGAAGGAGGTGGCCGTGGACGAGGCGGACATCGTCGTCGTCGGTGCCGGGGCGGCAGGTCTCTCCCTGGCGCACCGGCTCCCGGCCCACTCACCGCACGGCGCGGCGACCTCCGTCGTCCTGATCGATCCGCCGCCCGGTCCGCTGCGGGCACCGCGGCGCACCTGGTGCTTCTGGGAGTCGGGCCCGGGCCGCTTCGACCCGGCGACGACGGCGTCGTGGGAGTGGCTGCGGGTGCGGAGCCGGGACGGGGCGGTGGTCCTGCGGCACATCGCGCCGGCCCGCTACAAGATGATCCGCTCGGACGACTTCGAGGCGCTGGTGGACGGTGACCTGAAGGAGCGGGCCGGGCTCCGGCGCCTGGAGGCCACCGTCGGCACGGTCACCGGCCTGCCGGACGGGACCGCCTGGGTGCCGGCCACCGACGCCGCCGGGGCCGGCGTCGGCCTGCGTGCCCGCTGGGTCTTCGACTCCCGCCCGCCCGACCGTCTGCCGCCCGCCCGCACCCGCCTCCTCCAGCACTTCCGCGGCTGGTTCGTCCGCACCGAGCGGCCGGTCTTCGACCCGGCGGTGGTCGACCTGATGGACTTCCGCACGAGGCAGCCGGAGCGCGGCCTGTCCTTCGGCTACGTGCTCCCGACCGGGCGGCACACCGCGCTGGTCGAGTACACCGAGTTCGGCCCGACGCCGCTGACGTCCGCCGCGTACGACAGCGCCCTGGAGGACTACACGCGCCGCGTCCTGCGCACCGGTGCCACGGAGATCCTGTCGACGGAGCAGGGGGTGATCCCGATGACCGACGCCGTGTTCGAGCGGCGGGCGGAGGGCTCCGGTGCCGTCTTCCGGATCGGGGTGGCGGGCGGGGCGACGCGCGCGTCCACCGGCTACACGTTCGCCGCCGTGCAGCGGCAGTCCGACGCCGTAGCCCGGGCGGTGCGCGCGGGCCGCCGCCCGGTGCCGCCGCCCCCGCACCCGGTGCGGGCCCGGCTGATGGACGCGGTGCTGCTGCGCGCGCTGGACACCGGCCGGGTGGACGGCCCCGACCTCCTCTTCCGGCTGTTCGACCGCGTACCCGCCGGGCGGCTGCTGCGTTTCCTCGACGGACGGTCCCGGCTGTACGAGGACCTCGCGGTCGGGATGCGCACCCCCGTCCTGCCGATGCTGCGCACGGCAGCCGAGCTGCCGTGGATGCCGCGCCGCCACATCTCCGTCCGTTGAGCGGGGCCCGTCCGTAAGCGACCTGTCCGTATGCGACCCGTCCGCGCGGAACCCGGGGCGGGTCCCCGCCCCCCGTCTGTTGGCAACACCCGTCCGTCAGCAACACCATGTGTACCCGGAGACCCGCGAGGCCCGGATCGTGGCCGCACGGCACGAGTGGCGGGCGGACTGCCCGCCGTTCACCGTCGGCGGCTACCGCGACCGTCCGACGGTCCGCACGCCCGACCCGGCCGTCGTCGTCGCCGGGGACCTGGTCCGGACGGATCTGCCCGTGGCCCTGACGGAGCGCGCCGCGACCTCCGGGTTCCTCGCGGCCAACGCCCTGCTGGAGCGGTGGGGCGTACGGGGGAGACGCTGTGGACGGTGCCTGACCGGGGACGGTCGGTACTGCTGCGTGCCGTGGCGCGACGGTTCGGGTCGCGCTGACCTACGCGGTGCCCTCTACGCCCCCGTTTCCTCCGCCGCGCGGTCGGCCAGCCCGCCCGCGCCGAGCGCGCCGGTGGGGCCCATGGCGCCCTCGGCCTCCAGCCGTGGCAGCTCACGGCGGGACAGCCGCAGCACCACGGGCGGCAGGGTCGTGCGCCCCACCTGTGCCAGGCGCAGCCAGCCGGGCACGTACACGGCGGTGCGGCGGCGCTCCACGGCGCGCACCAGCCGGTCGGCGGCGTAGTCCGCCGGGAAGGTGCGGCGGGCCGGAGCCGGCATGTGTGCCCGCAACTCGCGCAGGACCGCGTACCGGTCGGCGTCACGGATCATGTCGGTGTCGAGCCAGTTGAGATAGGCGATGCCCACGGCGACCCCGTGGTGGGCCACCTCGGCGCGCAGTGAGTGGGTGAAGGCCTCCACGCCCGCCTTGGAGGCGCAGTAGGCGCTCATCATGGGGGCGGCGCCGAGCGAGGCCAGCGAGGCGATCTGCAGGTGGTATCCGGCGGTGCGGAGCAGGTCCGGCAGGAAGGCGCGGGCCGTGTGGGCGCTGCCGGTCAGGTTCACGTCGACGACGCGGCGCCACTCGGCCGGGTCCGACGTGGCGAACGGGCCGCCTTCCGCGATACCCGCGTTCGCCACCACGACCGACGGCGGCCCCAGGCGCCCGCGGATCTCACCGGCCGCGTCGTCCAGCGCGGCGGGGTCGGTCACGTCGGCCTCGACTGCGAACGCCTCGGTCGGCAGGTCTGCCGCCACGGCGTCCAGTCGCGACTTCTCGTGGCCGAGCAGCGCGATCCGGGCACCTCGGCGGGCGCACGCGTGTGCCAGGGCGGCGCCAAGTCCGCGTGCGGCGCCGGTCACCACGACGGTGCGGTTCTGGAGGGGGCTGTCTGTCACCGGTCGGCCCTTTCTCGGGGAACACGTGGACGGTCGATCGCGACCGGTGGCATGTGGCCGGTCGATCGCGGCCGGTCGCACATAGCCAGTCCCGCGTGACGGTCGCACGCGGCCGGTCGTACATAGCCAGTCCCGCGTGGCGGTCGCGCATGGCCGGTCGCACGCAGCCGGCCACACGCGGCGGTCGCACGCAGCCGGCCACACGCGGCAGTCGCACGCAGCCGGTCACCGCTTGTCGCCGGTGCGGTCGCGGCGGGTGAGGGTGCGCTGCACCCGCGCGAGTCCGGCGAACCGGTGCTGACGCAGCGCGGCGCGCGCGGCGTTGGCGCCCGGCGCCCCGTGCACCCCGCCTCCCGGATGGGCGCCCGCGGAGGCGAGGAAGAGGCCGGTCACCGGGGTCTCCGGGCGCCCGGTACCGGGCACGGGCCGGAAGACGAGTTGCTGGTGAATGGCCGTGGTGCCGCCGTTGATGGCGCCGCCCTCCAGGTTGGCGTTCATGCCCTGGAGCGTCGGCGGGGCCAGTACGCGCCGGGCCCGGATCAGTGACCGGAAGCCGGGCGCGAAGCGCTCCACCTGGCGCTCGACGCGGTCGGCCATCAACTCCTGCTCCTTGGTGTCCCAGCGCCCGGTGATGCCCTCGTCGCCCGCGTCGGCCCCGATGTCGTGGGGGACGTGGGTGTAGGCCCATGCGGACTCCGTGCCGCGCGGTGAGCGGGACGGGTCCGTGGTCGTCATCTGACCGAACAGCGCGAAGGGGCGGTCGGGGACCTGCCGCATGGCGATCTGGGCGGCGAACCGGGTCAGCTCGTCGAGACCGTCGGCCAGATGCACGGTCCCGGCCCGGGCCGCGTCCTCGCACCGCCAGGGCACGGGGCCGTCCAGCGCCCAGTCCACCTTGAAGGTGGCGAAGTCCCACTGGAAGCGCCGCAGATCGGCGAGGACCTGGTCCGGCAGGTCCTCGGGGGCGACGAGATCGCCGTAGAGGGCGGGCACGGACACGTCCGCGAGGACGGCGCGCCGGGCGGCGACCGTCTCCCCGCCGGCCGTGCGGACGCCCACCGCGCGCCGGTCACGCACCAGGACGTGCTCGACGCGCTGCCCGCAGCGCAGGGTGCCGCCGCGGGCCCGCAACCGGTGGACCAGGGCCGCGGTGAGGGCGCCGGAGCCGCCGACCGGCACGGGAAACCCGTAGGTCTGTCCGAGCATGGACATCAGCCAGCCGAAACCGCCGCTTCCGGCCGCCTCGGGCGCGAGGTCGGCGTGCAGGGCGTTGCCGGCCAGGAGCAGCTTGCCGCCCTCGCCGCGGAACTCCTCCTCCCCCATGCGCCGCACCGGCAGCACCAGGGTGCGCGCAAGTCGCAGTCCGCCCCCGCCGCGCAGCCGCAGGGCCAGCCGGGCGCCGGCGCGTACCGGGGGGAAGGGGGTGAAGAGGGCGTCCAGGATGTCGGCCCGATACCGGTCCCACACCTCGTGCAGGCGTTCCCAGGCGGCGCCGTCCCCGGGCACGAAGGCGTCGAGGGAGGCGGCGGTGGTGCCGACGTCGCGGTCGAGGACGGCGCACGTGCCGTCGGTCAGAGGGTGGGCCAGCACGTGGGGGGCGTGCGCCCAGCGCAGCCCGTGGTCCTCCAGCCGCAGTCCGGCGAGGACCGGGGAAGCGGCGGCGAGCGGGTAGAAGGAGCTGAACAGGTCGTGGACGAAGCCGGGGGCGACCTCGCTGTCGTGGCGCACCGCCCCGCCCGGCTCGGGCTGCTCCTCCAGGACCTCCACGCTCCAGCCGGCGTCCACCAGCAGGTTCGCCGCCACCAGCCCGTTGGGGCCGGCCCCGATCACGACGGCGTCAGGCACGGCCGGCTCCGGGTCCGAAGTCCACGGACCCGGTCGACTCCGCCGGGTCCGGCCGGCACTCTTCCCCGGCCTCGGACTCGCACAGTTTCGCGAGCCGGGCGAGCATCGCACGGTGGCGCACCTGGATCAGCGCCTCGACACCCACGTTGTGCAGCAGGCCGCCGGGGCCGCGCAGTGGGTGTTCGTCCACGATCACCAGGCACTGCTCGCCCCAGGGGCGAAGCTCGATGGCGATCCGGGCCGTGCCGAGCCTGCCCGCCTTCGCCTCCAGCTCCAGCACGGAGCCCTCCACACAGTGCCGGACCACCGACTCGTTGTTCAGCCGCACCGGCCCGAACCGCACCTCGTAGGCGATCGTCGCGCCGACCTGCGGCCACTGTCCGGCCTTGGGGGTGACCTCCGACGGGCCCACCACCCACTCCACGTACTGGTCGCCGTCCGCGAGGACGTCCCACACCGCCGCCGGGCTCGCCTGGATCAACCGATGCCGAACCGCCACACGTGCCTCCCACGTCCAGAAGCCGTCACTGCAAGGACGCAGCACTGAGTGCCCCGTCCGGGACCGGCCAACCGGGGCAGGCTCTCCCGCCCCTCCGTGCCGTCTCCTGCCGCCCGGCGGACAAGCTCCCCGGAAAGCCCCTGCATTGGCATGGACCTGATGTCGCACCCTGGCTAAGCTCGAAACCAACCCGATGAGAGCGCTCTCAGACTGCGGTTGTTCCACCCCACCTTGCTGGAACGACGAAGGGCAACTCCCGTGAGACGCAGCAGACTCAGGCACCTCGGCCTGGCCACCCTCCTCGTGCTCGGCAGCCTCACCGCGGTCGGCACGCTGCCGGCCTCGGCGGCCGACTCCCCCACCGACTCAGCCAAGGACCCGGCCGCTTCCGCGGGTCTTCTGGACGCCATGCAGCGGGACTTCGGCCTCACCCGGGCCGAGGCCGAGGACCGGCTCGCGGCCGAACGCCGCGCCACCGACCTCGCACCCACGGCACGCAAGGCCGCCGGGAACGCCTTCGGCGGCTCCTGGTTCGACGCCGGCCGCGGGCAACTGACCGTGGCCGTCACCTCGGAGGCGTCGCCCGCGACGGTCAGGGCCGTCCGCGCCACCGGTGCGCACGTCCGCACCGTCGAGCACAGCGCACGGCGGCTCGACGCCGCCAAGACGCGCATCGACCGCCTGGACGCCCCCGCCGGCGTCAGCAGCTGGCACGTCGACCCGGCCGCCAACGCGGTGGTCGTCGACGTGGTCGCGGGCGAACATGCCGACAACGATGTCCAGCGCTTCGTGACCCGGGCCCGCGAGGCCGGGCCGGTCACCGTGCGCACGGTGTCGTCGGCCCCGCGGACCTTCGCGGCGGGCACGGTCGGCGGCGACCCCTACTACACCGGCAACGTCCGCTGCTCCATCGGCTTCTCGGTGCACGGCGGGTTCGTCACCGCCGGGCACTGCGGCGGTGTGGGAGGGGCGGTCCGCGGCTGGGACGGCTCGCACATCGGAACGTTCCAGGGCTCGTCGTTCCCCGGCAACGACTACGCCTGGGTCAGCGTGGGCAGCGGCTGGTGGACGGTGCCGGTCGTGCTCGGCTGGGGCACGGTCTCCGACCAGCTGGTGCGCGGCTCGAACGAGGCACCCGTCGGCGCCTCGATCTGCCGCTCCGGCTCCACCACCCACTGGCACTGCGGCAGGGTGCTGGCCAAGAACGAGACGGTCAACTACAGCCAGGGCGCGGTGCACCAGATGACCAAGACCAGCGTCTGCGCCGAGGGCGGCGACTCGGGCGGCTCCTTCATCAGCGGTGACCAGGCGCAGGGCGTCACCTCGGGCGGCTGGGGCAACTGCTCCAGCGGCGGGGAGACCTGGTTCCAGCCCGTCAACGAGATCCTGAACCGCTACGGGCTGACCCTGCACACGGCCTGACCCGGGGGCGGCGGGGAGGACTTCGCCGGGCGACCGGTGGGGTTCTCCTCCCCCAGCCGTCGGCCGGGACTCCGCCCCGTCAGACGGCCTCGCGCGGTCAGAGGTCGCCCGGTCCGGCGCCCGGCTCCGGTGCGTCGGGTCCGGTCGCCGTGGTCAGTCGGCGGTAGGCGGCCCGGGCATGGACCAGGCGGGCCAGTGCCGTGCCGACCAGGGCCGCGACGAGCAGACAGCCCAGCCAGACAGCGTCCCGCCGGCCGGCCCACGTAAGGGTGCCGGCCGGCGGGATGGCGAAGCCGTTGAGGGACAGCCAGCAGAGGACGGCGGTTCCGGGGGCGGCCGTGAACCGGGCGCAGAGCCCGAGCAGGGCCGCCAGCAGGGAGAGCACGGCCAGAGCGAGTCCGGGACGGCCGTATCCCACCGTGCCGTTGATGAGCGCCACCAGGGCGAGGGCGCCGCCGAAGGCCCCCGCCCACACGAGCGGGGCCGCGACCGGCCGGGGTACGGGTCTGGCACCGCTGCCCAGGGGCACCCACTCGATCATGCTGACGGCTCCTTCCGGTCCCGGACGGCTCCGACCACGCCGTCGGACACCGACCCTGCGGGCAGATTGTCCCACCGGGGTGTCCAGTGACGTACCGGCCGGGGTGGTGACCGGGGCGCACCGGGCACCGCGGCGACCGTACCCGCGTGCCCGGCCCCCGCAGACCCCTGTAACGGCCATCGTCAGAACCGCCGGGTCCCTGCCCCGCCCTACCGGTCGGCTTCCGCGTGCTCCGAGGACGAGGCCGGCGCCGACACGGACGCCGGCTGTTCGCCCGCCTCCGCGTCCCCGCCGGACGGGACGCCGGCGCCGTGGTGGGCGTCCTGGCCCCGGGGAGCATCCGGCCGGCGGCCCGCAGCGCTCCGGCGAGCACATGCGCCCGTCCCGCGACGATGGGACCGAGGACGGCGAGGACGAGGACGTATCCGGCGATGAAGGGGGCGAGCCGCCCGTCGAGTCCCGCGCCCGCCGCCATGGCGGCCAGGATCAGCGCGAACTCCCCGCGGGCGACCAGGGTGGTGGCGATCTCCGCGGCGGGTTCGGAGCCGTAGTGGTACACACGGGCGACGCACAGCCCGGCGATGACGTTCATGACGACGGTCAGTGCCGCGGCCGCGGCGACCGGGCCGGCGACGGACGCGAGGTCACCGGGGTCGATGGCGAGCCCGAAGGCGAAGAAGAAGATCGCCGCGAAGGCGTCCCGGAGCGGGTGCACCAGTTCACGGATCCGCGGTCCGGAGGGAGTACCGGCGAGGATGAGCCCGACCATGAAGGCGCCGATGGCGTCGGCGACGCCGAGGACCTCGGAGACACCGGCGACGAGCACCGCTGCCCCGAGGAAGCTGATGACGAGCAGTTCGTTGTCCCGGGTCGCGATCAGGCGGCCCACGAGCCGGGTGCCGTAGCGGGCCGCGGCGGCCAGCAGCAGCAGGAAGCCGAAGGCCTTGCCGGCTTGGAGGGCCATGTCCGCGAAGCCCTGCGCACCCGCGATGATCGGCTGCAGGGCGGCCAGGTACAGCGCGAGGAAGATGTCCTCCACGACGATGACACCGAGGATGAGGCGGGTCTCCGGGCGGCCGATCCGGCCCAGGTCGATGAGGATCTTGGTGACGATCGCGGAGGAGGATATGCCGAGCACGCCGGCGAGCACCAGCGCCTCCCGCACGCCCCAGCCGAGGACGAACCCGAAGCCCAGTCCGGCGCCGACGTTCAGCAGCAGGTAGATGCCGCCGGCCGTCAGCAGCCGTTTGCCGCCGCTCTTGAGGTCGTCGAGGTGGAACTCCAGGCCCAGGTAGAAGAGCAGCAGCACCAGTCCGAGGGCGGAGAGCATCTCGAAGTCGTGCGCGTCCTCGACCAGGACGAAGCCGGGTGTGTGGGGGCCGAGCAGGATGCCGGCGAGCATGAAGAGGGGGATCGTCGGAAGTCCGATCCTGCCGCCGAGGCGGGCGAGGAACGCGGCGGCCAGGAAGGCGCCGCCCATGGCGAGCAGGGTGTCAGCGTGTCCCACGGGTCACCCCCTTCGACCGTGCGGAGGGTCGGGAGGGCTTCACTTGACGGGGATGGATGCGGGTTCTCCTTCATCTGTGGTGCGTCATGCGTCATGCGTCATCTGCCGTACGGTCGGGCGTCGTTGACCGGTACCGTGCCGTGACACCACTCCCGGGCCGAGCGGGGCGCCGGCCGGGCAGCGGCGCACCCGGACGGGCGGGCGCCCGAACCCGGGGCGCGCCCACGGCAGTACGCCACGATGACCACCGGCCGCCGCGGCACTCGGGGCGCGGACAGCACACCCGGAACAGACCACGCGGCAACGCCCGCAAACGGGCGAGATGGGGCTCCCCCGCAACGTCCCCCGGCCCCCGAAAAAGCCCCCGGGGCGCGGCGTCACTCCACGGTCACACGCCGGAGTGGGGCCACGCCATCGGGGGCGGCACCCATAACCTCCGGGCGTCGACACCCATCATCGGCCCGGGACACGCGTCGCCCGGCGGCCGAGGAGGTCACCCGCGGTACGGCCAACGGGGGTGCGCCGCGGCCGATTCGGGGATCCCGGCCGCGGCACATCCCGCCGCCCCGGTGCGGGAGGAATGCGCACCGGGGCATGACCTGCGGCTTCCCCGGGTCGGCACCACGACACTGCGCCAGGCGAGTGACGGTCACGGCCGGTCAACCGGCGCGGCGCCTCAACCCTTTCGGCTGACAGCCGCCACCCGGCGGGCATGGCCTGTCACCATTCGATCGCCGGTTCTCCATGATCGTGGGCGAATCCCCGACCCTTTATCCGGAAGGTGCGTGTTGCCATGGGATCCCCCGCGTCCCGCGTATCCGGCGTGGAATTGCCGCCGGTCTTCTGTCCTTTCGAGTCCGCCATTCACCCCCGCGTCCGGCTGGTCGAGAAACGAGCGGTGGAGTGGATCGGCGACAGCGGCATGTGTGCCACTGAACGGGAACGGGCCTGGGCCGTGGCGACGCACAGCGCCGACTTCTTCGCCCGGTTCGCCCCGGTCGCGGACGACGACCGGCTGCTGGCGGCGGCCCTGTGGGTGTACTGGGGTTTCGCCTTCGACGACGCCCGCTGCGACAGCGGACCGCTCAGCGGCCGGCCCGCGCAGTTCAACGCGCTGGCCGGCCAGGTGCAGCGGGCCTGCGAGACGGATTCGGCCGCGAGCACGGACCGGTTCGTCGGCGCCCTGCGGGACATCATGCGCCGCTTCCGCGGCTTCGCCCCGCCCACGCAGGTGACCCGGTTCGTGCACGCCCACCGCGCCTGGCTGTCGGGTGTGGCCTGGCAGATCGGCAACCAGGCGGCCGGCCGCATGCCGGGCCTGGACGACTTCCTGGCGATGCGGCTGCTGTCGTCGGGCGGCGAGCCGACCTTCGCCCTGCTGGAACTGGCGACGGGCGCCGAGGTCCCCGACCGTGAACTGCACCGGCCGGCCGTCCGCGCGCTGACCGAGATGGCCATCCTCGTGGCCGCCGTGGACAACGACCGGCACTCGCTGCACAAGGAGTTGTCGGGCGGCGAGGCCGACCAGAACCTTTTCACGGTGCTGATGCAGGAGCTGGACTGCCCGCTCCAGGACGCGGTGACGGCCGGCACCGGGCTGCGGGACCGGGTCCTGCTGCGGTTCGTGCGGCTCCACGACCGGGTCCGGCCGACGGCGAGCAGCGAACTCGCCGGCTATCTCCAGGGGCTGCGGTACGGCATCCGCGGCAACAACGAGTGGGGGCTGCGGGTGCCGCGCTACCTGAGCGGCGGGCACTGGCCGGACGAGATGGACGACACGCTGCTGTCCTGGGCCGACGAGCCGTCCGACGTCCGTCCGGGGCCGGTGGAGGGCGCCCCGTCCGTCGCCTGGTGGTGGGACCCGGGCCTCGCCTGACGCCTCGGCACGTGCGGACGCCTCACCGGCCCGAGGCCAGGTCGAGGGTCCACCAGGGGCCACCGGAGCCCTTCGCCCTGCCGACGCCCGCGTGGGTGTAGCGGCAGGTGAGGAGGATGTCGCGGTGCGGGGCGCTGCGCATCCACGCGGTGACCGCGGCCTCCGCGGTGTCGGACCCGGCGGTGACGTTCTCGCCGGCGGAGCCGACCCGGTAGCCGGCGGCCCGCATCCGGTCGGCGGGGCTGCTGCCGTCGGCTCCGGTGTGGGTCAGCCGATGGCTTCGCGCCATCGCGGCACTGTGTTTCCGGGCGGCCCTGCTGAGCGCCGGGTGCAGCCGCACGGGAGAGCAGCCGGCCTTCTTCCGCTGCCGGTTGACGGCGGCGACCATGCGGCCGTCCGTCCCGCCGGGGCGACTCGCCTGCGGCCGGGACCCCTCGGAGGCGGCCGGGCCGGACGCCGCCGGCCCGGGCGCGGGCTGCCACCGGCCGGGCTCGGGCACCGGCCACAGGGGCGCCCGGTAGGGGGTGGGCGGGGTCGGTGCGGGCGGCGGCCCGGCATGGGCGGGCACCGCGGCGACGTGCAGGGCGGTGAGGACCGCGCAGAGGACGAGCACCGTCCGCCGCATCCCGGTCATATTGATTTCACCTTTCTTTTCCGACTACTGCTTCAGTGACGTTCATCGCGTTTTCTGCTGGTGTATCCAGCGCTTCATTCGGGGGAATTCAGCCTTTCGCTGACAGCGCGGGGAAGCCGCATTGGCTAGGCTTGCAATTGCCCACTCCCCCTCTTTCCGTGAATCATTTCGGAGGTTTTTCATGTCGTTTTCGCTGCGCCGCGCCGCCGTGGTGTCCTTGGCCGCTCTGGCCCTGACGGCGGGCGGGGCCGTGTCGGCCGCCAGTGCCGCTCCGGTGTCGGCTCCGGCCGTCGCCTCGCCCGGCCCCGGCGGTGGTGGCGGCGGGTTCAACGGCGGCCACGAGCCGCCGATGCACTTCGGCCCGTTCGAGATCCCGAAGTTCGGCAGTGTCTCCGGCGGCTTCTCCTGGGGCCTGGCGCGCTAGCCGAACCCGACAGCAGGAGCACGCGGATGAGGGCCGTCGGTGGACGGCCCTCATCGTCGTTTGAGCGTCGCGGCGCTGGCCACTAGCACCACGACCACGCACACGAGGATCAGCACCGCGTCCCGGACGAACACCCCGGTCACGCCGTCGTGCGTGGCCGCCTCGCCCGCGGCCTGCACCGCGTACGTCATCGGCATCGCCCGGGCCATCGCCGCCAGGGCGCCGTGCATCTCCTCGCGGGGCACGAACAGCCCGCACACCAGGAACTGGGGCAGGACTCCGGCCGGCAGGAACTGCACCGCCTGGAACTCGTTGCGGGCGAAGGCGCTCACCAACAGGCCGAGGGCCAGGCCCAGCAGGGCACCGAGCATGGCGATGACCATCAGAAGATAGGCGGGGCCCTTGATGTCCAGGCCCAGCGGGCCCACCGCGAGCAGCGTGGACAGCACCGCCTGGAGGAGCGCCAGGAACGCGAACGCGAGGCTGTAGCCGAGGACGATGTCCAGCCGCCGTACCGGCATGGTGAGCAGCCGCTCCGCGGTGCCGGAGGTGCGTTCCCTGAGCGTCGACACGGAGGCCACCAGGTACATCACGATGACCGGGAAGATGCCGAAGACCTGGGGCCCGACCCGTTCGAAGGTCTCCTCCGCGTCGTGGAACATCAGCTTGAGCAGCACCATGAGCATGCAGGGGATGCCCAGCAGCAGGGCGGTGCTGCCGCGGTCGCGGGAGATCTGCTGCAACACCCGTACCGCGGTGGCGGAGGTGATGCCGGGTGAGAACGGCAGCCGATCGGTCAGGTGGGTGGCAGTCATGTGAGGGTGTCCGCAGCGAAGAAGGTACGTTCGGCGTCGGGCGCGCCGGGCTGGTCGAGCAGGTGGGGCGAGAGGCCGTTGAGGGCATCGTGCTGCCGGGACCGCGCCTCGGCCGCCGCGGCGGCCCTGACGAGGTGCAGGAACGCCTCCTCCACCTCGTCGCAGCCGGTGTGCTTCAGCAGGCTGTCCCGGTCGGCGCTGGCCAGGAGCCGGCCCGAGCGCATCAGCAGCAGCCGGTCGCAGCGGTCGGCCTCGTCCATGACGTGGCTGGAGACCAGGAGCGTGGTGCCCTCCTCGGCGAGCCGCTGGAAGACCAGCCACAGCTCCCGGCGCACCATCGGGTCGAGGCCGACCGTCGGTTCGTCCATCACCAGCAGGTCGGGGCGGTTCAGCAGGGCCACGGCCAGGGAGACCCGCGAGTACTGGCCGCCCGACAGCCGGGCGACCGGCTGGTCCGCGTACGCCACGAGGTCCACCTCCTTCACGACGCGGACCACGGCGTCCTCCCGGTGCCAGCCCCGCATGCCGAGGGCGGCGGCGAAGTACCGCAGGTTCTCCAGGACCGTCAGGTCCGCGTACACGGAGGGTGCCTGGGTGACGTAGCCGACGCGGGTGCGCAACGGCCAGGCACCCGCCGCGTGGCCGAGTACCTGGACATGGCCGGCGCCGGGCTGCTGGACGCCGACCACGCACCGCAGGAGCGTGGTCTTGCCGCAGCCGCTCGGGCCCAGCAGGCCGACGATGCGGCCGCGGGGGATGGTGAAACTGACGTTGCGCAGCACCGGTTGGGTCCCCCGGGCCACCTGCAGCCCGTAAGCGGCCACGGCCGGAAAGTCACCCGGAGGCGTTGCGCTGTGCTCGGTGTGCTGCACGGCTCCACTGTTTTTCGTCGGATCGGGGCCTCGGCGGGCAGCCTCGGCGCGGCCACGCGGGGTGGCGGGGGATGGTCCGGGTCAGGCTTCGCGGCGGGTCATCGCCCACGCGATGTCGTGCAGTTGGCGGTAGGCGTCGGCGGTCGGCCGGGCCAGTGACAAGGACCGCAGCGCGGCCGCCATCTGGCGGCGGGCCTCCTCCTCGGCCGCCTGCCGTCCGCCGGCCCGCTCCACGAGGTGACGCGCCAGGTCGATGTCGTCCTCGTCCAGTGGGTGCGGTGCGCTGTACAACTCGCGCAACCGCTCGGCCTCCGCGCCCGGAGCCGCGAGGGCCGCCGCCACCGGCAGCGACTTCTTGCGCGCGGCGAGGTCCGCGCCGACCGGCTTGCCGCTGCGCGCGGTACGGCCCCAGATGCCGAGGATGTCGTCCGCGCACTGGAACGCCACGCCGAGTCGCCGGCCGAACTCCCGCAGGCCGCCGACCCGGACGTCGTCCGCGCCGGCCAGCACGCCGCCGAGCGCGCAGGCGCAGCCGATCAGGGCGCCCGTCTTGCCCGCGGCCATGTCCAGGTAGTCCGCGACCGACACCTCGTGGGCCTTCTCGAACGCGACGTCGTCGCTCTGCCCCTCCACCAGTTCCAGGAGGGCGCCCACGAGTTCCTGCACGGCTGCCTCGGCCCGCCCCGGCGGGGCCTGGGCCAGCGCGCGCAGCGCCGCGACCAGCAGCGCGTCTCCGGTCAGTACGGCCGCCGGGGTCCCGAACAACGACCAGGCGGCGGGCCGGTGGCGGCGCAGCGCGTCGCCGTCGATGACGTCGTCGTGCAGCAGGGTGAAGTCGTGCACCAGCTCGACCGCCACGGCGCCGGGCACCGCGGCCGACGGATTCCCTCCGACGGCCACCGCCGACAGCAGAGTGAGTGCCGGGCGCACCGCCTTGCCACCGCCGGACTCGGCCGCGCGGGGTGCGCCGTCGGCCTCGCACCAGCCCCGGTGGTACCGGGCCACCAGGCTCTCCGCGGCCGGCAGCGCCTCGACCGCGGCCCGCAGGGCGGGCGAGAGCACGTCGTCGACCCAGTCCAGACGCGGAAAGGCACCTACCGGGGCCGAGTCGGTGATCTGCGACACGTACTGCTCCTCACGTTGGCAGGGCACGTTGGCGGAAAGCGGGAACCGACGGCACTCGCACCGCGCCGCGTCGGCCGCACCGCCAGTCAATCGGCTGCCGCACCGCGGGGAGAGTCCGCGGCGCACCACCCGGCGAAAGATCACCGGAGCAGCCCAGCTCTATGACCATGCACCCAGCCGACAATCACGCCGACCGCCCGCCACGGCTCCCGCCGACCGCCTCACGCGATCCGCAGTCCGCCCCGCCGCGGGATGCGACGGGGCGGACGGTTGCGGACGGTCCGTCAGCACGGTGTGACCGCCATCAACTTCTCGAAGGAAGCCATGCAGTCCGGGCAGTGACGTGCCCGTTCACCGTCGGATGCCTCGATACGTTCACGGAGTCGCTGTCCGCACAGGGTGGCCGCGGCCTGTTTGGCCATCACGTGCCACACCAACGCTCCGCCCGCCTTCTCCGGGCCCACGCACATTTCGTACATGATCGGCCTCCCAGCCTGGACGCCGCTGACACTCTCCAGGAGACACCGGATCGGCCGTCACCAGTACTGTGCGGGGGCCATTCGGGTGACGGCCGCTTCGTCCCTCCGAGGTGACGACGCACCCGGACGGATAGAAACGATCAGCCAATCGGTCCTACATGGGTGGTCGCGTGACGTGGCGTCGACGTGGGCCGCCGGGGGTCGGCTGCTCTGGTCGGATGGCGACACAGACCGAACCGATCGCGCCGGTCCCGGCGGCGGAACACCGCGGCAAGGGGCGGGTGGTCGTCTCCTGGTTGACCACGACCGATCACAAGCGGATCGGCCATCTCTACCTCATCACGTCGTTCGCGTTCTTCCTGATCGCCGGGGTGCTGGCGATGCTGATCCGGTTCGAGTTGGCCCGCCCGGGTCTGCAGCTGCTCTCCAACGAGCAGTACAACCAGGCGTTCACGATGCACGGCACGATCATGCTGCTGCTGTTCGCCACCCCGACCTTCGCCGGATTCGCCAACGCCGTCATGCCGTTGCAGATCGGTGCGCCCGACGTGGCCTTCCCGCGGCTGAACATGCTGGCGTACTGGCTGTTCCTCTTCGGCGGTCTGATCGTGCTCGGTGGCTTCCTCACCCCGCAAGGCGCCGCGGACTTCGGCTGGACCGCGTACGCACCGCTGAGTGGGCCGATCCGGTCCCCGTACCTCGGCGGCGACCTCTGGATCATGGGGCTGGCGCTGTCCGGGTTCGGCACCATCCTGGGGTCGGTCAACTTCATCACCACGATCATCTGCATGCGCGCGCCCGGCCTGACCATCTTCCGCATGCCGATCTTCGTCTGGAACGTGCTGCTGACCTCGGTCCTGGTGCTGCTGGCGTTCCCGGTGCTGGCGGCGGCGCTGCTGGTGCTGGAGGCGGACCGGCACTTCGGTGCGCACGTGTTCGACGCCGAGAACGGCGGGGCGATCCTGTGGCAGCACCTGTTCTGGTTCTTCGGCCATCCCGAGGTGTACATCCTCGCGCTGCCGTTCTTCGGGGTGATCACCGAGATCATCCCGGTCTTCGCCCGTAAGCCGATCTTCGGTTACATGGGCCTGGTGGGTGCCACCATCGCCATCGCCGGGCTGTCGGCCACCGTCTGGGCGCACCACATGTTCGCCACCGGTGCGGTACTGCTGCCGTTCTTCTCGTTCCTGACGTATCTCATCGCCGTCCCCACCGGGGTGAAGTTCTTCAACTGGATCGGCACGATGTGGAAGGGGTCCCTGTCCTTCGAGCCGCCGATGCTGTGGGCGGCCGGCTTCCTGGTGACGTTCCTCTTCGGGGGCCTGACCGGAGTGATCCTCGGCTCACCGCCGCTGGACTGGCACGTCACCGACTCGTACTTCGTCGTGGCGCACTTCCACTACGTCCTGTTCGGCACGATCGTGTTCGCGATGTTCGGCGGATTCAGCTTCTGGTGGCCGAAGATGACGGGCCGCATGCTCGACCACCGTCTGGAGAAGGTGCACTTCTGGACGCTGTTCGCCGGTTTCCACACCACGTTCCTGGTGCAGCACTGGCTCGGCGTCGAGGGCATGCCGCGCCGGTACGCCGACTATCTGGCCGTCGACGGATTCACGGCCCTCAACACCCTCTCCTCCATCGGCGCGTTCCTGCTGGGCCTGTCCACGCTGCCGTTCCTCTACAACGTGTGGCGGACCGCCAAGTACGGCCGGCCGATCGAGGTCGACGACCCCTGGGGCTACGGGCGCTCGCTGGAGTGGGCCACGTCCTGTCCCCCGCCCCGCCACAACTTCCGCGAAATGCCGCGCGTGCGCTCCGAGTCGCCGGCCTTCGACCTGCACCATCCCGGCCTCGCCCGGCTCGACCAGGCGGAGCAGACCGGGCGGCGCGACGCGGTGGAGCCGGGGTGAGGGGCACAAGGGCGGCGACCGTACGTCCTGACGCGCGTCAGGGCACGCGTACGCCGGTGACGGCGAAACCGCTGCGTGGACGGGTCGGGACGCGGCGCAGCGGGATGCGCAGATCCTGCTCGGGGACCGTGTACTCCAGACGGGCCAGCCGCACCGTCAGGGATTCCAGCAGGCCCACGGTGACGCGCTCGCCGGGGCAGCGGTGGCCGGTGGCCGGATCGCCGCCGCCCTGCGGGATCAGCTCGTCGGGGTCGACGGGCCGCTCCAGAAACCGTTCCGGCCTGAAGGTGTAGGGGTCGCCCCAGAGCTTCTCGTCGTGGTTCTGGCCGTAGACGTCGAGCAGCAGCATCCCGCCGGCGGGGACGGACTCGCCGTGCCAGGTCAGCTCCTTGAGGGTCCGGCCGCCGAGGAACGGGGCGAACGGGTAGAAACGGCGGACCTCGTGCGCGAACGCCGTGGCGAACGCTCGGTCACCGGCGCGCAGCCGCTCCTGGTGGGCCGGCCACCGGTGCAGGGCGTGGGCGGCGAAGGCCACGAACCAGCTCACGGCGGCCGTGGGGCGCAGCACGTTCAGCAGTTCCACCGCCGCCGTACGGGCGTCCAGCGGTTCGTCCGACGCGTCGTGGTGCCGGGCGACCCGCTCCAGCACCGAGCCCCCGGGGGCGGTGACCTTCCCGGACCGTACGTCCTCGATCAGGCGGGCCATGCGGGCCTCCTGCCGGGCGCGGGCGCGGCGGGCCCGCAGATGGCGGGGCCCGAGGGTGGCGAAGCCGTCGACCATGGCGATCAGGTCCCGCGCCAGTGGCTCCGCGTCGACGGCCTCGGCCGGGAGCCCGGCCCAGCGGCAGACCCCTCGGGTGAGTACGACGCCCGCCTCGTCGAACAGCACGACGCGGGGGCGTTCCCGCCAGGAGCGTGCGGCCTCGTCCCAGGCCGCGGTGACGTGCTCGGTGAGGCCGGCGACCCGGTCGGGGTCGAGCAGCGGAAGGAACAACTCCTTGCGCACGCGGTGGGCGTCCCCGTCGAGGGTGTGGACCGCGCCCTGCCCGAACAGCGTGTCAAGGACGGGTGCGGGGACGGCGCCGTGACGATGGACGTTTCCCTCGTCGTAGAAGAAGCGCACCGCCTCCGGTCCGCGCACGGCCAGCGCGGGTTTGCCGAGCAGCCGGGTGCGCACCACGGAGTCGGCGCTGTCCCGCATGCGGTTGGGCAGCCAGGCGTACCCCTCGGTCAGCAGGGGCAGAGTGCGGTCCATCAGCGGGCGGCGGTGCTCGTCCATGGCCGGCGAGTGCCCCGGGCCGCAGCGCGGACACCTGGCCGCTACGTCACGGCGGGCCGCCCTCGGCCCGGACGACGGGCCGCCCGCCGTGACGTCGCGGGCGGCGACCGCCGCGGCCGTTCAGTTCAGCTTGTCGACGGCAGTGACCGTGGTGGCCTTGAAGTCGGCCACCTGGGCGTGCGCGAACGTGCCCATCTGACCCCACTGCACGACGGTCACGGTCCTGCCGTCCCGGCCCACCGAGAACAGGCCGATGTCGGAGGCGCCCCACTCGGCGACCGTGTGGACGCCGTAGACGTGGGCGCCCTCCTCCACGTTCAGCCGGCCGTAGTACTTCTGCGTGGCGGTGATGTCCGGGTACTGCTCCATCACCTTCCGCGCGCAGTCGGCGAGGTCCCTGCGCAGCAGGGCGGCGAACTCCCTGGCCTGCCGCGTGCCGCGCTCGACGACCGTGACCTGGAGGGCGCCGGTGTCGTACTCGGTCCAGTACCGGCGGTGGGAGGCGGTGGACGGCAGCGCCTCGCCGACGCACATGGGCAGCGGGTCCGGCTGCCCTGCGGTGACCGGTCCGGCGTACCAGTCGGAGGTGGGATGCGGCGGCAGTTCGGCCGGCTCCAGGAAGGCGGGCGGGTCGGTCCGCGGCGTCGCGGTCGCCGGGACGGCGGCCACGGCGACCGCGGCACCGGCCGCGAGCGCGGTCACTGCGGCGCGGACCCGTCGGTTATGGACGTACATGTTTCCCCCGTGTCGGTTCGTCGGCATCGGTCGTCCTTTTCCCCGTACGACCCGTACGACCCGACACGACGGCGAAGGGTTGCCCCTGTTCCCTCCTACGAATTCACCCGGCCGCGTTGTCGGTGCGCATCCGCACCTGCTCCTCCAGACGCCGCAGGCTGCTGTCGAGGGCGTCGGCCACCGCGTGCTGCCCGGGGTCGTGGCCCTCGTCGAAGAACGACAGGTGCACCGTCACCTCGCTGGCCCCGCTGTCGAGTCCGGCGACCTGCAGCCAGCCGGCGTAGCTGCCCTGGTCGCGGGTGCCCCATTCGAGCCGCATCTGCTCGGGCCGGGCGCTCAGCAGCGCGGAGGTGTCCTGGTCGGTGCGGTCCTCGTGCACGGTGACCGCCGGCGGGTCCTCGGGCTCCACGTGCAGGTCCCGGGGCAGCCAGGTGTCCAGCTGCCCGACGTTCGCGGCCTGGTCGAAGACCTGCTCGGCCTGGGCGGGCATGGTGCGGGAACGCTCGTACTCGGTCATCTGGCACCACTCCTCGGCGCTCGGGGTCGTACGACGTGACGCGTGCCCTGTCTGCCCGGACCGAAGCGCTCCGCGGGTGATCCGTCCGACGGGCGGGGCGGGGCGCGCGGTGCCAGACTGCTGCGCAGTGTGCCCCGCCACGACGGGTTTCTCGACGAGGGGAGACGAGGTGTCGACGCCAGAGGCGAGCGATGCGCTGCTGCAGGACTTCCTCGCCGATCCGGCCCATCTGACCCTGGACCTGACCGCCGCGGTGGCCCGGTGCGCGAAGGCGCTGGATCTCCAGCACGCGGTGGTCTACCTCGTCGACCTGCAGCAACGACACCTCGTACCGCAGACCGACGTGGGTTCGGCCATCCCCGTCGACGACTCCCTCGCGGGCTGGGCCTACCGCACCCAGGCGCTGCGGGTGGAGGAGTCGGGCACGGGCGGCGTCACGGCGTGGCTGCCCCTGCTGGACGGCGCCGAGCGGCTCGGCGTGCTGGCGGTCCACTCGTCGGCGCTCACCTCCGCGACGCTGACCCGGGGCCGGGCGCTGGCCTCTCTCCTGGCCATGATGATCACCTCGAAGCGGGCCTTCGAGGACTCCTTCGTCCGGCACACCCGTACCGAGCCGATGCACCTCCCGTCGGAGATGCTCCGCGCGTTCCTGCCGCCGCGCACGATCGGCAACTCGCACGTCGTGTCGACTGCCGTCCTCGAACCGGCCTACGAGCTGGGCGGCGACGCCTTCGACCACTCGCTCACCCAGACGACGCTGCACGTCTCGGTCATCGACTCCATGGGGCACGACCTGGCTTCCGGGCTGACCAGCGCGGTGGCGCTGGCCGCCTGCCGCAACGCCCGGCGCAACGGCGCCGATCTGCCCGCGCTCGTGGAGTGCGTCGACGACGCGCTGGCCCGCTGGCTGCCGGAGCAGTACTGCACCGCGGTCCTCGCCCAGTTGGAGTTCGAGACCGGTCTGCTGCGCTGGAGCAACTGCGGTCACCCGGCGCCTCTCCTGATCCGGGGTGAGCAGTTGATCGTCGACGGCCTGGAGCGGGACGCCGACCCGCCGATGGGCGCGCCGGCCTTCCTGTCCCCCGAGCCGCGTCGGACGCACGAGATGAGGCTCGAACCCGGTGACCGGGTGCTGATGTACACCGACGGGGTCACGGAGGCGCGCACCCGGGAGGAGAAGCTGTTCGGGCTCGAACGGTTCGCGGACTACGTCATCCGAGCCACGGCGGGCGGCGAGCTGGCGCCCGAGTCACTGCGGCGCCTGATCCACTCCATTCTCGACTCGCAGACCGGCGGACGGCTGCGGGACGACGCGACGATCCTGATGTTCGAATGGCGGCCGCCGGCCTCCTGACGCCGCCGGGGCACGGGCCCCGACGGGTCAGACCGGGTGCCCTCGCGCACGCAGCCAGTCGTGCACGGTGTCCTTGTCCGACGGGGTGATCCGGACGGGCCCTTCCACGTAGGGGCCCTCGTCCTCGGTGAAGCCGGTGTCCGTGATCCTCGCGGTGACCCAGGTGGCCAGATCCTGGGCGGCCCGCTCGGACAGAGCGCCGCGTTCCCAGCCGGTGCGGGCCTCGTGGGCCGCGGCACGATCGTGGTGTTCGGTCTCCGCCAGCCACGCGGCCACCAGCCGTTCCACCGTCCGGCGGTCCTCGGGCCCGGTCCGCTGCTGCGCCTGCTTGTCGTTCATGCCGCCCGAGTGCCCGGATTCCGCCCGGCGCCCCACCTCGGGGACGGGTTCGTGTCGGCGTTACCGCGCCGGGTACCCGGAACCCCAGCGGAGGAGACAGCCCGGAAAGGGGACAGCAATGACGCAGCCCGCCGACGACCGCGCTCTCGACCAGCGCGCCGGCGTTTCCGAGCTCCGTCTGGCAGCGGGGGACCCCGAACTCGTCCCCCAGAACGACGCACGCCACGAAGATCTCCCGCTCGACCGCAACCAGGCGATCCTGCAGGCGGCCAAGCAGGTGGGCTCGATCCTGAAGAAGAGGGAGCACCCGTTCGCGCTGGCCGGCAGCGTGGCCGTGTACGCGCACGGCGGCACCCAGAACCTCCAGCACGACGTCGACTTCTGCATCCGGCCCGACGACGCGGAGGCCGTCGCCGCGACGCTGCGGGAAGCGGGTCTGGCGGTGTACACGCCGCCCGAGGACTGGCTGCTGAAGGCGAACTGTCTGGGGCAGCAGGTCGACCTCATCTTCGAGCTGGCGCACGAGCCCGTCACGACACAGCTGCTGGCGCGGGCCCAGGACCTCTCGGTCGACTCGGTGCTCATGCCGGTCCTGTCGCCGACCGATCTGCTGCGCGGTCTGCTGGCGGCCTTCTCGGAGCACCACTGCGACTTCGGGGCGGTTCTGCCGATCGCCCGCACGCTGCGGGAGAAGATCGACTGGGAAGAGCTGCGCCGCGACTGCGGGGACGCCCCGATGCCCGCCGCGTTCTTCTTCATCCTCGAACGCCTGGAGATCATCTCCCCGGCCCGTTCCGCGAAGGAGGAGCAGCGATGACCGACCCCGTCGCACACCAGGGACCCGCGGCGAGCGGCACCCCTGCCGCGGCCGAGAACGTCGAGTACCGCGTGGCCCACCTGCACGACCGGCTCGCCGCGGAGGAGCTCGGCGAGCTGGGCGTACGGGCCGAGATCCGGGCCGGCGCGATCGTGCTCACCGGCACGGTGCCGTCCGCGCAGTGCCGCGAGACGCTGCTGCGGGTCGCCCACGAGGAGCTGGCCGGGCTCACCGTGCACACCGACGTCGTGGTGGCGGAGACGGCCGGCCCCGACCATGCGGAGGAGCTGTGATGATCCGCGTCGCCGCCGTCGGGGACATCCACATGGGGCCCGACAGCCAGGGACTGCTGCGGCCGGCCTTCGAGACCCTGCCCGACTGTGCCGACCTGCTGCTGCTCGCCGGGGACCTCACCCGGCACGGCACGCCGGAGGAGGCGCGGGTGGTGGCCCGGGAGGTGCGCGACCTGCCGGTGCCGGTGGTCGCCGTGCTCGGCAACCACGACCACCACGACGAGCAGCCCGAGAAGGTCACCGCCCTCCTCCAGGACGCCGGCGTGCGAGTCCTGGAGGGCGAGGGGACCGTCGTGGAGTGCGCCGGGACCCGGGTGGGGATCGCCGGGACCAAGGGATTCGGCGGCGGTTTCGTCGGTCGCAGCGCGGGGGAGTTCGGCGAGCCGATCATGAAGGAGTTCGTCCGCACCACACGCCGCTCGGCGGACAGCCTGCACGCCGCGCTGAAGGAGTTGGACGACGAGGGCTGCGCGGCCCGGGTGGCGCTGACCCACTTCTCCCCCGTCGCCGACACGCTCGCCGGGGAGCCGCTGGAGATCCACCCGTTCCTCGGCAGCTATCTGCTGGCCGAGGCGATCGACACGGCCAGCGCGGACCTCGCCGTCCACGGCCACGCCCACCTGGGCTCGGAGCACGGGATGACGGCGGGTGGCGTACGGGTGCGCAACGTGGCCCAGCCCGTCATCCGCCGGGCCTTCAACGTCTACCGCCTGGGCACCGCCTGACCGCCGCCCCGTGCGTCAGGTCCGGCCGGTGTCCTGCGTCGTACGCCCGAGGCAGGTGACGTCCGCGGGGTCCAGGCCCGCCGCCTCGACCACGTGGAAGCCCATACGGTCGTAGAAGGCCCTGGTCGGCGTGTTGGCCGTGGCCATGACCAGGTGGACGGCCGGTACGCCGCGCTCCCGCAGTGCCCGCCAGAACGTGCGCATCAGCTCCCGGCCGTGTCCGTGGCCCTGCCAGTCGGGCAGCAGGTCGATGTGCAGATGGGCGGGGTACCCGGCCAGTTCGGGGACGATCATCCGCTCCGGGTCGTGCAGCAGCCCGGCCATGACCTCGTCCGGGGAGCCGGGCGCGGCGTCCGGCGCCGGATAGCGGTCCGCGACCCGCGGCAGCCACTTGGCACGGAACTCCTCCGCGAAGCGCGGGGTGTCCGCCGTGCCGAGGATGTAGCCGACCGCCCGGCCCTGTCCGTCGTCCAGCACGAAGGCCAGGTCCGGGTCCAGGTGGACGTAGGGGGCGGCGAAGATGGCGGGCAGGACGGCGGGGTCGGCGTACACGGGCCGGCTGTCCCGGCCGTTGTGCGCGGTGCGGACGCAGATGTCGTCGAGGGCCTGGGCGTCGGCGGGGCGGTACGGGCGTACGGCGGCTGTCGAGGTCACCGCAGCATCCTGCCCGGCTGGGAGCGCTCCCACAAGTGGTCCGCTTCGATCGGTGGCGCCCGGGTACCCGGCGGCCGGCATTGTGGCGGCAGTTGGCGGGAGGCCGGCGATGGAGGACACGGACCGGATCGCACTCCCGTGGGGCGACAGGGTGCCCTACGGACGGCACGAGACCTGGCCGGCCCGGGTGGACACGTTCCTCGCGGAGGGGGTGGAGCCGGAGGCGGTGCAGCGATGGGTGCAGTCGGCGTCGATCCTGCACTCCGACGGCGACGCCATGGACATCGCGGTGGCCGACGGCCGGATGGTGGGCGTACGGGGCCGGGACGTGGACCGGGTCAACCGGGGACGGCTCGGTCCCAAGGACCTGTTCGGGTGGCAGGCGAACGCCTCCCGGGACCGACTGACCCGGCCGCTGGTGAGGCGGGACGGCCGGCTGGTGGAGACGGACTGGGACACCGCGATGGACCTGGTGGCCACCCGCTCGCGTGAACTCCTCGACGAGCGGGGCCCGGGCTCGATCGGCTTCTACACCTCCGGCCAGCTGTTCCTCGAGGAGTACTACACACTCGCGGTGCTCGCCCGGGGCGGCATCGGCACCAACCACCTCGACGGCAACACCCGGCTGTG
Source organism: Streptomyces sp. NPDC056296 (assembly GCF_042268605.1). Lineage (NCBI taxonomy): Bacteria > Bacillati > Actinomycetota > Actinomycetes > Kitasatosporales > Streptomycetaceae > Streptomyces > Streptomyces sp. NPDC056296. The sequence goes on along the minus strand of NZ_JBHJRX010000003.1, from coordinate 145,444 downwards.
CACGGCAACGGCCGGGGAGGCGCTGAAGGAGACGTTCGGCTCCGACGGGCAGCCCGGCAGCTACGACGACTTCGACCACGCCGACGTGGTCGCGCTGTTCGGCCACAACATCGCCGAGACCCAGCCCGTGCAGTGGATGCGGCTGCTGGACCGGATGGAGGGGGCCGACCCACCGCGCCTGCTGTGCGTGGACCCCCGGCCCACGCGGGTCGCCCGGCACGCCGCCGTGCACCTCGCGCCCCGCGGCGGCACGAACGTCGCCCTGCTCAACGCGCTGCTGCACGAGACCATAAGGCACGACCGGATCGACCACGACTTCATCGCCGCGCACACCGTCGGTTTCGAGGAGCTGGCCGACCGGGTCGCCGACTGCACGCCCAAGTGGGCCGCGGACATCTGCGACGTCCCCGCCGCCCGGATCGAGGAGGCGGCCGAACTCGTCGGCACCAGCGGCGCGTTGGTGTCCACCGTCCTCCAGGGCGTCTACCAGTCCCACCAGGCCACCGCCGCCGCGGTGCAGATCAACAACCTGCACCTGATCCGCGGCATGCTGGGCCGCCCCGGCGCCGGCCTCCTGCAGATGAACGGCCAGCCCACCGCGCAGAACACCCGCGAGTGCGGCGCCAACGGCGACCTGCCGGGCTTCCGCAACTGGCAGAACGACGCCCACGTCGCCGACCTCGCGAAGGTGTGGAACGTCGAGCCGGAGACCATCCCGCACTACGCGCCGCCCACGCACGCGATGCAGATGTACCGGTACGCCGAGCAGGGCTCGATCCGGATGCTGTGGATCAGCGGCACCAACCCCGCCGTGTCCCTGCCCGAACTGTCCCGCATCCGCTCGATCCTGACGCAGGAACGCCTGTTCACAGTCGTACGCGACCTGTTCCTGACGGAGACGGCGCAACTGGCCGACGTGGTGCTGCCGGCAGCCACCTGGGGCGAGAAGACCGGCGCCCTCACCAACGCCGACCGCACGGTGCACCTGTCGGAGAAGGCGGTCGAACCGCCCGGCGAGGCCAAGCCCGACCTGGACATCTTCCTGGACTACGCGCGGCGCATGGACTTCCGGGACAAGGACGGCGGCCCGCTGATCACCTGGGACGACCCCGAGTCGGCGTTCGAGGCGTGGAAGCGGTGCAGCGCGGGCCGACCCTGCGACTACACCGGCCTGTCCTACGCCAAGCTGCGCGACACCAGCGGTATCCAGTGGCCCTGCGGCGAGGGGGCGCCCGAGGGCACCGCGCGGCTCTACACCGACGGCTTCGGCTGGGCCCACCCGGACCTGTGCGAGAGCTACGGCAAGGACCTGGAGACCGGGGCGTCGCAGGAGGTCGTGGAGTACCGCTCCCTCAACCCCGACGGCAAGGCGATGCTGAAGGCCGCCGCCTACTGGCCGCCGCACGAGGAGCCGGACGAGGAGTATCCGTTCCAGCTCACCACGGGCCGGACGATCTACCACTTCCACACCCGTACGAAGACCGGGCGGGCGCCCCAGCTCAACGCCGCCGCCCCCGACGTGTGGGTGGAGATCTCCACCGCTGACGCGGACCGGCTCGGCCTCGGCGAGGGCGACCTGGTCGACGTGACGAGCAAGCGCGGTTCGCTGCGCGGACGGCTGCGGGTGACCGGCATCCGGCCGGGCCTGCTCTTCGTGCCGTTCCACTACGGCTACTGGGACACCGAGGACGGGTCCGGGCCGGGCCGGGACACTCCCGGGCGGGCCGCCAACGAGACGACCATCACGGACTGGGACCCGGCCTCCAAGCAGCCGTTGTTCAAGACGGCCACGGCCGCGCTCACCCTCGTCGAGCGCGGCGACGGCCGGCCGTCCCCGGCACCGACCACCACCGCGTCGGCACCCGCCACCGCCGGCGCCGCCCCACCCACCGCGGGCGGAACGACGGCGCACACGGCACAGACACCGGCCGCGTTCCCGCACGGCCGTGAGGAAGGCGCCCAGTGAACGGCATCACCCTGGCCCTGCGCACGCTGCACCGCGGCGAGCGGCGCCTGGCGCACGACCTGGTGAGCGTCGCCGAGCGGCACCGTACCGAGCACGAGGTCCATCACGTCGCCACCGATCTCGCCGTCTGGTCCCGGGAACACGTCCGGCGACTGGCCGAGGTCGCCGCGCACCACGACGTGAAGCTCGGCGACCCGCCCGACCAGTCGTCGGACGGCGTCTTCGCGACGCTGCGGAAGAAGGCGTCGGAGGCGGTGGTGCACCGCCCCGAGCCCGGCCTGCTGCTCCTGCGCGACCTGCGGGAGCTGCACGTCGCCGCCGCGGAGAACTCGCTGCACTGGGAGATGCTCGCCCAGGCCGCCCAGGCGTCCAGGGACAGCGAGCTGCTGGGGCTGGCCTCGGCCTGCCACCCGCAGACACTGCGCCAGATGCGCTGGACCAACACCATGATCAAGAATCTGTCGCCGCAGCTCCTCAACAGTCTGTGACCTGCGCGGGGGCCCCGCGGCGCGGCGCCGACGAGCGCAACCGCCGTGCCGGACGCCGAATGGCGCCACCGCCTCCGGGCACCTGATGATCCGAGTAGGCGTCACACCCTTGGCAACCTCCGACACCGACGGAAAGAAGCGAGAGAGCGTCATGAGTCTTTTGCGTATGGTCGGCCGCCCGATGCTCGCCTCGATGTTCGTCGCGGGCGGTCTGCACTCCCTGCGCCGGCCGGAGGACGTGGCCCCGGCGGCGGAGCCGATCGTGCGGCCGGTGGCCGACCGCGTGGCGGTGCTGCCGGACGGCACCGAACAACTCGTACGGCTCAACGGCGCCGTCCACGTGGTGGGCGGGATCATGCTCGGCCTCGGCCGCTGTCCGCGGCTGGCCGCACTGGCCCTCGCGGCGACGCTGGTCCCCACCACGCTGGCGGCGCACCGCTACTGGGAGGCGGAGGACCCGTCCGACCGCGCCCAGCAGCGCATCCACTTCCTGAAGAACGTGTCCATGATGGGCGGGCTGCTGATCGCGGCCGACGACACCGGCAGCGCCCCCTCGCTGCTGTGGCGCGGCCGTCACGCGGCCCAGGACCTGCGGCACGACGCCCACTTGGTGCACCGTTCGGTCCGGGCCGCGGCACGTCCCGCGGCGACGGCGGGCGGTCTCCGGGCCAAGCTGGGCGTCTGAGCCCGGCGCCGGCGAACCGGGCGTTAGCCCACTGAGTGTGGGGGGACCCGACGCTCGTGGCGGGTCGGTCCCGTAACCGCCACGACCTGCTGGAGGTGAAGCATGGGACACGGAGGAAACGTCATCGACGAGCTGACGACCGATCACCGTGAGGTCGAGGAGCTCTTCGGCAAGATCGAGGCGCTGCCGCCCGGTCACAAGGACCGCAAGCTGTACGCCGATCAGGCCACGATCGAGCTGATCCGGCATTCGGTGGCGGAGGAGGCGTATCTCTACCCGGCCGTCCGTGAGCACGTGGCGAACGGAGGTGCCCTCGCGGACAAGGAACTCGAGGACCACGCCGAGGCCGAGCAGATCATGAAGGACCTGGAGGGCTGCGCGTCGGACGACGCCGAGTTCGACCGGTTGATCGGCAAGCTGATGAGCGAGATCCGTGAGCACATCGCCGACGAGGAGGGCAACCTCTTCCCGAGGCTCCGCGAGGCGTGCCCCGCGGACGCGCTGAACCAGTTGGGTGACAAGGTCCGACAGGCGAAGAAGACGGCGCCGACCCGTCCGCACCCGTCCGCGCCGGACAAGCCCCCGATGAACAAGCTCCTGGCGCCCGGTGCGGGAATGGTCGACCGGGTGCGGGACGCGATGTCAGGACGCGGCAAGCCCGGCTGAGCGCACCCGTCCGCACACGTGTGAGGGGCCCGTCGCCACGGCGACGGGCCCCTCACACGGTCATGTCACACGGTCACGCCCACCACTCCCCCGCCCGCCCGGTCGTCGCCGTCGGGATCGGCTCGGGCAGGCCGCGGAGAGAGGCCACGGTGCGCTCCAGGCCGTCCTGCCAGGTCACACTCGGCAGCCAGCCGAAGATCTCACGGGCGAAGCCGGTGACCGGCCGAGGCTCGGCAGGTAGGTCCCCCGCCCCCTCGACGAACGTCAGCGGCGAGTCGGAGCCGGTCAGGTCGATCACCCGGCGGGCGATCTCCACGGCCGTGGGCTCCTCGTCGCCGCCGATGTCCACGGGCCGCACCGAGCGGCCGGCCGCGACCAGCAGCACGCCGTCGACCATGTCGTCGACGTAGCACAGGGGGTGCTTCCGGCTGCCGTCCCCGGTGACGGTGACGGGCCGGCCGGCGAGGGCCTGCTCGATGAAGCCGGCCGGGGTTCCACCGGCGTCCGTGCGCATACCGGGTCCGTAGCCGGTGAACAGCCGGACGATGCCGGCGTTCGAGCCCTGGGCGCCCGCGTGCGCGGCGACCAGGGCCTCCGAGAACCGGACGGCCTCCGCGCAGGCGCTGTGCGGGCCGACCGGGTCGGCGTCCGGCGGCGCGGCGGGAAGCGCCGGCGGCGAGGAGGCGAGCAGAAACCGGGCACCGTCCCGGTCGGCGACGGCCAGCGCGGCCTGAGTGCCGAGGCTGGCGGCCTCCAGGACCTCCACGGGCCGGTCCGGCCAGGCGGCCGAAGACGCGGGGCCCGCCAGGTGCAGGACCAGGTCGTAGGGGCCGATGAGGGCGTCCGAGCAGCCGGGCTCGGAGATGTCGCGTTCCAGGAAGCGGAAGCCGGGCCGGCCGGCGAGATGGGCCACCTTCTCCGCCCGCCCCGTGGAGAGGTTGTCCAGGCAGTCGACTTCGACACCTGAATCGAGCAGGCGGGTGCACAGATGTGACCCGAGGAACCCCGCACCGCCGGTCACCAGAACCTGGCCCCAGGGCGGGCGGACCTCTGCCCGCGGGCCGAACGCCGCCATCGGCATCATGAGGACGACCTTTCTTCCTCTGCGAAGCGCTGACGAAGCGTGCCCCGGGTGCCCCACCGAGTCGCTTTCATACTCTGACGTCTGCCGCGGCCCCAGCCGTAACAGCCCCCATCACGGCTGCCGCCCCGGCGCGTGGGGACCGGACCCTGTGATCAAACCCACTCCACTCAGCAACTTCACCACGACGAACGGAGTTTGGCCCCTCCGTTCCCGGCTCGGGGGCGGGCGGCGGCGATGACTCGCCGGTCCCTTCTGCCACGATGGTCGGCGCCGTCATCCGGCTCAGTGGAGTGGCCGCGCAACGCAGCCGGCCTTCTCGCTCCCGTCCCTTTCCCTTCCGGGTCTCACGACCCGTCTTCGAGTGGCGCACTGTGTCTTCTTCCCCTGCCCCCGCCCTGCCGGCCCCCGCCTCCGCACCGTCCGAGGCCGCGTCCCGTTCGCCGTGGCGCTCCCTGAGATACCGCAGCATGCGCTGGTGGTCGGTCGCGAACTTCGTGTCGAACGCCGGCACGTGGATGCAGCTCACGGTGCAGAACCTGCTGGTCCTGCAGATCACCGGGTCCGCCGCCGCGACGGGTCTGTCCATGTCCGTCCAGGCCGCGCCCGCGCTCCTGATCAGCATCTTCGGCGGCGCGGCCGTCGACCGCTGGCCGCGGAAGCTGACCGCCGCCGTCAGCCAGGCCCTGCTCGGCGCGGTCGCGTTCGTGACGGCGCTCATGGTGGCTCTGGACCGGCTCGACGTGACCTCCCTGATGGTGCTGGCCGCCGTCACCGGCGTCATCGCCACCGTCGACGGCCCGGCGTGTTCGCTGCTGGGCAACGACCTCGTCCCGCCGCAGGACGTGCCCTCCGCGATAGGCGTGGGCGCCCTGGTGCACCAGGCCGGCCGCCTCACGGGGGCCGCGCTGGCCGGGGTGACGGTCGGTTTCCTCGGCACCGCCGCCGCCTACGCCGCCAACGGCTTGTCGTTCCTGTTCGTGGCCTCGGTCATCCCCTTCCTGCGTCCCGCGCGCGGGGCGGTCAAGCACACCGGGGCGGTGAAGCGCGGTGCTGACGCGGACACCATGACCGTCCGCGAGGGACTGGCCTTCTTCGCACGCCGTCCCCGCCTGCTGGCGCTGGCCGGCGTCACCGGGGTCAGCGCGGTCTTCGGCCGCAACTACCAGCTCACCCTGGCCGTCCTGGTCACCGGGCCGCTCGCGGGCGGCGCCGGGTCGTTCGGCACGGTCTCCACGGTGCTGGCCGTCGGCGGCATCGTCGGCGCCGTCCTGGGCGCCCGGCTGCGCCGGCCCTCCGTTCGGATCGTGGGCGCGCTGGCAGCGGCGGGCGGGCTGCTGCAGGTGGTGGCCGGTCTGTCGCCGTCGCTGGCCGTCCTGCTGGTGATGGTGCTGCCGATGGCCGTGGTGGAGTCCGTCTCCGACACCGCGGGCACGTCGGTGCTCCAGACCGACCCACCCGCGCACATGCGGGGCCGGGTACTCGGGGTGTGGGGCAGCATCGGCACCGTGTGGGGCCTGGGCGGCCCGCCGGCGCTGGGCCTGCTGATGGAGCTGGCCGGTGCGCGCGGCGCCCTGATCGCGGGCGGACTGATCATCGCGGGCAGCATCGGCGCGGGGCACCTCCTGCGGGCGCGCAGGCTCACGGCCCCCGTGGGAGTACGGACCACAGACGCGGAAGTGCCCGGCCAGGCGGCCCTGGGAACGGCCGCCTGAGGGTGACCACCCGGGGCGGACGGAGAGCCGCGTACGGCGAGAAGGGACGTGTCGGGGGGTGTCCGCCCGCAGCGGTTGGCGCGTCAACACACGGCACTTCCGTGGCCAACCGATTCCGCGCCGTTCCGAGGACGGACACCCCCCGGCGCGGCCCGACCCACCCCACCACCGCACGCGCTACCCGCACCCCCACCGCACCCGCGCAGGCCGCCGCAGGCACCCCGCAACCGCCCGCACAGCCGCGAATCAGGCGACGAGCGCCCGACCGGGGTCCAGACGGTCGACGAGCTGGACGCGGTGCAGCGCGGCGACGGGCGCGGCGAGGTCGGGATGGCGCAGGAGCGTCGCCGCCCGCCGGTCCTGCTCGTCGGGCGCGAGCAGGCGGCGGAACTCGACCGGCGTACCGGACGACGTACCCGCCACGGGACCGCCGTCGGCCAGCGCAGCCACGGCCAGGGCGGCCAGTTCCGGGTCGGTCAGCAGACAGGCCGCCCAGCTCGCGACGACCTCGTCCACCCAGGTCCGCCAGGCGTCCCCGTCCGGTTCGGCGGCCGCCGTACCGTCCGCGCCGGTGATCCAGTCGAGCCGGGCGGAGCCTCCGGGCCCCGCCACGCCCAGCAACGCGACGTCCATCGGGGTGGGATAGCGCAGCCGGGCCGCGACCGTCACCGCCTGCCGCGCCTGCACCTCACACAGGGCTCCGGCCAGCGCGCCGCCGGACGCCGGGTAGGCGCGGGTGAGCCACTGGGCGGTCGCCGCGATGACGGGGAAGAGATCTGCGTGCACTGCCGGGCCGTCCGAACTGCTCGTCGTGGGACAGGGAGTCTGGTCGTCGTGGAGGACACGGGGTCCGCGAAAACCGTAGCCCGAGGCCCACGGCGCGGAACATGGCCCGGCTCTCGTCGGCGGCGTGGCCTCGGACACATCCCGGTCAGGCCGAAGGGCCCGGCCGCGGGCGGGGGGACACGGCATGAACCCCGTTCTTACCCGGGGGTGCGACCCTGGGCGGCCTCCGTCGATCACCGGTGCCCGCCCGGCTCACCGGTGTGGAGGAGAACTCCTGAGTACCGCCGTCCTCTCCGAGGCCGTCCCCTACTTCCTGCTGCTGGGCGTCCTGGCCTTCGCCGTGCTGCGCCCCCGGGGACTGCCGGAGGCGGTGGCCGCCGTGCCCGCCGCCGCGCCGGCCGTCGTGCAGGGCACGGTCACCCCGCACCAGGCGTGGGAGCAGACACGTACGCTGCTGCCGGTCGTCGCCTTCCTCGCCCTGGTGACCAGGCGTCCGGTCACTCGGCCGCCACGACGATGCAGCGCCGCAGCTCCTCGACCGCCTCCGGGTCGCCCTCGATCGTCACCCCGGTGTCCCCGTCGGCGCTCTCCCGGTTCCACAGCCGGCGCAGCACGGCCTCCGGGGTGCCGCTGAACGTCACGTCGGCGGTGCCGTCGCCGGCGCCGTCCGTCACGGCGAACTCCCCCGGGCCGGTCCGTACCCGCCACGCCGCGTCACCGGCCCGCACCAGGAACGTGTGCCCCGGCGTGTCGGCCAGGATGTCGGTGAAGTACTCGCCCCACTCGGTGACGGAGTACGCCGCGAAGACCCTGAGCAGTTCGTCGATCCCGTCCACGGCGAGATCGGCCGGGACGGGCGCGACAGGCCGTCCGGTGGCGAGTTCGGCGTCGATGCGGTGGATGACGGTCTCCTGGGCCATCCGCCGGATCCAGAAGCCGACGCTCTGGTCGGGGCCGTACCAGGTGGCGGCCGGGTCCTCGGGAGCGCGGGTGGCGAACTCGGCGCGCAGTGCGGTGTACCCACGGTCGAGCAGCGCCGTCGGCTCCTCCTCGGCGAACTCCTTCGGCGGCCACGGCTCGGGCTCGACACCCTCGCGCATGGCGACGGTCTTGTGCAGGTAGACCTCGCCGACGTGGCGGGTCAGATCGGCGACGGTCCAGCCGGGGCAGGTGGGTACCGGGGCGTCGGCGTCGGTCTCGACGACGGCCCGCAGCCGGTCGTAGTCGGCCGCGAGGCAGTCGAGGAAGCGTGAGTACTCCATGCCGCAGAGCCAAGCACACGCTCAGGAACGGGGCTACGTGTTTTGTCGGCCGGGCGGGAGCGGTCCCGTGCTCACCAGGCCCCGCTGGTGAGCACGGGCCGGCGGACCGCCTCGGCGGCGTCCCGCAGATGGAGGGCGACGGTGATCAGGGCGCGCAGGGCGGAGGGGCGCAGGCTCTGGGCGCTCTCGGCGGCCAGCACCAGGAGGCAGCCCGCGGCCTGCTCGACGACCGGGACGGAGAACGCGAAGTCGTCGCCGTCGGCCCCGCGGAACGCGCGCCAGGGGGTCGCCGCACCGTCGATGGCCTTCTGGACCGCGTGTTCGAGGTGCTGTGCGGCCTGCTCGCACACGGGGGCGGGCAAGGTGATGGTGCGATGGAACGCTGAACTGGTCATAGTCCCACTGCTCCCCCGCGCCCGGGGTGTTCGATCGGCGTACCGGACGTTTTTCACCGGGTCGGCCGCAGCCCGGCCCGGCCCGGCCCGGTCTGGCCCGGTCTGGCCCGGTCTGGTCTGGTCTGGTCTGGTAGCCGTGCGTCCCCCACCTCGCCCTAGGCTGATAGCCGTGCGTCCCCCCACCTCGCCCTCGGCCGCCGCGGCCCGGTTCACCGGACGGCCGGTGACCGGTGAGCGACCGCTGTCCGGTTCGCTCACCGAAGTCACCCTCGACGACGGACACTCGGTGATGGTCAAACGCGGTGACGGGGTGGGAGCGGCGCGGGCCGAGGCGACCGGGCTGCGCTGGCTGGCCGACGCCGGCACGGTGCGAGTCCCGGCAGTGCGCGGCGACGACGAGCGCTGGCTGGTCACCGACCGCGTGGCACAGGGCCGGGCGAGTGCCGCGGCGGCGGTCCGGTTCGGCCGGGACCTGGCCGCGCTGCACGCCGCCGGGGCTCCGGGATTCGGTGCGGCGCCACCCGGTGGGCCGAAGGACGCGTACATCGGCCTCGCCCCGATGCGCAACGTCACCGGAAGCGACTGGCCGAGCTGGTACGCGGAGCACAGGGTGCTTCCGTACCTGCGCCGCGCGATCGACGCCGGCACCCTCCGGCAGGCCGAGGCGGCCGACGTCGAGCGGGTCTGCGAGCGGCTGCCCGAGCTGGCGGGGCCCGCGGAGCCGCCCGCCCGGCTGCACGGCGACCTGTGGAACGGCAACGTGCTGTGGGGAGCCGACGGCCGGGTCCACCTGATCGACCCGGCCGCGCACGGCGGGCACCGGGAGACCGACCTGGCGATGCTGCGCCTCTTCGGCTGCCCGCACCTGGACCGGATCCTGGACGGCTACCAGGAGACCGCGCCCCTCGCCGACGGCTGGACCGGCCGCGTCGGCGTGCACCAGCTCTTCCCGCTGCTGGTGCACGCCGTCCTCTTCGGGCGCGGCTACGCCGAGCAGGCCCTCACAGCGGCCCGGACTGCACTACGACGCCCCGGCTGAGCGTCAGCGGGTCACGACGTGCCGCTCGTTGGGGACGCAGTGGGTCATCGTCAGGCCCGCGACGTCGCGCGGCGGGTTCTTGCCGAGGTTGGCCAGCCGCTCGCGGTCCTCGTCGGTGAGGTCCTGACCGGCCAGCGGCTTCAGATCCGACACGTCCTGCGGGCTGATGCCGATCCCCTCGCCGACCCGCAGGCCGAGGTCGTTCTCGACCAGCAGGAAGTGCCACACCATGCGCTCCTGCACCGGCCGGTCGCACTGGGAGAGCAGGTTGACGAAGTTCGCCACGAGGTCGTCGCGCTCCCACGGCTCCAGCAGCAGATAGCGCTGCCCGGCCTGCATGTAGTCGTTGGCGCGCGGGATGCGCTTGCGGGTGAGCCGCCCCTGGATCTCCGGGCCCTGTTCGTCGTGCGTGGGGTACTCGCCCTCACGCAGGCCGCCGGTGATCGACGGCTCGTAGTTGACGATCGGGTTCTCGCCGCCGCCGTCCTGGTGGTAAGCCATCTGGCCGTCGCGCTGGTTGGTGCGCACGTCGGCGTTCTTGGCCTGGTTGACGGGCAGCTGAAGGTAGTTCGGGCCGACCCGGTGGCGCTGGGTGTCGCTGTAGGAGAAAGTGCGGCCGACCAGCATCTTGTCGTCGGAGAAGTCGAGCCCGTCGACGATGACGCCGGTGCCGAAGGAGATCTGCTCGTTCTCGGCGAAGTAGTTGTCCGGCATCCGGTCGAGCACCATCCGGCCGACCGGCTTCGCCGGGAACTCCTGCTCGGGCCAGGTCTTGGTGTCGTCGAGCGGGTCGAAGTCGAGCTCCGGGTGGTCGTGGTCGTCCATCATCTGGACGACCAGCTCCCACTCGGGGTAGTCGCCGCGGGTCACCGCGTCGTAGAGGTCCTTGGTGGCGTGGCCGAGGTCGTGGGCCTGGACGTTGGCGGCGTCCTCCTCGGTCATGCTGCGGACGCCCTGCTTGGGCATCCAGTGGAACTTGACGAGCTTCGTCTCGCCGGCCGCGTTGACCCACTTGTAGGTGTTGACGCCGAAGCCCTGCTGGTGGCGGTAGTCCGCCGGGATGCCGCGCGGGCTGAACAGGTTGACCAGCATGTGCATGCACTCCGGCGTCTGCGACATGAAGTCGAAGATGCGCCGCGGCTGCTGTTCGAAGGTCACCGGGTCCGGCTTGAGGGCGTGGATGACGTCCGGGAACTTGATCGCGTCACGGATGAAGAAGACGGCCAGGTTGTTGCCGACGAGGTCCCAGTTGCCGTCCTCGGTGTAGAACTTCACCGCGAAGCCGCGGGGATCGCGGGCCGTCTCGGCCGAGTCGCGTCCGCCGATGACGGTGGAGAAGCGGACGGCCAGGTCGGTGCGCTTGCCCCGCTCCTGGAACAGCTTGGCCCGGGTGTAGCGCTCGATCGGCTCGTCGCCCCAGGCGCCGTACGCCTCGAAGTAGCCGTACGCGGTCACCCCGCGGGCGTGCACGACGCGCTCGGGGATGCGCTCGCGGTCGAAGTGGCTGATCTTCTCCAGGAACTGGTAGTTCTCCAGCGTGGCGGGGCCGCGGGCGCCGACGGTGCGCTGGTTCTGGTTGTCGTAGACGGGGTGCCCCTGCCGATTGGTGAGCACCTTGCGGTCGTCGCCCGGGGCGGGTCCCTGGCTCGATACGTCCGTCATGTTCGTGGGCTCCTTCGACTCGTGGCCGGCCTCGGACGCGGCCCTGAGCTGCGAGGCGGCCGTCGGCCGCGCACATGGGTGGCCCGGGTACCCCGCGGTGCGTCATCCGACACATACCGATTTGCGCTTATTTCACGTATCTCACGCCGCGGACCCGGACGCCCAGAACACAGGGCCGTCCGGGTCCTCTCGGGCGGGCGGACCGCGTTCAGCCGCCGTTCAGCCGTGCGCGCAGCAGCCCCTTGCCCAGTTCGGCGCCCTTGCGGCTGTCCGACTGCGCCTTGCGGAACAGCTCCGCGACCTCGGTGTCCTTGTTGCGCTCCGCGTCCTGGATGTACGTCTCCAGGCGCAGCGCGTTGTTCAGGCACGACTCGACGTACCAGATCAGGTTGTAGTCCTTGTCCTGCGTGCCGGTCACGCCGCCGGTCTCCGTGCCGCTGGTCATGCGGGCCTCCTCCTCGAGGTGTTCGATCCGAAGCAGGGGCCGGGTACCCGGGGCGCCCTGGGGCACACGGCGCCCGCGGGGCCGGACTCGATCCGACCATCATGTCCCAGTGGGTCACATGTCCCACTGGGACATTTTCGGATGTACGCTCGGAGGCATGACGGCGACGAAGCCCTCCACCACCCCCGAGGACCGGCGGCAGCGCAAGGCGCGGCGGACCCGCGACGCGCTGGCCACCGCCGCCTGCGACCTGATCCTGGAGCGCGGGTCCGCGGCGACCACGGTGGAGGCCATCGCCGAGCGCGCGGACGTCACGCGCCGCACGTTCAGCCGGCACTTCGCCGGCAAGGAGGACGCCGCCCTCGACTTCGTCCGCCGGGACGGCGACCGCATCAACGCGCTGCTGCGGTCCCGCCCCGCCGACGAGCCGCCCCTGCTCGCCTATCGCAGGGCCGTGCGGGACTGGCTGACCGACCGGGACGACCCTGCCTGGCACCCGCGTCCCCGGATGCGTCGGCTGCTGGCCCTCGCCGACAGCGAGCCCGACCTGTTCGCCGCCTATCAGCGCATCCGGGTCGACGCCCAGGAGGAGTCGATCCGCATCGTCGCCGACCGGCTCGGCACCGACGACGCCCGGGACGTGCGCCCGGCCGCCCTCGTGGACGCCGCCGCCGGAGTCCTGATCGCCGCCCTGCGTCTGTGGGCCCGCGGCGGCGACCGGGACGCGGGAGCCGCAGACCTCGCCGCCCTCGCGGAGCGGGCCTACGACGCCCTGACCTCGGAGGCCGCGGCCGCGACCCCCGACAGCACCATCGAAGAGTGAGAGCACCATGAGCACCACCACGGGGAACACGGCCACCACCCCCGCCACCGACCACGCCGCCGAGTTCGCCGGCCGCACCGCCCTCGTCACCGGCGCAGCCTCCGGCATCGGCCTGGCCACCGCCCGCCGCCTCGGCGCCGGCGGCGCCAACGTCGTCGTCGCCGACTACAACGCCGAGGGCGCCGCGAAGGCCGCCGTCGAGCTGGTCGCTGAGGGTGTCAAGGCCGCCGCGGTCGAGCTGGACGTGACCCGTCCGGAGTCCGTCGAGGCCGCGGTGAGGTTCGCCGTCGACACCTTCGGCGGCCTGGACCTCGCCGTGAACAACGCGGGAATCGGCGGCCCGAGCGCCCCGACCGGCGAGTACGACATCGAGGCCTACGACCGGGTCGTCCGCACCGACCTCGACGGCGTCTTCTACTCGATGCGCCACGAGCTGCCCGCCATCGAGGCCACCGGCAAGGGCGGCGCCATCGTCAACGTCGCCTCCATCCTCGGCTCGGTCGGCTTCGCCGGCTCCCCCGCCTACGTCGCCGCCAAGCACGGCGTGGTCGGGCTGACCAAGGCGGCCGCCGCCGAGTACGCGGCCAAGGGCATCCGGGTCAACGCGGTCGGCCCCGGCTTCATCGACACCCCGCTGCTGAAGACCATGGACGAGGCCGCCTACAACGGCCTGGTCGCCCTGCACCCGGCCGGCCGTCTCGGGCGCTCCGAGGAGGTCGCCGAGCTGATCGCCTTCCTGCTGTCGGACCGGGCGTCCTTCGTCGCCGGCAGCTACCACCTGGTCGACGGCGCCTACACCGCCGTCTGAGACCGGCCGTCCAAGAGGGGGACCGACCAGGGGGGAAGAACGAAGGAGTTCAGCCATGAAGGCACTGCAGTACCGCACCGTCGGGGCGCCGCCCGAGGTGGTCACGGTCCCCGACCCGGAGCCCGGCCCCGGCCAGGTGCTGTTGAAGGTCACCGCCGCCGGCGTCTGCCACTCCGACATCGCGGTGATGAGCTGGCCCGCCGAGGGCTTCCCCTACGAGCTGCCCCTCACCCTCGGCCACGAGGGCGTCGGCACGGTGGCGGCGCTGGGCGCCGGGGTGAGCGGCCTCGCCGAGGGCGACGCGGTCGCCGTGTACGGCCCCTGGGGTTGCGGCACCTGCGCCAAGTGCGCCGAGGGCAAGGAGAACTACTGCCTGCGCGCCGACGAGCTGGGCATCCACCCGCCGGGGCTCGGGCGTCCGGGCTCGATGGCCGAGTACCTGCTCGTCGACGACCTCCGGCACCTGGTCCCGCTGAACGGGCTCGACCCCGTCACGGCGGTGCCGCTGACGGACGCGGGGCTGACGCCGTACCACGCCATCAAGCGGTCGCTGCCCAAGCTGGTCCCCGGGTCGACCGCGGTCGTCATCGGTACCGGCGGCCTCGGGCACGTCGCCATCCAGCTGCTGCGCGCCCTGACGTCCGCCCGGGTCGTCGCCCTCGACGTCAGCGAGGACAAGCTGCGCCTCGCCCGTGCGGTGGGCGCGCACGAGGCGGTGCTCTCGGACGCGAAGGCCGCGGACGCGGTGCGCGAACTCACCGGCGGCCTCGGCGCCCAGGCGGTGTTCGACTTCGTCGGAGTGGCGCCGACCGTGCGGACCGCGGGCGCCGTCGCGGCCGTCGAGGGCGATGTCACGCTGGTCGGCATCGGCGGCGGGTCGCTCCCCGTCGGGTTCGGCCTGCTGCCCTTCGAGGTGTCGGTCAACGCCCCCTACTGGGGAACCCGCGGCGAGCTCATCGAGGTGCTGAACCTGGCCCGCTCGGGCGCCGTGTCGGTGCACACCGAGACGTACTCCCTGGACGACGCCCCGCTCGCCTACGAGCGGCTCCATGAGGGGAAGGTCAACGGCCGTGCGGTGATCCTGCCCCACGGCTGACCGCCCACCCTTCCCCTCGGCCGGGCCGGGGCGACGAATGCGCCAACTCGGCTGCGCGGCTGAGCCGGTCCCCCGCCCGGGTGCGAAAGGGCGGAGGGGGCGCGACCGGTCCCCCGTTCCGGTCGTGCCCCCTCGGTCCGTCGAACCTACGTGGACGGCTCGGCCGTTGTGAATCGTGTCGATGCCCGCTGCGGGGCCGCGGGGACTCACCCGTGCACAGGTGAGTCCGGTTGGTCCGGGTTCGTCCCACGCAGGGGCGGCTGGTCGAGGTCGCCCGCCGCCAGATGGGCGAGCACGACCTCGTACAGGTCGCTGCCCGCGGCGAGCAACTGGCGTTCCAGGACGGGCTCGGCGCTGCGGACGTGCTCGCGCACAGTCTGGGCGTGCACGCCGAGCGTCCGCGCGGCCCGCTCGGCGTTGCCGCCGACGGCGATCCAGGTGCGCAGCGTGCGCCGCAGGTCCCGCGGGTCCGGTTCCAGGCGGCCGAGCAGGCCGCCGGCCCAGGTGCGCAGCGCGGGCCCGGCCAGCAGGTCGGTGAGCCGGGCGGGGCCGGGCCGTTCGGTGCCGCCGGGGTGCTGGGCGAGGCCGACCTGGGCGTTCAGGGCGAGGTGGACGGTGGCGCGCACGGTCAGGTCGGCGAAGTCCGTCCGCAGCAGTGACTCGACCCGGTCCATGCGGGCGCGGACCGTGTTGCGGCTGACGCCGAGGACCTTCGCCGTGTTGACGGCGGTGAACTCCAGGCCGAGCCGGGTGGTGGCGAGGAGTTCGGCGCGGGTGTGGTGCGGCAGGACGTCGAGCGGGCGCAGCAGGTGGAGCGTCCAGCCGTGCAGCGCCGCCGGGTCCATCAGACGCTCGGGGTGGGTCCGCTCGGCGTACACGGCAGCCTTGTCCGGACGGAACCGGGCGACGGCCAGGGCGCTCACGGCCTGGCCGTACGCGGTGGCGGTGCGGGCGAGGCTCTGCCGGGCGCTGCCGCCGAGGAAGACGCCGGGAAGGCGGCCGACGAGCGAGCGCAGCTCCTGACCGGCCGCCTCGCGGGGCGTGAGGACGATCACGTGGCCGTCCATGGCCGGGCACCGTACGACGAGCGCCCGTTCGCCCGTCGCCGACAGGCACTCCTCGGCGAGCCGGTCGCGTTCCTCGGGGCTGCTCTCCACGACGTAGACGCACGCCTCGTCGGTGTCGAGGAGGCCCGGCCAGAGTCCGGCGGCCACGCGGCGGGCGGAGACGGTGTCCTCCACCATCAGCAGCTGCAGGATGGCCAGGCGCAGGTCGGAGGTCGCCCGACGCAGCCGGTGTCCGGCCGCGGTCGACTCGTGACCGGCCAGCAGCAGCTCCACGACCTGGGCCGTGTGTGTGACGATGTCGGAGACCCGCCGGTCGAAGGGGGTCTCGCGCGCCACCGCGAGGACGGCGGCGGGCGCCGGGTGGACCCGTTCCACGCGGACGAGCCGCAGATGACGGCCCCGGTCTTCCAGGGCGGCGGAGGCGATCCGGCCGGAGGTGATGTCGGCGACCAGGTCCTCGTCCAGCGGGGTGCGGGTACCGGCCAGCAGGCGGCCGGCACCGTCCTGCAGGGACACGGCCGCGTGCGCGGCCCGGGCGAGCCAGGTCACGACCCTGCGTACGTCGCGTCCGGCCGGCCGCAGGTGATCGAGCAGTTCCGCCGCCCAGTCCGCGTGTTCACCGGCCCCGGCTTCCCACTGCCGTGTCCCGTCCTCTCGGCCCGCCACGTCGGCCTTCTCCTCGTCCTCGCCTTGTCTCTCGGCCCAGGTCGGGGACGTTACCGCATGGCTGAGCGCGCACGGCACCTCCGGCGACGCGACGATCCGGGAAACGGACGGCGGCCGAGCCGCCGACCGGGCCTGGCGGTCCGGCGCGCTCCATCGGGCATAAGCTCGGTGAATGGCGAAGTACTTCGACGTGCACCCCGACAACCCCCAGCCGCGCAGCATCGCCCAGGTCGCCGACAGCGTCCGCTCCGATGCGCTGATCGCGTATCCGACGGACTCCTGCTACGCGCTGGGCTGCCGACTGGGCAGCCGCGACGGCATCGACCGCATCCGGTCGATCCGGCAACTGGACAGCAGGCACCACTTCACCCTGGTGTGCCAGGACTTCGCGCAGCTCGGTCAGTTCGTACAGATCGACAACGACGTGTTCCGGGCGATCAAGGCGTCGACGCCCGGCAGCTACACCTTCATCCTGCCGGCGACGAGGGAGGTGCCTCGCATGCTCCAGCATCCGAAGAAGAAGACCGTGGGCGTGCGCATCCCGGACCACGTCGTCACCCAGGCCCTGCTCACCGAACTCGGTGAACCGCTGCTGTCCAGCACCCTGCTGCTGCCCGGCGAGGAGGAGCCGATGACCCAGGGCTGGGAGATCAAGGACCGGCTCGACCATGTGGTCGACGCGGTGATCGACTCCGGGGACTGCGGCACCGAGCCGACCACGGTCGTCGACTTCTCCGGCGGTGAGGCGGAGATCGTGCGGCGGGGCGCGGGCGACACGGCCAGGTTCGAGTAGCGGGTCGCCCGCCGCCGGGGGACCGCCGCCGCTCCCCCGGTCCGACGTGCCAGGATGGCCATGATCCGCCGGTGACGCCGGCGGATCGGGCACCGAGGCACGACAGAAGGGCAGTTCCGCCATGACCGCCGTACAGGGAACAGCCGTCGACGTCCCCACC
The DNA here is from genome assembly GCF_042268605.1 of Streptomyces sp. NPDC056296. Lineage (NCBI taxonomy): Bacteria > Bacillati > Actinomycetota > Actinomycetes > Kitasatosporales > Streptomycetaceae > Streptomyces > Streptomyces sp. NPDC056296. Next base: position 127,841 of record NZ_JBHJRX010000003.1, on the reverse strand, counting down.
GACGAGGGCACCGCCGACGCCTACCTCACGCATCCCGCCGACGGGGACCCGCGTCCCACGGTCCTGCTCTACATGGACGCCTTCGGACTGCGCCCGCAGCTGCGGAACATGGCCGACCGGCTGGCCGGTGCCGGGTACACGGTCCTGGTCCCCAACGTCTTCTACCGGCACGGGCAGGCGCCGGTCGTGGAACTGCCCGAGTTCATCGACCCGGGGGCTCGGCCGGACATCTTCCAGCGCCTCGGCCCGATCATGCGGTCGCTGACGCCCGACCGGGCGATGCGGGACGCCGGGGCCTATCTGCGGTGGCTCGCGCGGTGCCCGGCGGCGGCCGACGGCCCGGTCGCGCTGACCGGCTACTGCATGGGCGCCGGGCTCGCCCTGCGCACGGCCGGCACGTATCCGGACCGGGTCGCCGCGGCGGCCGGTTTCCACGGCGGGAACCTGGCGACCGAGGGGCCGCAGAGCCCGCACCTGGTGGCCGGCGGCATCACCGCCGAGCTGTACTTCGGCCACGCCGACCACGACGGGTCCATGCCGCCCCAGCAGCAGGAGCGCCTGGCGGCCGCCCTGACCGCGGCCGGCGTCCAACACCGCTGCGAGGTGTACGGCGGCGCCCCCCACGGCTACACGCAGGCCGACACCGCGGCGTACGACCCGGAGGCGACCGAGCGGCACTGGGAGGCGCTGCTGGACCTCCTGAAGCGGACGTTGTGATCCAGAGGGCTCCGAAACGGAGGTGCCGGGGCGGGAGTTGACGGGACTCCCCCTCGCCGGGTCCCCGTCCCGCCCGTTGTTACCGTGCCCGGGTGTCTGACTCCTCACGTGATACCGCCGAAGGCGCCGGCTGGGGCTCCGCCGAGCGCGGCGCCTACCGAGAACTCATGCCGCAGCGCACCGAGAAGCTGTCCTGGCTGAGCCCGAGAACGCTGTGGGCCGCCCGCAACGGCGTGCTGGCCTCCTGGTTCGGGGACCCCACGGGCCGGACCCGCGGCCGCTGGGTGGCGCGGCGGACGGCCGCCGGGGCGCCTGCCGACAAGGTGATCCGGCGTGATGACCCGGACCGGTTCTCCTTCCTCGTCATCGGCGACACCGGGGAGGGCGACGACCCGCAGTACGCCGTCGTCCCCGGCCTCCTGAAGGCGGGTCGGGACACGCGGTTCGCGGTCCTCGCCAGCGACGTGATCTACCCGGTGGGCAGCGCGGACGACTACGGCACGAAGTTCTACCGCCCCTACCGCGACTACCCGGCACCCATATACGCGATACCGGGCAACCACGACTGGTACGAGGACCTCGGCGGCTTCATGCGCGTCTTCTGCGACGACGCCCCGCCCCTGCCGCCGGAACCCGCGCCGCGCCCGCTCACCCCCGCCTGGCTGCGGTCCCTGCTGTGGCACCGGCCGCGCCCGGACGACGGCCGGCACCTGGACGAGGCGCGCAAGATGCGGTCCGCACCCGCGCAGCAGGCCGAGCAGCCCGGACCGTACTGGGCGATCGACGCCGGACCGGTGCGGATCATCGGCATCGACACGGGACTGCTGGGCACGGTCGACGCCGAACAGGGCGCGTGGCTGCGCGAGGTGTCCCGAGGCCCGCGGCCGAAGATCCTCGTCACCGGCTCGCCCCTGTACGTGGACGGCGAGCACCACCCGTGCCCCATAGCGGGCGGCGGCACGGTCGACGACATCGTGCGCGACCCCGGCCACCACTACGTCGCGGCGATAGGCGGCGACATCCACAACTACCAGCGCTATCCGGTCGACGTGGACGGCCGCACCGTCCAGTACGTCGTCGCGGGCGGCGGCGGGGCGTTCATGCACGCCACCCACACCATCCCCCGGGTCTCGGTGGCCGACGTCGACGAGCAGGACTTCCGCTGCTATCCGCTGCGCGGCGACTCCCTCGCCTTCTACAGCCGGCTGTACGGCCGCCGGCTGCGGCTGCGCCGCTTCTTCACCCTCACGGAGGCCGAGGCGACGGCCGTGATCACCGAACGCCTCGGCATCCGCCCGGCCCGCGCCCCGGGTACGACCGCGCCGGTCACCCGGCGCACCAGGCTGGTCGCCGGGCTGCTGGGCACCGGCCGGCGGCCCGATCGCGGGAAGCGGTTCCGGCTGCCCGTGCGCAAGATCTACACGCAGCTGTTCTCGCCGAGCTCGGCGACGTACGACCCGCCCTTCTTCAAGTGCTTCCTGCGTCTGGACGTCGCTCCGGACGCGGTCCGGCTGCGCTGCTACGCCGCCACCGGCAACCGGGCGCAGGAGCTGGACCCGCCGGTCGAGGACGAGGTGACGATCCCGCTCGTCTGACGGCTCACCAGCGTCCCGGTTCGCTGCCGACGACCGCCTCCGAGGGGGTGCCGTCGACTCCGGCCGGTACGTCGCCGGCGAGCATCACGCGGTGCATGGTCCGGGGGTGGTCGAGGTGGGCGTTGTCGCTGGGGGCGAGGTGGATGGTGGCCCGGTTGTCCCAGAAGGCGACGCTGCCCGGCTCCCAGCGGAAGCGGACGGTGTACTCGGGCCGGGTCGCCTGCTCCAGCAGCAGCTCCAGGACCGCCGCGCTCTCGGGGCGGGAGAGCCCGGCGATCTGCTCGACGTAGTAGCCGTTGACGAACAGCACCCGCTCCCCCGTCTGAGGGTGGACGCGGACCAGCGGGTGCACGGTCGCGGTCTGGTGGTCGAGCAGGTGACGGACGTAGGCGTCGTCGCCCGGCCGGGGCTGGTAGCCGACGCCGAGGCGGTGTTCGGCGCGCAGTGTGTCGACGAAGGCGCGCATCGGGGCGGACAGTCCGGCGTAGGCGGCGGCGAGGTTCGACCAGGTGGTGTCGCCGCCGTACGGCGGGACCGTCTCGGCGCGCAGGATCGTGGCGGCCGGCGGGTCGACGCGGGCGCCGTGGTCGCAGTGCCAGCCGCGCAGCAGCGTGTGGCGCCGGCGCCGTAGCCACTCGTCGTGCGCCATCCCGAACCGCCCGCCCAGTTCCAGCCGGTCGGCGGTCGTCTCGACCTCCGGGAAGCCGGCCGGTGACGCCTTGCCGCGCCGGGGCAGGACGACCGGCTCGCCGAAGAGGCGCGCGAACGTGACGTGTCCGGCGTGGTCGAGGCGCTGGTCGCGGAAGAACACCACCTTCCAGCGCAGCACCGCCGCCCGGACCGCCGCGACCTGCGCCGCGTCGAGGCCGCCGGCCAGGTCGACGCCGGCGATCTCGGCGCCGATGTGCCCGGCGACCGGTTTCACCTCGATCCCGGCCGCCTCGGCCGCCGCGGCCTCGGTCGCCGTACGTTCCGCCGCTGCCCTGTCCGTCGTCATGCGCGCTCCGTTGGTCGGTCGGTCGTTGGTCGGTCAGTCGTTGGTCGGTCGGCCGTCGGCCGTTCGGTCGTGCGTGTCGGCTCCCTCGGAGATCGTGGCAGAACCCCTCCCGCGCCCGTCCGGTTGATCACCACTCGCTCCGTGCGCGACGCTGGACGGGCGGCACACCGCCGTACCCGGTCGAGGGAAGGCTCACGGTGATCAGCATCCCGACGCACACGCTCAACGACGGCACCCGGCTCCCCGCCCTGGGGCTGGGCACCTGGCCGATGAAGGACGACGAGGCGGAGCGGGCGGTCCGCGAGGCCCTGGAGACGGGCTACCGCCTGATCGACACGGCGACGAACTACCGCAACGAGACCGGCGTCGGCCGCGGCGTGGCCGCCGGCGGGATCCCCCGCGAGGAGATCGTGGTGACGACCAAGCTGCCCGGCCGGCACCACGGCTACGAGGAGACCCTCGCCTCGTTCGAGGAGTCCCGTGCCCGGCTCGGCCTGGAGTACGTCGACCTGTACCTGATCCACTGGCCGCTGCCCCGCGTGGACAAGTACGTCGACTCCTGGAAGGCCATGGTCAAGCTGCGCGACGACGGCCTCGTGCGCTCGGTGGGCGTCTCCAACTTCACGGCCGGGCACATCGAACGGCTGGAGAAGGAGACCGGTGTCCTGCCGTCCGTCAACCAGATCGAGCTGCACCCGCTCTTCCCGCAGGACGACCTGCGCGCCTTCCACGAGCGCAAGGGCATCCGCACCGAGAGCTGGAGCCCGCTGGGACGGGGCAGCGACCTACTGGACGATCCGGCCCTGGTCGCGGTCGCCGACGCGCACGGCGTGACGCCCGCCCAGGCGGTGCTGCGCTGGCACACCCAGCTCGGCGCGGTGCCCATCCCGAAGTCCTCCGACCCCGCGCGGCAGCGGGCGAACCTCGACGTCTTCGGCTTCGAACTGGACGCCGGCCAGATGCACACGGTCACGGACCGCGCGCACCGGCGGATCGGCGGCGACCCGGAGGTGCACGAGGAGTTCTGACCGGGGTACCCGGTCCCGGTCGGCGCACATCTTCCGGGAAGGAGCCGCAGGTGGGTGAGGGGAACGGGCTGCGGGACTACCGCGGCAGGCGTGACTTCGGCCGGACCGGTGAGCCCGCGGGGCGCGGGGCGTCCTCGAAGGGATCCGGGAACCCGGCGCCCCGCTTCGTCGTGCAGATCCACGACGCGAGCACCCTGCACTTCGACTTCCGGCTCCAGGTGGCCGACGTGCTGAAGTCCTGGTCGGTACCGAAGGGGCCGTCGGCGGATCCGCGCGACAAGCGGCTCGCCGTGCCGACGGAGGACCATCCGCTGGAGTACGAGGAGTTCGAGGGCGTGATCCCCGCGGGCGAGTACGGGGGCGGCACGGTCATCGTCTGGGACCACGGCACCTACGAGCCGCTGAGCCACGACCGCCGGGGCCGGCCGGTGGACTTTCGCGGAGTCGCTCGCGCGCGGCCACACCAGGTTCCGGCTGCACGGTGCGAAGCTGCGCGGCGAGTACGCGCTGACCCGGTTCCGCAGCGGGAAGGCGGGCGACGACGAGGAGGCGTGGCTCCTCGTGAAGACGGCCGGCGGGTCCCGCGGGCACGGCACCCCGGACCCCCGTCGTGCCCGGTCCGCACGGACCGGCCGCACGCTCGCGCGGGTCGCCGCGGAGGACCGCGAGGGGTAGGGACGAGACGCCGCCGGGCGGGATGCGGCTCCGGCGGGTCGGTCAGTCCGCGGGCAGCGGCTGTTCGGCCCAGATGGTCTTGCCGGTGCCCGTCTGCCGGCTGCCCCAGCGCTGGGTGAGCTGGGCGACCAGCAGCAGGCCCCGCCCGCCCTCGTCGTAGGCGTGGGCCCGGCGCAGGTGCGGTGAGGTGGAGCTGCCGTCGGAGACCTCGCAGATGAGGGCGCTGTCGCGGATGAGGCGGAGCTGGATGGGCGGCTCGCCGTACCGGATCGCGTTGGTGACGAGTTCACTGACGACCAGTTCGGTGACGAACGCGGCCTCGTCCAGTCCCCACTCCGTCAGCTGCTCGGTGACGGACCGCCGGGTGGCGGCCACGTGCGAGGGGTCCGGGTGGACGTCCCAGGTGCGGATCTGGTCCGTGCCCAGCGCGCGGGTACGGGCCAGCAGCAGCGCCACGTCGTCACTGGGCTCCTCCGGCATGACGGCCTTGAGCACGGTGTCGCACAGGGCGTCGAGCGAGTTGGCGGGGGCGGTCAGCGCCCGGCACAGTTCCGCGATGGCGTGGTCGACGTCGCGGTCGCGGTCCTCGACGAGGCCGTCGGTGTACAGGGCGACGACGGAGCCCTCGGGCAGTTCCAGCACGGCCGCCTCGAACGGCAGCCCGCCGACACCGAGCGGCGGCCCCGCGGTCATGCGGACGAGCCGCGCGGTGCCGTCGGGCAGGACGACGGCCGGCGCGGGGTGGCCGGCCGCGGCCAGGGACAGGCAGCGGGAGACGGGGTCGTAGACGGCGTAGAGGCAGGTGGCGCCCAGTTCCGCGACCTCGTCGCCCGAGTCGCCGGCCACGAGGTGGGTGACGAGGTCGTCGAGGTGGGTGAGGAGTTCGTCGGGGGGCAGGTCGACGTCGGCGAGGGTGCGGACGGCGGTGCACAGGCGGCCCATGGTCGCCGTGGACGGGATGCCGTGGCCGACGACGTCGCCGACGACGAGCGCGACGCGGCTGCCGGCCAGCGGGATGACGTCGAACCAGTCACCGCCGATGCCGGCCGCCGACACGGAGGGCAGATAGCGGTGGGCCACCTCGACCGCCGCCTGTCCGGGCAAGCCCTTGGGCAGCAGGCTGTGCTGGAGGGTCAGGGCGGTGGAACGTTCGCGGGTGAAGCGGCGGGCGTTGTCGATGCAGACCGCGGCCCTGCTGGCGAGTTCCTCGGCGAACACGGCGTCCTCGCTGCCGTACTCGTCCGGCAGCTCCATGCGCACGGCCACGGCGACGCCCAGAGTGATGCCGCGGGCCCTCAGGGGCACCGCCATCATCGAGTGGGCGCCCGTACGGTAGGAGCGTCCCTCCGGAGCGCGCGCGTTGCGCTCGGCCACCCAGTGCATGAACGACGGCTCGCCCGCCTGGCTGACGAGGACCCGGCCTTCCCGCATCGCCCGTGCGGGCGGCGAGAGGGCGGGGTGGACGTCCACGCGCCCCAGGTGCACGGCCGCCTCCGGGGTGCCCTCGGTGATGGAGCCGTGCGCGACCCGGCGCAGCGCGACCTCCTCGCTGAACACCGCAGGCGACTCCTCCGCGCCCAGGACCCATTCGAGCAGGTCGACACTGGCGAAGTCGGCGAACCGCGGCACCACCACCTCGACCAGCTCCTCGGCGGTGCGCACCAGGTCCAGCGTCGTGCCGATGGCGGCCGCCGCCTTGTTCAGCAGGGCCAGCCGCTCCCGCGCCCAGTACTGCTCGGTGCTGTCGAAGGCCGCCAGGGCGGTCCCCAGCAGCTCGCCGGACGCGTCCCGCACGGGCCACATCTCGGTGGTCCAGGCGTGGTCGCGGTTGAGGGCCGGTGCGCCCGTGAAGCTCTCGTAGCGCACCGGTCTGCCCGTCTCGGCGACCTGGCGCAGGTGGTGCAGGAAGCCCCGGCTGTGCTCGGCGTCCTCGACGGAGTCCGAGAAGTAGCGGCCGGTCAACTCCTCTTCCGGCACGCCCATCACCTGACACGCCACCTCGTTGATCCGCAGGTAGTGCTGGCGGGTGTCGAAGACGGACATCGACATGGCCGCCTGTTCGAAGGCCAGTTCCGTCAGCGAGGTCCGCCCGCCACCGGGCGGTTCGACGGTGACGGCGTACCCGGCGGGCATGCCGTCGGCGCCCGTCAGGGCGCAGGCCCGCAGGCTGAGCGCGACGAGGGTGCCGTTCCGGTGCCGCATCCGTACGGTGCCGGACAGGGTGGCCAGGACGTCCGCCGGCACGTCCTCGGCCAGCAGCTCCCGGCCTGCCCGCCCCACGGCCTCCTCGGCCGGGTAACCGGTCAGCCGCCGGGCGCCCTCGCTCCACCCCGTCACCGTGCCGTGGGTGTCCAGGGTCGCCACAGCGGAGGGATGCTCCATAGCGTCCAGGATTGACCCTTTACAGCACGGTTTCAACCGCGACGGAGCGGGAGCGGGCCGCTACCCCTGGTGTGCGCGCAGTGCGGCCAGGGCGCGGTCGGCGTGCGTGTTCATCCTCAGCTCGCTGCGGACGACCTCGAGCAGGGTGCGGTCCTGCCCGATGACGAAGGTGACCCGCTTGGTGGGGGCCAGGCTGAACCCTCGTTTCACCCCGAACAGCTCGCGGACCGCGCCGTCGGCGTCGGACAGCAGCGGCATGCCGAGGGTGTGGCGCCCGGTGAACTCCTGCTGCCGTTCGACGGGGTCCCCGCTGACGCCGACGGGGCGGGCGCCGACCGCGGCGAACTCGGCGGCGAGGTCGCGGAAGTGGCAGGCCTCCGCGGTGCAGCCGGGGGTCAGGGCGGCGGGGTAGAAGAACAGCACGACCGGGCCGTCGGAGAGCAGCCCGGACAGGCGGCGCGGGGTGCCGGTCTCGTCCGGGAGCGTGAAGTCGTCGACCGTGTCACCCACGGCCGGGGCCCGGCTCACGACCGGCCCTCGCTGCCCTTGGCGACGCCGCGGGCCCACAGCACGAGCGGCACCTGCACGGGGAGCCGGCCGTAGGCGGCGGCCCTCTGCGGTGCGGGGCGGTGCCGCCAGTCCACGGCCATCTTGACGTTGGCCGGGAAGACTCCGACGAAGAAGGCGGCCGTGGTCAGCGCGGCGGCCTTGCGGGTGCGCGGCAGTGCGATGCCCGTGGCGAGCGCCAGTTCGGCGACGCCACTGGCGTACGTCCAGGCCCGGGGCGTCCCGGGCAGGCCGCGCGGCACGATCGCGTCGAAGGTGCGGGGGCGGGCGAAGTGGGCGACGCCCGCGGTGGCCAGCAGGCCGGCGAGCAGCAGGGGTGAGCGTTCGGACCGGGACACGGTTCCTCCTCTGGGGGCCTGCCGCGCGATATTACTCGACGGTAAGGAGCGGGAGGCGGCGGGCTCCCGTACGGCGGTTGTGAGTGCCCGGGGTGTAACCGAACGAGCGGCGGAAGACCTCGATGAACGCGCTGGCGGAGGACCAGCCGCAGCGGTGCGCGACGGTGGTGACGGGCACGTCGTCGGCGAGCATGCGCAGGGCGTGGTAGAGGCGGGACTGGGTGCGCCACTGGGGGAAGGTCATGCCGAACTCGCGGCGGAAGAGACGGCTGAGCGTGCGTTCCCCGGTCCCGGTGGCGGCACCGAGCGCGGCGAGGGTGCGCGGGTCGGCGGGATCGGCGTGGACGAGCGCGCAGACCGCCGCCAGCCGGGGGTCGGTGGGGGTGGGCAGACGCAGCGGCTGCTGCGGTGAGGCGCGCAGTTGGTCGCGCAGGACGGCGAGGAGGCGCCGGCGTTCCGGGCCCGTGTCACGGGGTTCGCGGGTGTAGGCGACGATCAGCTCGCGCAGCAGCGGGCCGACGGCGAGTACGACGGGGGTGTCCAGGCCGAGCGGGTTCTCACGGGCGGGCAGGCCGACCAGGTGCAGGTCGAGGCGGCCGTGGGCGCGGTGGGCGTGGACGGTGCCGGCCGGGATCCAGATGGCCCGGGTACCGGGCGCGAACCAGGTACCGGCGTCGGTGGTGACGGCCACGACACCGGAGCCCGCGTAGACGATCTGGTGATCGTCGTGCCGGTGCGCGTCGATGCGCTGCCCGGCGGTGAGCTGCTGGGCGCGGGTGGGGGCCGTCGGGGTGTGACGGGCGTGGGCACCGGTGCCGGTCGCCGCCGCCGGAGCCTCCCTACCGACCGCCGGAGCCTCCCTACCGGCCGCCGGAGCCTCCCTGCCGACTGTCAGGACGCCCCTGCCGGCCGCTGGAGCCTCCCTACCGACCGCCGGAGCCTCCCTGCCGACTGTCAGGACGCCCCTGCCGGCTGTCGGGGCCTCCCTGCCGGCCGCCGGAGCCTCCCTACCGGCTGTCGGGGCATCGCGGGTGGCTGTCGGAGCCTCCCTGCCGGCCGCCGGGGCATCGCGGGTGGCCGAGGGGGCCCTGCGGGTGCTCGTCGAGGTGTGGCGGGTGTTCGGCACAAGTCGGCAGTTTATCGGAAGCGGGCCAGGTGAGGTGGGCACGACGATCGACGGGTGACCACGAAACGCGACCGGCCCATCGTCCTGCTGTCCCTCGGGCACGCCTGCGTCGACGTCTACCAGGGCGCGGTGGCCGCCCTGGTCCCGTACTTCGTCGCCGAGCGCGCCTACACCTACGCCGCCGCCTCGGGCGTCGTCCTGGCCGCCTCGCTGCTGTCTTCGCTGGTGCAGCCGCTGTTCGGCGCGCTCACCGACCGGTGGGCGCTGCCGTGGCTGCTGCCGCTGAGCACGCTGACCGCCGGAGCGGGGATCGCCCTCGGCGGCGTCACCGACTCCTACGCGTTCACGCTGGCAGCGGTCGCCGTGGGAGGCGTCGGGGTCGCCGCCTATCACCCGGAGGCGGCCCGCGCCGCGCGTGCCGCCGCGCGGGGCAGCCACACGGCGATGGGCTGGTTCTCCCTGGGCGGCAACGTCGGCTTCGCACTGGCGCCGCCGCTGGTCTGGGCCGTCCTCGCCACCGGCGGGCTCGGTGCCTCTCCGCTGCTGGCCGTACCGGCGGTGGTGGGAGCCGCACTGTGCGGGGCGGCGGTGCGTTCGGCCGGGGCGGCCCGCGCGTCGGGAGACCGTACGGCGGTGGCGGCGGGGACGGACGACTGGACCTCCTTCCTCCGTCTCACCGGTGCCGTCGTCTGCCGTTCCGTCGTCTTCGTCGGCCTGAGCACGTTCGTGTCGCTGTACGTCCGGGAGCGGACCGGCGGCGGGAGTACGGCTGGGACGGCCGCCCTGTTCGTGCTCTACCTGGGCGGCGCGGTGGGCACCGTGGCCGGGGGCAGGCTCGCCGACCGGTTCGGGAGACTGAAGGTGGTGCGGCGGTCGTACGTTCTGACGGTCCTCGCGGTGGCCGGCGTCGTCCTCGTGCCCGGTCCGGCGGTGTACCTGTTCGTCGCCCTGACCTCGGCGGGGCTGTACGTGCCGTTCTCGCTGCACATCACGCTGGGCCAGGACTACCTGCCCCGCCGGGTGGGTACGGCGAGCGGGGTCACGCTGGGGCTGACGGTGAGTGTCGGCGGCCTCGCGGCCCCGGCGGTCGGCGTGCTCGCCGACGCGACGTCCCTGCGGACCGCGCTGGTGCCGCTGGTGGTTCTGCCCGCGGTGGGCCGGCTCCTCCTGTGCCGCCTGCGTGAACCCTCCCCGTCTTCGCCGGAGCCCGCCGTCGAGGCGCCGGCGGCGGGCGACGCCGGCGGGCGGTGAGGGGCCGTCAGACGGTCTCCGTCGGTGCCGTCGGCCGAACCTCGGGCTCCTCCTCCGCCGCGTAGCCGAGGAAGTCGTCGACCATCCGGTGGAAGAGGGTGGCGAGCTGCCGCAGCTCCTCGGGGGACCAGTCGGCCAGGGCCATCTGCATGCCGCGGGCTCCGGCCTCGCGCAGGCGCGCGACGGCCCGACGGCCGGCCTCGGTGAGCTCGATGCGCTGGGCGCGGCGGTCGTCGGGGTCGGGGACGCGGCTGACGTACCCCGTCCGCTGCAACTGCCGCACCGTGCGCGTGACGTGCGAGGCCTCCACGCCCAGCCGGGCGGCCAGCTCCCCCGGGCGCAGCGGCCCGGAGTCGGCCACCTGACGCAGCAGCGCCACTGCGGCCCGGTCGAGCGGCACGTCCGCGAGGGCCATCAGCCGGTCGTGCTGCCGCTGCCGGGTGCTCAGATAGGTGACCCGGGTGAGCGCTCGCTCGATCTCGGTCACGTCCGGGGACGCGGGGCCGTCGGGGAGCGGCGATGGGGACATACGACCAGTCCACCCTCTCGTTGCGTTACGCAAGTAAGCGCACCCTCCGGGCCTCTTCCGCCGCACCCGCACGTCCTCCTGGCTTCTTCACGCCGCGCGCGGACGCCCGCGAGCCTCACCGCTCCCCGCGCAGCGGCCACACCGGGCCGGCGCCGCCGGTCACTTCGGTCACCACCCCGCCGGCAGCGGGGCCGAGCCGGTCGGGCGCCGCGCGACGGCCGTCGCCGTCAGCCCCGGTGTCCGCGCTCAGCCGTACGGGACGGCCGCGCTCGGGCGCCGACCGGGGCTGGACCGGCGGCACCCTCGGCCTGTTCGCGGCGGCCGCGGTGATCCTGCTGGTGTGGGGCTGGCGGGAACTGCGTACCCCGCAGCCACTGGTGGACCTGCGCACCACCGCCCGCCGTCAGGTGCTGTTCACCTGATTCTTGGGAGGAGGCCCCGGCGCTCACGCCGGGGAGGAATCGCATCCGGATGGTGCGACGCGGGAGCGTCGCCGCGTCCGGTTCCGGGCGCGGAGCGCCCGTACCGCTACCGCTGTCAACATGACCTCGAGGTAGTGCGAACGTGTGTGCCTGTTGTCGCTGGTCGGGGTGGTGGTCGCGGGAGCTGCCGGGTGAGCCGTCCTCGGTGCGCGTGTACCAGGACAGCCTCGGGCACTGGCACTGCTCGTTCGTCGTCCCCGCCCAGCTCCAGCCCCTGCCGAAGACCGGCCGGGTCCTCGGTGTCGACTGGGGGGTGCGGGAGACGGCGACGACCACGTCCGACGTCCACGACCTGCCCCACTCCGGGCATGGCGGCCGGCTACGGGCTGAACATCGTGCTGATGTCCGAGCTGTGGCATCTGGTGCTGGTCTCCTGTGTCATCAGCGCGGGCATCGGCTTCGCCTACGGCGCCGTGCCGGCCCTGATCACGGGTGCGGTGCCGGCCGGCGAGACGGCCGCCGCGAACAGCCTGAACACCCTCATGCGGTCCATCGGTACGTCGGTCGCCAGCGCCATCGCCGGCGTGATCCTGGCCCAGATGACCGTCAGCCTCGGCGGCTTCGCGCTGCCGTCCGAGAACGCGTTCAAGGTCGTCATGGCGATCGGTGCGGGCGCCGCCCTGCTCGCCTTCGTGATCGCGTCCTTCATCCCGCGGCACCGCCCCACCACCGGTCCGGCGCACACCGCACCGGCCCCCGGCATCGAGGCGGAGGCCAGCGCATCCGTCCGCTGACGGCGACGGCGCCGGCCTCGCCCCGAGGCCGGCGCCGTTCAGGCGAACCTGGCGGACAACGCGCGTGACGGCGCACGGGCGGGTCGAGAACTGACCCGTGGAGCTGCCGCTGATCCCTCCCATGCTCGCCACCCCCGGTGCCCTGCCGTCCGCCGCGCAGGACGCGCGCTGGGCCTACGAGACCAAGCAGGACGGCCAGCGCGTGGTGGTCTACCTGCCCGGTGACGGCAGTGTGCGGCTGCGCGCCCGCTCCGGCCACGACATCACGGCCGCCTACCCCGAACTGGCACCGCTCGGCACCGCGCTCGGCTCCACCGCCGCCGTACTGGACGGGGAGGTGCTCGCCCTGGACGAACAGGGCCGCGCCGACTTCCAGTTGCTGCAGTCCCGCATGGGCCTGGCGCACGCCCCGGGCCGGGCGGCACACCGGGCGGTGAAGGTCCCCGTCCATCTGGTGCTGTTCGACGCCCTGCACCTGGCGGGCCGGCCCCTCCTGCGCCTCCCCTACACCCACCGCCGCGAGCAGCTGACGGACCTCGGTCTCGGCGGGCCGTCCTGGTCGACCCCGACCGCGCTGGTCGGCCACGGGGAGCAGGCGCTGCGGGCCACCCGCGAGCACGGCCTGGAGGGCCTGGTCTGCAAGCGGCTGGACTCGGTGTACGAGCCGGGGGTCCGCTCCCGGGCCTGGATCAAGATCCGCAACATGCGCAGCGAGGACGTCGTGGTCGGCGGCTGGCTGCCCGGCAAGGGACGGCTCACCGGTCTGCCGGGCGCCCTCCTGGTCGGCCAGCGCGCCGCTGGCCGGCTGCGCTACGTCGGCGGGGTGGGCACCGGCTGGAGCGCGGCCGAGCGCACCGAGCTGGCGGCACTGCTGGGGGCCGCCGCGAGCGACGTGTGCCCCTTCGACCCCGTACCGCCGGTGCCGGGGGCCCGCTGGGTCGTCCCCCGGCTGGTCGGCGAGGTCCGCTACAGCACCCGCACCCGCGAGGGCATGCTGCGCCAGCCGTCCTGGCTCAGGCTCCGCCCGGACCTCGCGCCCGAGGAGTCGGCCGCCGACATTCCGGACGACATGGTGTGACGGTGTGACCCGTGTGACGCCAAGGTCAAGTATTGGGCTGCCCTTCACCGCGGGGACGCACGTGACCCCTTGGCCCGGAAGTGAAAAGACGGGACCCTGAACTCCCTTTCCCCCCACAGCCGTTGGGCTGCGCCCGGAATCAGAGGAGGACGCGGTGTCTTCGCGTACCGCTGGAACCCGCCGCAAGAGATGGCTCGCCGCACCGCTCGGTGCCCTGGCCCTCGTCGTCGCCTTCCCCGCCACCGCCTTCGCCGCTCCGCCCCCGGGGCTGCCCGGCAACGCCGACAGCCTGGAGCGGGCGTACCAGCCCGCGTACGACTACGACACCGACGGCTGCTATCCCACACCGGCCATCGGCTCCGACGGAGCGGTCAACGGCGGACTGAAGCCGACCGGCGCCCTGAACGGCAACTGCCGGGACGCCTCCGACCTGGACAACACCAACGGCTACTCGCGCGCCAAGTGCGACAACGGCTGGTGCGCCTACATGTACGGCCTCTACTTCGAGAAGGACCAGGCGCTGCCCGGCAGCAGTCTCGGCGGTCACCGGCACGACTGGGAGCACGTCGTGGTGTGGGTGCGGGACGGCACCGTGGAGTACGTCTCGACCTCGAACCACGGCTCGTTCAGCGTGCACGCGAGGTCGGCGGTCCGCTTCGACGGCACCCACCCGAAGATCGTCTACCACAAGGACGGCATCAGCACCCACTGCTTCCGCCTGGCGACCTCGGGCGACGAGCCGCCGGAGAACCACGAGGGCGGCTGGCAGTACCCGACGCTGGTCGGCTGGAACGGCTATCCGGCCGGCCTGCGCGAGAAGCTGAGCTCCTACGACTTCGGCAGCGCCAACTTCGGCCTGAAGGACGGCAGCTTCGCCTCCCACCTGGCGGCCGCCAAGCCCTCCGGCATCTCCTTCGACCCGAACGCCTGAGGCGACCGCGGTCCGCCGGAGCCGGTCGGGAGCTGCTCGGGGCCGGTCGGGCGAACCACGCGACCGACTCGCCCCCGGGAGCACTATCGTGTCCGCATGTCCGTCCCCGAACTGATCCGCATCGTCTCCCGCGACTCCCCCATGGCCCTCGCGCAGGTCGAGCGCGTCCGGGCCGAGTTGGCGGCCCTCCACCCCGGCGTGCGCACCGAGGTCGTGCCGGTGAAGACCACCGGCGACAAGTGGCTCGGCGACCTGTCGCTGGTGGAGGGCAAGGGCGCGTTCACCAAGGAGGTGGACGCCGCGCTGCTGTCGGGCGAGGCCGATCTGGCGGTGCACTGCGTCAAGGACGTGCCCGCCGACCGGCCGCTGCCGGCGGGCACGGTGTTCGCCGCGTTCCTGGAGCGGGACGACATCCGGGACGCGCTGATCCATCCGGACGGGCTCACCCTGGACGAGCTGCCGGCCGGGACCCGCGTCGGCACCTCCTCGGTGCGCCGCGTCGCCCAGCTGGCCGCCACCCACCCGGACCTCCAGTGCGTGCCGTTCCGGGGCAACGCCAACCGGCGGCTGGCGAAGCTGGCCGCCGGAGAGGCGGACGCCCTGCTCCTCGCGGTCTCCGGTCTGGAGCGCATCGGCCGCCGTGACGTGATCAGCGAGGTCCTCTCCCCCGAGACGATGATGCCGCCGATCGGCGCGGGCATCCTCGCCCTGCAGTGCCGTGAGGGCGACGCCGCGCTCATCGACGCGGTCAGCGGTCTCGGTCACCCGGGGACCCATCGGGAGGCGACGGCGGAGCGCATGTTCCTGCACGTGCTGCAGGGGCACTGCAACAGCCCGATCGCCGGATACGCCCGCGTGGACCGGAGCGGGGAACTCTCCCTGCGGGCCTGCGTCTTCACCCCGGACGGCAAGACGCGGCTGAACGCCCACGAGTGGGCCGGCCCGCTCGACCCGGCGACGCTCGGCACGTCAGTCGCCGTGGCCCTGCTGCGTCAGGGTGCCCGCGAGATCATCGACGGCATCGCGCACTGAGACGCCACCGGCCGGGGATCAGGCGGTGCCCTCCTCCGCCTGGTCCCGCAGGAAGGCGCTCACCTGGTGCGCCAGCCCGTCGTCACGCATCGTGCCGGAAAGGGTTCCGGCGCTCCCGTCGGGCAGCCCGAGGCCGCCGGTCCACAGCCGGCGGTCGGCCCACTCCTCGTCCACCCGCAACTGCACCTGGACGTCGACCTGGCGAAGGCTCGCCTCCGGGCCGGCCGCGTAGAGCACGGCGGTGACCCGGCGCAGCGGGTAGACGTCGAAGCCCTCGACGAACTGGGAGTTGCGCCAGTCGAGGAAGGCACTCTCCCCGTCGGGGCCGATCCGCACGTCGATCTGGCCGTCCTCCAGGTGAATGCCGAGGTGCCGGGCGCCCCGGTTCTCGACGGTCACCCGGACACAGAAGTACGTCAGCCCCTCGGCGGCGTCGTCGCGTCCACGCGGCGGCTCGGCCGGCTCAAGTCGGTGGACGCGGACCCGCAGACCGGCGTGCTCGTCGTACTCGTGCCAGTCCCCGACCACGTTCGGCTCGTACACGGTGCCCCTCTCGACCTCTCGACGCTGCTTCCTATCTGTGCGCTCAGCACACTGTCAAATGAGCGGAATGCGCTGTGGCCAGGCACTTCGCCCCTTTTGATCAACGATCAAGCGTTGCGCAGGAAGTATCCGCCGACGACCGCTCCGGGCGATCACCCAGAGCGTGCCGCACATCACGTTCGGCGGCGGCGCCGTCTCGCTCAGCGGTCCGCAGCCGTTCGGGTGGCCGTCCGGGGCATTCGCGCTCAGTATCCATATATATGAGGACTTGCCCGCACCCCTGCTGAGGGAGGTGCGCATGATGCGTATCGCCGGCAGAACCAAGCCCCATCCGCACGACGACGCTCCCGACACGGCCGCGGCCTTCGATCGGCTCGCGAGGATGCCCGAGGGCCCGGAGCGCAAGGCGCTGCGGGACGAACTGATCCAGGTGTGGCTGCCCATGGCCGAGCGGATCGCGGTCCGCTTCCGGGGCCGCGGCGAGAACCTGGAGGACCTCTACCAGGTGGCGGCCCTCGGGCTGGTCAAGGCCGTAGACCACTACGACCCGGAGCGCGGCCACGCCTTCGAGGCGTACGCCGTGCCGACCGTGACCGGCGAGATCAAACGGCACTTCCGCGACCACATGTGGACCCTGCACGTGCCGCGGCGGATCCAGGACCTGCGCAACCGGGTGCGCAAATCCGCGAAGGAGCTGGCACAGACCACGCCGGGCCGCGCCCCCACCATCGAGGAGATCGCCGACCACGCGCAGCTGACCACGGTCGAGGTCCGTACCGGCATGGAGGCCCTGGAGTGCTTCTCCGCGCTCTCGCTGGAGGCGGAGATGCCCGGCACCGACGGGTACGCCCTCGGGGACGCGCTCGGCGGGCTGGACCCGGCCTTCGACGCGGTGGTCGACCGGGTGGCCGTCCGGCCCTGCCTGGAGGCGCTGCCCGAGCGCGAGCGCACCATCCTCTACTTGCGCTTCTTCGGCGGGATGACGCAGAGCCGCATCGCACAGCAACTCGGCATCTCCCAGATGCACGTCTCCCGGCTGCTCAGCGGCTGCTTCGACCGGATCCGCGACGAGATCCTCACGGAGGTCCGCTGAAGCCGGCTCAGCGCTCGGGCCCGGCGCTCGGGCCCGGCGCTGGGGCTCAGCGCTCCGGCGGGGCGCCGGGGATCTGCGCGGGGCCGTGGCGGTCCAGGGAGTCCTCGAGAGCGGCCCGGATCTCCGGCGGCATCACTCCCGTGCGCCCCCAGATGAGTATCAATTCCGCCACATTGCGCAGTTTGATGTTCGTATGCTGGGAAACTTCCTTCAGGACGATCCATCCCTCGTCCGGCGTCACCCTGCCGAGGACGACGACCATGCCGATCGCCTGGTCGACGACGGCGTGCGAGACGACCGCCTCCTTCAGCTGCCGGACCTGCTCCTGCAGCTGGAAGATCTGGTCCGAGCCGGTCTGGTCCGAGCCCCAGTCCGTGGGCATGGTCACCTCCGGATCCGGCGGGCCACCGCCGCCTGTGCGGCGCGGTACCGCTCCGACGCATCCATCGTCGCCACCTGCGCCTCCTCGCGCCACTGGGCCGTCCGGGGCTGGTCCGCCACCGTTTCGGCGCCGCGCCCGGGGTACTCGGCAGGCGCCCGCCGCACTCCCGGCCGGACACTGGTGTGGAGCCGGTGGCTGCCGGTGGACGAGACCAGGACGCGACTGCCATGAACCACGACATGCCCTTCCCCGCCGGAAAGAGCCTCCTGTCCACGCACTCCGTGTTCGGGGCTCCCTGCTGGGTGAGTCTGACCAGCCGTGATCTGAAGGCCACCGAGGAGTTCTACTCCGCCGTACTGGGCTGGCAGTGGCGGCCCGGCAAGCTGGGCGAGCCCTTCCGGATCGCCCTGGCCGACGGGGTGCCGGTCGCCGGGATCGCCGCGGTCGCCGCGATGTGGCAGATGGCGGTGGCGTGGACGCCGTACTTCGCCGTGCGCAGCGCCGACGAGGCCGCGTCCCGGGTGCAGGAGCGCGGCGGCACGTCGGCGGTCGGGCCGATCTCCCTCCCGCCCGGACGGGCGGCCCTGCTGGCCGACCGGGACGGCGCGACCTTCGGGATCTGGGAGGGCGAGCTGTTCTCGGACTGGGAGACCTGGCGCACCTCGCGCCCCGCCTTCATCCGGCTGCACACCCGTGACGCCTTCGACGCCGCCATCTTCTACGGCGAGATCTTCGACTGGGCGGGGCCCGGCGGCTGCTGCGAGGTCCAGTACGAGGGCGACGAGGTGGTCCTGCGCAGCCAGGGGGACGTGGTGGCACGTATCGAGTCGGGCGCCCTGGGAGCGGCGCCCGACCCGGCCATCCGGCCGCACTGGCAGGTGCACTTCGCGGTCGAGGACGTCGCGGCCTGCGCCCGTACCGCGGAGCGGCACGGCGGCAGCGTGCTGTCCGTGAGCAGTGACGAGGCCGTGCTCCGGGACGCCGACGGCGCGCAGTTCACGGTGACCGCGCGCCGCCTCGGCAGCTGACCTCACGGGCCGCTCACCGGCCGGTGCGGGACGGCCGGGAGAGCAGCACCAGACTGCGCTGGTCGACGGTCACCACGGTGCCCGCCTTGTGCTCCGCCTCGTCGGGGACGCCGTCCGGGTCGGCGGTGTCGATCAGGGTCGTCCAGCGCTCGCCGTACGTGGCGTCGGGCAGCCGGAAGGGCGTCGGCTCCCAGTGGCTGTTGAACAGCAGCAGGAAGGAGTCGTCCTCGACCGGCCGGCCGCACGGGTCGGGTTCGGCGATGGCGTCGCCGTTGAGGAAGACGCCGACGGCGTGCGCGTCGGAGCGCTGCCAGTCGTCGTCGGTCATCTCCCGCGCGTCCGGCAGCAGCCACACCAGGTCGGGCAGCGGCTGGTCCGCGTGGGTGAGGGTCTCGCCGCGGAAGTAGCGGCGCCGGCGCAGGACGGGGTGGCCGGCCCGCAGCGCGATGACGCGCCGGGCGAAGTCCAGCAGCGCGCGCTGCTCCTCGTTCAGCCGCCAGTCGACCCAGGAGATCTCGTTGTCCTGGCAGTAGGCGTTGTTGTTGCCGCGCTGGGTGCGGCCCAGTTCGTCGCCGTGGCAGAGCATCGGGATGCCCTGCGAGAGCAGCAGCGTGGCCAGGAAGTTGCGCTGCTGGCGGCCGCGCAGCTCCCGGACGGCCGGGTCCTTCGTCGCGCCCTCGGCCCCGCAGTTCCAGGAGCGGTTGTGGCTCTCGCCGTCCCGGTTGCCCTCGCCGTTGGCCTCGTTGTGCTTGTCGTTGTAGGACACGAGGTCGCGCAGGGTGAACCCGTCGTGCGCGGTCACGAAGTTGACGCTGGCGCGGGGGCGGCGCCGGCTGTGCTGGTACAGGTCGGAGGAGCCGGTCAGCCGGGAGGCGAACTCGCCGAGCGTGTGCTCCTCGCCGCGCCAGAAGTCCCGTACCGCGTCCCGGTACATGCCGTTCCACTCCGACCACAGCTGCGGGAAGTTGCCCACCTGGTAGCCGCCCTCGCCGACGTCCCACGGCTCGGCGATCAGCTTGACGCGGCTGATCACCGGGTCCTGCTGGATGAGGTCGAAGAACGCCGACAGCCGGTCCACCTCGTGGAACTGCCGGGCCAGGGTGGCGGCGAGGTCGAAGCGGAAACCGTCGACGTGCATCTCGGTGACCCAGTACCGCAGCGAGTCCATGATCAGCTGGAGTACGTAGGGATGCCGCATCAGCAGGCTGTTGCCGGTGCCGGTGGTGTCGTAGTAGTGCTGCCAGTCGCCGTCCACCAGGCGGTAGTACGAGGCGTTGTCGATGCCGCGGAAGGAGAGGCTGGGGCCCTTCTCGTTGCCCTCGGCGGTGTGGTTGTAGACCACGTCGAGGATCACTTCGAGGCCGGCCTCGTGCAGGGTCTTGACCATCGACTTGAACTCGGTGACCTGCTGCCCGCGGGTGCCGAGGGCGGCGTAGCCGTTGTGGGGCGCGAAGAAGCCGATGGTGTTGTAGCCCCAGTAGTTGGACAGGCCCCGGTCCTGGAGGTGGCCGTCGTGCACGAACTGGTGCACCGGCATCAGCTCCACGGCGGTCACGCCGAGGGAGGTCAAGTGCTCCACGACCGCCGGGTGCGCCAACCCGGCGTAGGTACCGCGCAGTTCCTCGGGCACGTCGGGGTGGGTGCGGCTGAGTCCGCGGACGTGGGCCTCGTAGATGACGCTCTCCGAGTACGGGCGCCCGGGCGGGCGGTCGTCGCCCCAGTCGAAGAACGGGTCGGTGACCACGCCGAGCATGGTGTGCCCGGCGCTGTCGCCCGGGTCGGCCCGGCCCCTGGCCCGCTCGAAGAGGGAGGCGTGGTTGTCCACCATTCCGTCCACGGCCCGGGTGTACGGGTCGAGGAGCAGCTTCGCGGGGTTGCAGCGGTGACCCACGGCAGGGGCCCACGGACCGTGGACCCGGTAGCCGTAGCGCTGCCCTGGGCCGACGCCGGGCAGGTAGCAGTGCCAGACGAAGCCGTCGACGTCGGGCAGCGGGACGGTGCTGTGGGTGCCGTCGTCGTCGACGAGGACGAGGTCGACGCGTTCGGCGACCTCGCTGAACAGTGCGAAGTTGGTGCCCTGTCCGTCGTACGCGGCCCCCAGGGGGTAGGGGTGCCCGCTCCACACGGGCGACCCCTTCCAGTTCGGCCTGGCGCGGGTCACCGGGCCTCCTCCAGAACGCCGTTCGTCCTACTGGCCGGACCGGCCACCCGGGCCACCGGCATGATCTCTCGCGGCACTTCCAGCCCCTCCTGGGTGATCGGCTCCGGCGACGTCGCCACCAGCGGGACGCGTTCGCCGGCCCGGGCGCGTTGCGAGAACCAGATGACCTTGGCCCCGGTGTCGGCCGCGCAGCAGCCCCAGCCGTCGCTGGTGGCGGCGAGGTGCTGCAGGCAGCTGCGCAGGTCCTGGTCGGGACGGAGCGCGTGGTCGTTGCCCCCCACGGCCGTGATGAGGTGCTGGTGGTTCCACCACATCTCGATCGACGTGTTCTTGTCGCTCGCGTGCTCGTCGATCGCCCGGAGCAGCATTTCGGCGCCCGAGCAGACGGGTTCGACGAGGTTCTCCAGGTTCCAGAACCGGAGGTGAGCGGCCAGGATGCGCCTGACCTGTCCGACCCGTTCCGGGCTCACTTCCACGTCGAGGTGGTAGTAGCAGGGCACTGCGGTCTTCATCGTCGTGGCTCCTCACCGCGAAAGCTCTCGCTCCTCCTCGTCCCTTGGGGGACGAGCTCCCCGAACACGAAGCGTGAGCACTGATCGCTTCTGAGTCACTCCAGAGTGAGAGCAGTAGTCCATTCGTGCAACACGAGAAAGCAGTTGAAGATCCAACAAGACGGGGCGTCACCACCCGTGCACCATGTGTGAAGAACTCGATCGTCCGTACCCCCGGACCGTCCGGAAGGTGACCGGCCATGCTGCTTCCCGCGAAGAGCGAAGTCGCCCGGCAGCTGCGGCGTTACCGCGCCTGGGAACGCTCGATGCTGGCGTCCCCGGCGGACGTGGGCGTCCGGTCCACCTTCGAGGACTCCGGTTACACCCTCTGCGTGCTGATGGGGAAGCGGTGCGCACGCGAGGCCGCGGACGCCGCCGAGCGGTATCTGCGAACGAACCTGGTCACCCATGCGCAGGAACAGGCGGACCTGATCGCCCCGGCGGGGCGGAAGACCCCCTCCGGCGCGGCTTGACCCGAACGGCCGGGCCGTGTGGCCCGGCCCCGAGCACGGCGGAGGTGAGAACGGATGAGTACGACCGTGGAAATCGGACGTATCCCGGTACGGGACGTCCACCCGGTGGTGGAGCAGGGCAGACGCCCGGCGAAGGCGGTGGCGGGAGAGACGTTCGAGGTCACCGCCTCCGTGTTCCGCGAGGGGCACGACGCGGTCGCCGCCAACGTCGTGCTTAAGGATCCCGAGGGCCGGCCGGGCCCGTGGACGCCGATGCGGGAGCTGGCCCCGGGCAGCGACCGCTGGGGCGCCGAGGTCACCCCGGGCGCCGCGGGCAACTGGACCTACCGGGTGGAGGCGTGGAGCGACCCCGTCGCCACCTGGAAGCGCCACGCGCGCATCAAGGTGCCGGCCGGTATCGACACCGGCCTCGTCCTGGAGGAGGGCGCCGAGCTGTACCGGCGGGCCGCCGCGGGAGTTCCCAAGGGCGCCGGGCGTGCCGAGGTGCTGGCCGCCGCGGGCGCCCTGCTCGACGACACGCTGCCCGTGGCCACCCGGTTGGCGGCGGCGTTGACGCCTCAGGTGGACGCGGTGCTGGCCCGGCATCCGCTGCGGGAGCTGGTCACCACCTCCGACCCGCTGCCCCTGCTCGTGGAGCGCGAACGCGCCCTGTACGGCGCCTGGTACGAGTTCTTCCCCCGCTCCGAGGGCACCCCCACCCGGCCCCACGGCACCTTCCGCACCGCCGCGCGCCGGCTGCCCGCGATCGCCGCGATGGGCTTCGACGTCGTCTACCTCCCACCCGTCCACCCCATCGGCACCACCCACCGCAAGGGCCGCAACAACACCCTCTCCGCCACCCCCGACGACGTCGGCGTCCCCTGGGCCATCGGCTCCCCCGAAGGCGGCCACGACACCATCCACCCCGCCCTCGGCACCCTCGACGACTTCGACCACTTCGTCACCCAGGCCGCCCGCCTGGGTATGGAAGTCGCCCTCGACTTCGCCCTCCAGTGCTCCCCCGACCACCCCTGGGTCCACAAACACCCCGACTGGTTCCACCACCGCCCCGACGGCACCATCGCCCACGCCGAGAACCCGCCCAAGAAGTACCAGGACATCTACCCCGTCGCCTTCGACGCCGACCTGGAGGGACTCGTCACCGAGACCGTCCGCGTCCTGCGGCACTGGATGGACCACGGCGTGCGGATCTTCCGCGTCGACAACCCCCACACCAAACCCGTCGTCTTCTGGGAGAAGGTCATCGGCGAGATCAACCGCGCCGACCCCGACGTGATCTTCCTGGCCGAGGCCTTCACCCGCCCCGCGATGATGCACACCCTGGCCCAGATCGGCTTCCAGCAGTCCTACACCTACTTCACCTGGCGCAACACCAAACAGGAACTCACCGAGTACCTCACCGAACTCTCGGGGGACGCCGCCTCCTACATGCGGCCCAACTTCTTCGCCAACACCCCCGACATCCTGCACGCCTACCTCCAGCACGGCGGCCGCCCCGCCTTCGAGGTCCGCGCCGTCCTCGCCGCCACCCTCTCCCCCACCTGGGGCATCTACAGCGGCTACGAACTCTGCGAGAACACCCCCCTGCGCGAAGGCAGCGAGGAATACCACGACAGCGAGAAATACCAGCTCAAACCCCGCGACTGGGCCACCGCCGCCCGCGAGGGCACCACCATCGCCCCCCTCATCAGCCGGCTCAACACCATCCGGCGTAACCACCCCGCGCTGCACCGGCTCAGGAACCTGCGCTTCCACCGGACCGACAACGACGCGCTGATCGCGTACAGCAAGCGCGTGGGGCCCGACGTCGTGCTGGTGGTAGCCAACCTCGATCCCCACCGCACCCAGGAGGCCACGATCTCGCTCGACATGCCGCAGCTCGGCCTGGACTGGCACGAGACGGTGCCGGTCCACGACGAACTCACGGACGAGACCTACCACTGGGGCCGGACGAACTACGTCCGGCTGGAGCCCGGCCGGACCCCCGCTCACGTCTTCCACGTCCGCCGGCCGTCCGCCGCCACGCCCCAGAACGGAGGGTCAGGAGCCTCATGACCGTGAACGAGCCCGTGCCGGACAAATTCGAGGACACACCGGCCAAGGACCGTGACCCGGACTGGTTCAAACGAGCCGTCTTCTACGAGGTCCTCGTCCGCTCCTTCCAGGACAGCAACGGCGACGGCGTCGGTGACCTCAAGGGCCTCACCGCCAAGCTGGACTACCTGCAATGGCTGGGCGTGGACTGTCTGTGGCTCCCGCCCTTCTTCAAGTCGCCCCTGCGCGACGGCGGTTACGACGTCTCCGACTACACCGCCGTGCTGCCCGAGTTCGGCGACCTGGCCGACTTCGTCGAGTTCGTGGACGCCGCCCACCAGCGCGGCATGCGCGTGATCATCGACTTCGTCATGAACCACACCAGCGACCAGCACCCGTGGTTCCAGGAGTCGCGCAGGGACCCCGACGGCCCGTACGGCGACTACTACGTCTGGGCGGACGACGACACCCGGTACTCCGACGCCCGCATCATCTTCGTCGACACCGAGGCGTCCAACTGGACCTTCGACCCGGTCCGCGGGCAGTACTACTGGCACCGCTTCTTCACCCACCAGCCGGACCTGAACTACGAGAACCCGGCCGTCCAGGAGGAGATGCTGGCGGCGCTGAAGTTCTGGCTGGACCTGGGCGTCGACGGCTACCGTCTCGACGCCGTGCCCTATCTGTACGCCGAAGAGGGCACCAACTGCGAGAACCTGCCCGCCAGCCACGAGTTCCTCAAGCGCGTCCGCCGCGAGATCGACGCGCACTATCCCGACACCGTGCTGCTTGCGGAGGCCAACCAGTGGCCGGAGGACGTCGTCGACTACTTCGGCGACTACGCCGCCGGCGGCGACGAGTGCCACATGGCGTTCCACTTCCCGGTCATGCCCCGGATCTTCATGGCCGTACGCCGCGAGTCCCGCTACCCGGTCTCCGAGATCCTCGCCAAGACCCCGGCCATCCCGTCCGGCTGCCAGTGGGGCATCTTCCTGCGCAACCACGACGAGCTGACCCTCGAAATGGTCACCGACGAGGAACGGGACTACATGTACGCGGAGTACGCCAAGGACCCGCGCATGCGCGCCAACATCGGCATCCGGCGCCGGCTCGCCACCCTCCTGGACAACGACCGCGACCAGATCGAGCTGTTCACCGCGCTGCTGCTCGCCCTCCCGGGTTCGCCGATCCTGTACTACGGCGACGAGATCGGCATGGGCGACAACATCTGGCTCGGCGACCGCGACGCCGTACGGACCCCGATGCAGTGGACACCGGACCGCAACGCAGGCTTCTCGACCTGCGACCCGGGACGCCTGTTCCTGCCGACCATCATGGACCCGGTCTACGGCTACCAGGTGACGAACGTCGAGGCGTCCATGGCCTCGCCGTCCTCCCTGCTGCACTGGACCCGCCGCATGATCGAGATCCGCAAGCAGAACCCCGCCTTCGGCCTGGGCACCTACACCGAACTGCCCTCCTCCAACCCAGCGGTACTGGCCTTCCTGCGGGAATATGAGGACGACCTGGTGCTGTGCGTGAACAACTTCGCGCGGTTCGCGCAGCCCACCGAACTCGACCTGCGGGAGTTCGCCGGACGCCATCCGGTCGAGCTGTTCGGCGGAGTCCGCTTCCCCGCCATCGGCGAACTGCCGTACCTGCTGACCCTCGGGGGCCACGGCTTCTACTGGTTCCGGCTCACCCGAGTCGCATCCCGCATCGGCCGCCGCGTTTGAGCGTGGGCCGAGGAAAGGACGCGTCACCATGCCGAAGACCGCACCCCTGCGCCCGAGACGCGGGCATCTCGCCGAGACCATGGCCTCGCTCGGCGAGCTGCTGCGGGAGTGGCTGCCGCGCCAGCGCTGGTTCGCGGGCAAGGACCGGCTCGTGGCCGAGCTCGGTCTGCTGTCGATGACCGAGCTCTTCCCGGGCTGTCTGCATCTCCTGGTGCACACCGGGCAGGGCCCCGTGCCCGCCCCGGGCGGCGCTCCCCCGGCCGGCGACTGCTACCAGCTGCTGCTCGGCGTGCGCGAGCAGCCATCGCCGCGCCTGGGCCGGGCGATCATCGGGCAGGTGCAGGACGGCCCGCTGGCCGGCCGGACGGTCTACGACGCGCTGCACGACCCCCGGTCGGCCCAGCTGCTCCTGGAACGGCTCAGGCACCCCGGCAAGGCGGGACCGCTGCGCTTCGAGTCCGACCCCGCACGGCCGGTGCCCGGCGGGCTCGTGCCGCGGCTGCTGGACGCCGAGCAGTCCAACTCCTCGCTGATCTACGGCGACGAGTTCATCCTGAAGCTGTTCCGGCGCATCCAGCCCGGCGTCAACCCCGACCTGGAGGTGCCGGACGCGCTGGCCAGGCAGGGCTGCGGCCGGGTCCCGGCGCCGGTGGCGTGGATGCGGACGACCCATCCCTACGAGGCGACGCTCGGCGTGCTCCAGCCGTTCCTGCACGACGCCTCGGACGGTTGGACCCTCTCCCTGAACGCGCTGGCCTCCGGGGACGACTTCACCGTGCAGGCCCGCGAGCTGGGGCGGGCGATGGCCGACGTGCACCTCGCGCTGGCCTCGGCGTTCCCGGCCGGCCCGCCCGGGGAGAACGGCCGGACGGCGGCGGCGATGACCGAGCGGCTGACCGCCGCCGCGCACTGCGTACCGGCCCTGCAGCCCTTCGTCCCCGGTCTGCGGGCGGCCTTCGCGGCGCTGTCCACCTGCGACTCCGGACCGCCCGCCCAGCGCATCCACGGCGACCTGCATCTGGGGCAGGTGCTGCGGGCCGGCCGGGACTGGTTCGTCATCGACTTCGAGGGCGAGCCGTCCCGCCCGCTGTCCGAACGGCGCAGCGCCCACTCCCCCGTGCGGGACATCGCGGGCATGCTGCGCTCCTTCGACTACGCCGCCCGGCAGCGCCGCCCGTGGCGCCCCGAGTGGGCGCGCCGCTGCCGGGAGGCGTTCTGCGCCGGCTACGCCGCCCGCGCCGGATGGGACCCCCGTAAGAAGCACGGCCTGCTGCGCGCCTACGAGACGGACCGCGCCGTGTATGAGGTGCTGTACGAGGCCCGGCACCGCCCCGACTGGCTTCCCGTACCCATGGCGGCGATCGAACGACTCGCCGTGAGAGGAGACTGACCCGTGGACCTCCGCGACACCTCGCTCCCCGAGCCGTCCGGTCCCGTCCCGCCCACCCCCGGTGCGTGCGGAACCGCCCCGCCCCTCGACCCGACCGACCGCGGGCGCCTGCTGGCGGGCGCCCACCACGACCCGCACGCCCTGCTCGGCGCCCACCAGGTCCCGGGCGGTGTCGCGTTCCGGGCGCTGCGCCCGTTCGCCCGCGAGGTGAGCGTGGTCGTGGCCGGCGAGCGCCACGGCCTCGTGTCGGAGGAGGACGGTCTCTTCTCCGGGGTGCTGCCGCTGGCGGAGATCCCCGCGTACACCCTCGTCGTGACGTACGAGGAGGGCGAGCAGGAGACGCACGACCCGTACCGCTTCCTGCCCGCCCTCGGCGAGCTCGACCTGCACCTGATCGGCGAGGGCCGGCACGAGCAGCTGTGGCAGGCGCTCGGCGCGCATCCGACGACCCACGAGGGTGTCACCGGCACCCGGTTCACGGTGTGGGCGCCGAACGCCCAGGGGGTGCGGGTCGCCACGGACTTCACCCACTGGGACGGCACGGCGTTCCCGATGCGCTCGCTCGGTTCGTCCGGGGTGTGGGAGCTGTTCCTGCCGGGCGTCGGCGAGGGCACCCGGTACAAGTTCGAGATCCACTCGCGGTACGGCCACCGGTTCCTCAAGGCCGACCCGATGGCCCGTGCGGCGGAGGAGCCGCCGAACACCGCGTCCGTGGTGACCGCCTCGGCGTACGAGTGGGGCGACGGGGAGTGGCTGCGGACCCGGGCCGCGACGCCCGTGCACGAGGCGCCGTTCTCGGTGTACGAGGTGCACCTGGCGTCCTGGCGGCCGGGGCTGTCCTACCGCGAGCTGGCCGAGGAGCTGCCCGCGTACGTCAAGGACCTCGGCTTCACCCACGTCGAGCTGATGCCGGTCGCCGAGCACCCGTACGGCCCGTCCTGGGGCTACCAGGTCACCGGCTTCTACGCACCGACCGCGCGCCTCGGCTCGCCCGACGAATTCCGGTACCTGGTC
The DNA here is from genome assembly GCF_042268605.1 of Streptomyces sp. NPDC056296. Lineage (NCBI taxonomy): Bacteria > Bacillati > Actinomycetota > Actinomycetes > Kitasatosporales > Streptomycetaceae > Streptomyces > Streptomyces sp. NPDC056296. Next base: position 99,974 of record NZ_JBHJRX010000003.1, on the reverse strand, counting down.
GACGCCCTGCACCGGGCCGGGATCGGCGTGATCATGGACTGGGTGCCGGCGCACTTCCCGAAGGACGACTGGGCGCTGGCCCGCTTCGACGGGGACCCGCTGTACGAGCCCGGGGACGAGCGCCGCGCGACCCACCCGGACTGGGGCACCTACACCTTCGACTTCGCCCGTACCGAGGTGCGCAACTTCCTCGTGGCGAACGCGGTGTACTGGTGCGAGGAGTTCCACATCGACGGGCTTCGCGTCGACGCGGTCGCCTCGATGCTCTACCTGGACTACTCGCGCGACTCGGACCAGTGGGAGCCCAACCAGTACGGCGGCCGGGAGGACCTGGCGGCCATGGCGTTCCTCCAGGAGATGAACGCGACCGTCTACCGGCGCTGCCCCGGCGTGGTGACCATCGCCGAGGAGTCGACCGCGTGGGGCGGGGTGACCCGGCCGACCGACGCCGGTGGGCTCGGGTTCGGCCTGAAGTGGAACATGGGCTGGATGCACGACTCGCTGGAGTACGTCGCGCACGAGCCGGTGCACCGCAAGTACCACCACCACGAGATGACCTTCTCGATGGTGTACGCCTACAGCGAGAACTACTGCCTGCCGATCTCCCACGACGAGGTGGTGCACGGCAAGCAGGCGCTGGTGTCGAAGATGCCGGGCGACTGGTGGCAGCGGCGGGCGAACGTCCGCGCCTACCTCGGCTTCATGTGGGCGCATCCGGGCAAGCAACTGCTTTTCATGGGGCAGGAGTTCGCGCAGGGCGCCGAGTGGTCGCAGGAGCAGGGCCCCGAGTGGTGGCTGCTCGACGAGGGGTACCACTCGGCGTCCGACCACCGCGGGATCCAGGACCTGGTCCGCGAGCTCAACACCCGCTACGGGCGGACGCCGGCCCTGTGGCAGCGCGACACCGATCCGGCCGGTTTCCGGTGGGTCGCGGTGGACGCGGCCGAGGACAACATCTTCGCGTTCCTGCGGTTCGGTGCCGACGGCACTCCGCTGCTGGCGGTGTCGAACTTCTCCCCGGTCGTCCGGCACGAGTACGGTCTCGCCGTCGGCGACGAGGTCACCGCCTGGCAGGAGGTGCTCAACACCGACGCCGAGGAGTACGGCGGCAGCGGTGTGGGCAACCCCGACCCGGTCAAGCCCGAGGACGGGAGCCTGCGGATCACCCTTCCGCCGCTGGCGACGGTGTGGCTGATGCCGTACGCCCTGTGAGCCGCGGCGGCGCGACCAGGTGTCCGACCGCCTTCCCGGGGCAGTCGGTGGTCCAACGACCGAGCAGACCTCGTCGCCGCCGCGGCCGGGCCCACAGAAAGGCGGCACCACGTGCGCACCGTCGGAGTGGAGGAGGAGCTCCTCCTGGTCGACCCCGAGACCGGCGAGCCGCGGGCACTGTCCGCCGCCGTGCTCGCCCGGGCCTCACTGGACGATGCCGAGCAGGACGTGTTCGAGAAGGAACTGCACGAGCAGATGCTCGAGTTCGCCACGCATCCGCAGTCGGACATGGAGCGGCTGCACGCGGAGATCGTCCGCTGCCGTGAGGAGGCCGGGGGGCACGCCGGGGGGATCGGCTGCGCCGTGGCCGCGCTGGCGACGTCGCCGCTGCCGGTGACCCCCTCCATCGGCGTGAACCGCCGCTACGACTGGATGGCCGACCAGTACGGCGTCGTGGTCCAGGAACAGCTCGTCCTGGGCTGCCACGTGCACGTCTCGGTGGAGTCCGACGAGGAGGGCGTCGCGGTGATCGACCGGGTGCGGCCCTGGCTGCCGGTGCTGGCCGCGCTCAGCGCGAACTCGCCGTTCTGGCAGGGCAGGGACTCCTCCTACAGCAGCTATCGCAGCCGGGTCTGGCAGCGCTGGCCGTCGGCCGGTCCGACGGAACTGTTCGGCTCGGCGGAGACCTATCACCGGCGGGTCGCGGACATGCTCGCCACCGGCACGATCCTCGACGACGGGATGATCTACTTCGACGTCCGGCTGTCCCAGCGCTACCCGACGGTCGAGTTCCGCGTCGCGGACGTCTGCCTGGACGCGGGGACGGCCGTCGTCGTCGCCGCCCTCGCCCGCGCGCTGGTCGACACGGCCGCGCGGGAGTGGCGGGAGGGCGCGGAGCCGGCCGAGCACAGTGTGAGCCTGCTGCGGCTCGCGGCCTGGCGGGCGGCCCGGTCCGGGCTGACGGAGGAACTGCTGCACCCCGCGACGATGCGGCGGATGCCGGCCGAGACGGTCGTACGGGCGCTGCTGGACCACGTCGGGGACGCGCTGGCCGCCGACGGCGACCTCGACCGGGTGCGGGACGGCGTCGGCGAACTGCTGCGGCACGGCAACGGGGCCCGGGTGCAGCGCGAACTGCTGGAGCGCACCGGCAGCCTGCGGGACGTCGTCACCGAGTGCGTACGCCGTACTCAGGCGGCCTGAGACGCCCCGCGGGGCCGTCGCTCCTCGGACCTCCTCGGACCTCCTCAGAGGATCAGGACCAGGGCGTACCCCAGGAAGCCCGCCGCGACCAGCAGCACCAGCGCGAGGATCACGGTCAGGGGCGCCTTGGCCCAGCCCTTGGAAGGGTTGTTGCCCTCCCACGGGCCCGCCTCGGACATGCTGCTCTCCCCCGGCGGGGTCTCGCCAGGCGGCACACCGCCTCCCTGTTCCAGTCCGGTGGTGCGTTCGGGTTCCGGGTCGGGGTTCGTATAGCTCATGCCGTCCGGGTCCCCCGATCCGGCCGAGATCACCAGGCGGGAACACTTCCGCCGTCCCGGCCCCCCGCCGCCTGCGGCTCCGCTACATTCCGAGCACGGCCGATCACGGTGCTCGTCGGTGCTCGTCCGTGGGGTCCACCGTCCGTACATGTCAGGAGCCAGCGCATGCGCGACCTCGCTCTCGCTCCCCGGGCCGTCTCGCCCCTGACCGGCGGGCTCGCCGACAGCCTCTTCGAGACGGCTGCCCTCAGTCCGACCCTGCCGATGCTCGCCCGCCGTACCGGGCCGGACTCGACGGTCTGGCACGAGGTGACGGCCGTGGAGTTCCGCGACGAGGTGGCCGACCTGGCCAAGGGGCTGATCGCGTGCGGGATCTCGCCGGGCGACCGCGTGGCGATCCTGGCCCGCACCCGGTACGAGTGGACGGTCTTCAGCTACGCGCTGTGGACGGTGGGTGCCGAGGTCGTGCCGATCTATCCGACCTCCTCACGCGACCAGGTCGAGTGGATCCTGCGGGACGCCGGCTGTGTCGCCGTGGTGGTCGAGGACGAGCAGAGCGTGATGACCGTCGGCTCGGTGTGCGCGTCGCTGCCCTCGCTGCGCCATGTCTGGCAACTGGACGCGGGCGCGATGGACACGCTCGTGGCGCGCGGCGAGTTCCTCCCGTTCGCCACGGTCGACTCCATGCGCCGCATCGTGCTGCCGGACTCCACCGCGGTCGTCGCCTACACCTCGGGCACGTCCGGCCGCGCCATGGGCTGCGCGCTGAGCCACCGCAGCCTGGCCAGTCCGTGCGACACGCTGATCGAGGGCTGGGGCCACACGGTCGCGCCGCCCGGGGAGCAGGGCGCCGTCCTGGCCTTCCTGCCCTTCTCCCACGTGTACGGGCTGATGATCCAGAGCCTGTGCGTCCGGGGCGGGCTGCTCATGGCGCACGAGCCCGCCATGACCGAGGAGGCGCTGGCCTCGGCCCTGCGCTCCTTCCGCCCGACCTACTTCTACGCCGTCCCGTCGGTTCTGGAGAAGCTCTACAAGAACTTCCTGCGCACGGCCCAGAAGGCAGGCCGCGGGGCGCTGTTCGAGCGGGCCGCCGAGACGGCGCGGGACTTCGCCGCCGCGCTGGAGCGCCGGCGGCTGGGCAGGGGGCCGGGGCCCGGCTTCGACCTCCGCCTCCAGCACGCCCTGTACGAGCGGACGGTGTACCGCCGGCTGCGGAGCGCGCTCGGCGGTCGGGTGCGCCGCGCGACGTCCGGTGGTTCGCCGCTCAGCCGCGAGCTGTCCCTCTTCTTCGAGGGCATCGGCGTCTACGTCCACGACGGCTACGGCCTGACGGAGACCAGCGGCGGGCTGACGATGCAGCCGCTGGGCCGGGAGAAGTCCGGCACCGTCGGGCAGCCGCTGCCCGGGATGGAGATCCGGGTGGCCGACGACGGGGAGATCCTGGTGCGCGGGCCCTCGCTGTTCCAGGGGTACATCGGTGACGAGGCCGCCACCCTGGAGGTGCTGCGCGGCGGCTGGCTGGCCACCGGGGACCTCGGGCATCTGGACGACGAGAACTACCTGGCGATCACGGGCCGCAAGAAGGACGTCATCATCACCAGCGGCGGCAAGAGCGTGGCACCGACCGCCCTGGAGCAGCGGCTGCGCATGCACCCGCTCGTCCACCAGGCGGTGGTCGTGGGCGACAACCGGCCCTGCGTCGGCGCCCTGATCACGCTCGACCCGGAGTTCCTGACGCACTGGCGGGCGGGCCTGGCCCTGCAGGGCGACGCCCCGGTCCGTGAGGCACGCGAGGAGAACGCGCTGCGGGAGGAGGTCGCGCGGGCCGTCGCCGCGGCCAACAGTGCCGTGTCGCGTTCGGAGTCCATCCGGGTCTTCCGCGTCCTGCCCGATCCGTTCGACGTGGCGGGCGGGCTGCTCACCCCGTCGATGAAGCTCCGCCGGGACGAGATCGTACGGACCTACGCCTTCGAGATCGACGCGATGTACGAGGCGCGGTCGCACCGCCGGCCGCCGGTGCCGCCGCAGGATCCGGCCGGGTGGGAGGACTCGGACAACGTGTTCTTCCGGTGACCGCGGAAGCGGCTCGGTAAGGCGCGGACGTGCGCGGACGCGCCGGTGGGGTACCGGCGCGCCCGCGCACTCGTGGCCTGGTGTGCCGACCGGATCAGCCGCCCACGTACCGGCTGAAGCCGCCGATCGACGCGCTCACCACCATCCCGGCACGATCGCTGTGTTCCGCCTTCCGGGTTCCCGCGCAATCCGCTCTGTGTTCCGGGGATTTCGTCGGGGGTGACGGGACAGTCACCCCCGGCCACCACGCCCGGACCCGCACAACGAGGCGCGTAGGGTCGGCCGGCACGGGAACTAACAAACGAAGGGAAAGCGAAGAAAGGACAACGCCCGGCCGATGCCGGGCCGGGAAGGCGAAATGGCAGCCGAGTCGCGTAGGGACAGGACACTGGCTTCCGAGGAGATCACGAACCGCACCGCCAGCTTTACCGGGGAGCTGCACAATGTGACCGGTGCGCGCCTGGTCGCGGAGGAATTCCTCTACGACCTGGCCCGTGCGTCACCAGCCTCGCAGCCCGAGCACTGGGACGACATCCTCCTGGTCGTCACGGAGCTGGCGGCGAACGCGGTGCAGTACGCCCCGGGGCCGTTCACGCTGCGGCTGCGCCGGACCTTCGACGGAGTGCACGTGGTGATGCACGACACGAGTACGACCGAACCCGCGCCGCGCCCCTTCCATCCGAGCAACGGCGGCGGCGGCATCGGCTGGCATCTGATCCACACCCTGTCCGACCAGGTGAGCGTCGTCACCGGCGAGCGGGGCAAGGACATCCATGTCTTTCTGCCCTGGTGACCGCCCAGGTCACGGGGCGCCCGCGTCGCGCAGGGGTACCAGCACGCTGATCGACTTGCCGCCCTCCGGGTGCCGGTCGACGGCGATGTCGCGGGCCAGGCGGGCGACGAGCGGCCAGCCGTAACCGCTCCCGTGGTGCCTGGTGGGGAACTCGTACGCGGCCCGGGGCACCACCGAGCTGTTGTCGTGAACGGCGATCCACACGCCCTCGCCCATGGGCCGGATCTCGAATCCGGCCAGCCCGTCGCCGTGCCGGATCGCGTTGGTGACCAGCTCCGAGACCACGAGCAGCAGGTCGACGACGTCCTCGTCCCGCACGCCGCGGCCCGATCCCCATTGCGCGCGCGCCACCGACTCCGCGTACGCGCGTGCCGTCGCCGCGCTCGTCACGGCGCCCGTGGCCGGTGCGCCGGACGGCGCGAAGCCGGATGAGGCCGTGGTGGTCCCGTCGGTTGATTCCATGTCAGTGGTGTCCCTGGTGTCCCTGGTCTTCGCCGTGCTGTCGTCCGGCGCCGGGTCAGTCCGCGGAGGTGTCCTGCGGCGGCAGCCGGTGGTAGTAGTCGCCGACGGACGTCAGATACTCCCGGTCCATCGTCTCGCTGTCGGTCCGGAACCGGGGCGCGGCCTTGACCTCCGCCCTGGTGCACGCCACCGTGACCGTACGGGCCTCGGTGTCGATGCCCCTGACCATGCCGACCGGCACGAGCACGCTCCGGCCGAAGACCCAGACGCCGGTGTCGACGACCAGGTGCCGCATGCCGAAGTGGTCGGCCTGGCGGTCCACGTGACCGATGGTGCCGTCGTTCGCGACGACGGTGCAGCCCGTCAGGTCCTGTTCCTCCGTGTAACCACTGCCCGCCGCGTACGACCAGATGCTCTCCATCGGCACGCCGTCCCTTCCCTCCCGCGTCGGTGACCCTTGCCGGGCCGGGCCGACGCCACGCGCCGGGCCGGCTCCACAGCAGCAGATACCCGGCCCGGGCTGCCGCATTCGGGCTCAGTGGGCCAATCGGCGGCGGCTCAACCGTTCCGGGTACCCCATGACCGTTCCGGCATGTGTGGCACATCCCGTAGGAGGCCGCGCTCCACCGAGTGACGTCCCGCTTTGTTCGGACCCGCGACCTGGGTTAGCCTCTGACGTATTTTTCGCCTTGGGTAGATCCGTGAACTGCGGCAATACCCATACATCACGCCCGGATCAGGCAGCGGTCCGGAGGGGGTTCCGAGTCCTCGCTCCGAGGGCTCCTGGGGAGTGGAACGAGGGTGCGCATGACCAGCGACAGCGCCGGGACCGTCGAGGCGGTTCCGGGCGATCAGGAGTTGCGCCGTCTGCTCGCGGGCCTGACGGCCGTGCGGGACGGCGACTTCGGTACTCGTCTGCCGGACGAGGCCGATGGCCTGATGGGCGACATCGCCAAGGTCTTCAACGGCATGGTGGACCAGTTGTCCGTGTTCACCTCCGAGGTCACCCGGGTCTCCCGCGAGGTCGGCACGGAGGGGACCCTCGGCGGGCAGGCGAGGGTGCCGGGCGTCTCGGGCACCTGGGCCGACCTGACGGACTCGGTCAACGCCATGGCGGGGAACCTGACCACCCAGGTCCGTGACATCGCCCAGGTCGCCACGGCGGTGGCCAAGGGCGACCTGTCGCAGAAGATCGACGTGGACGCCCGCGGCGAGATCCTCGAACTCAAGAACACCATCAACACGATGGTCGACCAGCTCTCCGCCTTCGCCGACGAGGTCACCCGCGTCGCCCGCGAGGTCGGCACCGACGGGCGGCTCGGCGGCCAGGCCGACGTCCAGGGCGTCAAGGGCACGTGGCGCGACCTCACCGACTCGGTGAACTTCATGGCGGGCAACCTGACCAACCAGGTCCGCAACGTCGCCCAGGTGGCGACCGCCGTGGCCAAGGGCGATCTCTCCCAGAAGATCACGGTGGACGCCCGCGGCGAGATCCTCGAACTGAAGAACACCATCAACACGATGGTCGACCAGCTCTCCGCCTTCGCCGACGAGGTCACCCGCGTCGCCCGCGAGGTCGGCACCGAGGGCAACCTGGGCGGCCGCGCCCAGGTACGCGGTGTGTCGGGCACCTGGAAGGACCTGACCGACAACGTCAACTCCATGGCCAACAACCTCACCGGCCAGGTCCGCTCCATCGCCCAGGTCGCCACCGCCGTGGCGCGCGGCGACCTGTCGCAGCGGATCACCGTGGAGGCCAAGGGCGAGGTCGCGGCGCTGGCCGACGTCATCAACACGATGGTCGACACGCTGTCGGCGTTCGCCGACGAGGTCACCCGCGTCGCCCGCGAGGTCGGCACCGAGGGCCGGCTCGGCGGCCAGGCGCACGTGCCGAACGTCGCCGGCACCTGGAAGGACCTCACCGACAACGTCAACTCCATGGCCAACAACCTCACCGGCCAGGTGCGCAACATCGCGCTGGTGACGACCGCGGTCGCCCGGGGAGACCTGTCGAAGAAGATCGACGTCGACGCGCGCGGCGAGATCCTGGAGCTCAAGACGACGATCAACACGATGGTCGACCAGCTCTCCGCCTTCGCCGACGAGGTCACCCGCGTCGCCCGCGAGGTCGGCACCGAGGGCCGGCTCGGCGGCCAGGCCGAGGTGGAGGGCGTCTCCGGTACCTGGAAGCGCCTCACCGAGAACGTCAACGAGCTGGCGGGCAACCTCACCCGCCAGGTCCGCGCGATCGCCGGGGTCACCTCCGCCGTCGCCGAGGGCGACCTGACCCGCTCCATCAACGTGGAGGCGTCGGGCGAGGTCGCCGAACTCAAGGACAACATCAACTCCATGGTGGAGTCCCTGCGCGAGACCACCCGGGCCAACCAGGAGCAGGACTGGCTCAAGACCAACCTGGCCCGGATCTCCGGTCTGATGCAGGGGCACCGGGACCTGCCCGTGGTCGCCGAGCTGATCATGGACGAGCTGGTGCCGCTGGTGTCGGCCCAGTACGGCGCGTTCTATCTGGCCGAGGACGGCGACGACGGGCCCGAGCTGCGGCTCGTCGGCTCCTACGGCTATCCCGAGGACGCGCGCAGGCCCACCCGCATCGCCTTCGGCCGCACCCTGGTCGGCCAGGCCGCGCGCAGCCGGCGCACCATCGTGGTGGACGAGCTGCCGGCCGGCTACGTGACGATCTCCTCCGGGCTCGGCGAGGTGGTGCCGACCGCCCTGGTGCTGGTGCCCATCGTGGTCGAGGGGCAGGTCCTCGGCGTCATCGAGCTGGCGTCGGTCGCCGCGTTCACGCAGATCAACCGGGACTTCCTGGAACTGCTGATGGAGACCATCGGCGTCAACGTCAACACGATCGTGGCCAACGCCCGTACCGACGAGCTCCTCTCCGAGTCGCAGCGCCTGACCGCCGAGCTGCAGGCCCGTTCCGCCGAGCTCCAGGTCCAGCAGGAGGAGCTGCAGCGCTCCAACGCCGAGCTGGAGGAGAAGGCGTCCCTGCTGGCGACGCAGAACCGGGACATCGAGGCGAAGAACCTGCAGATCGAGCAGGCCCGGCAGGAGCTGGAGGCCCGTGCCCAGCAGCTGTCGCTGGCCTCGAAGTACAAGTCGGAGTTCCTGGCCAACATGAGCCACGAGCTGCGCACGCCGCTCAACAGCCTGCTCATCCTCGCCCAGCTGCTCGCCCAGAACCCGTCGCGCAACCTCACCCCCAAGCAGGTCGAGTACGCGGGCATCATCCACTCCGCGGGCTCGGACCTGCTCCAGCTGATCAACGACATCCTGGACCTGTCGAAGGTCGAGGCGGGGAAGATGGACGTCGCACCCGAGCGGGTGTCGCTGCGGCAGCTCATCGAGTACGTCGAGGCCACCTTCCGGCCCATGACGACGCAGAGGGGCCTGGAGTTCACGGTGTCGACGGCCGCCGGAGCACCGGCGGACCTGCTGACCGACGAGTCCCGGCTGCGTCAGGTGCTGCGCAACCTGCTGTCCAACGCGGTGAAGTTCACCGAGCGGGGCGGGGTGGCGCTGGCCGTCGAACCGGCGTCGGACGGCGAGGTGCCCGCCGGCGTGCTCCGGGGCGGTGCCGTGGTGGCCTTCCGGGTGAAGGACACCGGTATCGGCATCCCCGAGCAGAACCTGGAGTCGATCTTCGGCGCGTTCCAGCAGGCGGACGGCACGACCAGCCGCAAGTACGGCGGCACCGGACTCGGCCTGTCCATCACCCGGGAGATCGCCCAGCTGCTCGGCGGCGCCGTCACGGTGGACAGCACGCCCGACCGGGGCAGCACGTTCACGCTGTTCCTGCCCGTGGCCCGGCCCGACTTCGAGGAGCTGCTGGACCGGGGCGCGGAGCACGCCCCGGCCGAGTCGCCCGCCGACGTGCTCTCCCGCCCGGCGACGGTGCCCGAGCTCACGGGCGGCCACCGGCAGCGCCCGCGGCGGCTGCTCGTCGTGGAGGAGCGTCCGCGCGGTCTGCTGACCCTCGTCGCGGAGAGCGTGATCGCCGACCTGACGCACGGCCGGGACGACGCGGGCGACCGGCCCCCGCTCGACGTCATCACGGCCGTGGGGGCGCAGGAGGCGGCCGGAGCGCTCGCGGCCGAGCCGTGCCACTGCGTCGTCCTGGAGCTGGGCATGCCGGACTCGGAGGCGTCCCGCTTCCTGGAGGCGCTGCGCGGCGACTCCGCGCTGGCGAGCGTGCCGGTGCTCGTGCACAGCGGCCATCGCGCGGACGCTGCACTGGAGGAGAGCCTGCGTTCCGGGGCGGAGGGCGGGGCGCTGGAGTTCCTGTCCAGCCTCGACGAGCTGCGCGAGCGCATCGCGCTGCACCTGGCCGCCGAGGAGCCCGGCGACGTCCTCTCCCTGGTCCGGCCCGAGGAGCCGCAGAACCTGGCCCCGGACCCCCTGGACGACCCGTCGGCCGGGCGCACCGTCCTCGTCGTCGACGACGACGCGCGCAACCTCTTCGCGCTCAGCGGGATCCTGGAGCTCCACGGTTTCCGGGTCCTGCACGCGGAGAACGGGCGCCGGGGCATCGAGACGCTCGTGGACCACCCGGACGTCGCGCTGATCCTGATGGACGTGATGATGCCGGAGATGGACGGCTACACGGCGACGGCCGAGATCCGCCGGATCCCCCGGTACGCCGAGCTGCCGATCATCGCGGTCACCGCGAAGGCGATGCCCGGCGACCGGGAGAAGAGCCTCGCCTCGGGCGCCAGCGACTACGTCACCAAGCCCGTCGACACCCAGGACCTCATCGCCTGCGTCCGACGGTGGCTGCCCGCATGAGCGTGCCGGCCCCCGTCCCGTACACCGGTGGGCCGGGCGGTGCGCGGCACGTCCCGTCGCGCTCCGTGACGGTCTCCAGCCGAGGAGCGTCCTCATCGTGAACATGTCCGAGCAGCCACGCGGACCGGCCGGCGACGCGCCGCGGGACGCGTCCGCCGCGCCGCCCCCGGCGTCCGGGCCGCCGCAGTCCTGCGCGGTCGACGGGCCGGCCGCCGGCTTGCGCGCGATGGCCCCGCTGTCGCCCGTGGGGAGGCTGGCGGCCACGGTGGACCGGCTCAGCCGCGAGGTGCGGGCCGCCCAGGCCGAGGCCGAGGGCCGGGCGCTGATCGAGCTCGCCAAGGGCATCCTGGTCGCCCGGCTCGGGTGTGGTCCGGCGCAGGCCGCACGGCAGCTCGCCGAGCTGGCCGAGCAGTCCCAGGTGACTCCCCTGGAGTTCGCGGTCGACGTCATCAACCAGGCCGCCCGGGACCGGATGTCGGAGGTGACGGACGCGTTCCTGACGGCCACCGCCGCCGTGCGGGCCGCGGACGCCGAGGACGGCGGGGAGGCCGGGGAGGCGGTGGCCGAGTCGGCCGCCGTGCGCCTGCGCGCGGCCGAGAGCGGCGCGCTGGCCGCGGACGACACCCAGGCCGTGGCCGACGCCCTGCTGGAGCAGGCGCTGCGCCCGCTCGGCGCGGTCGCCGTGGCCATCTGGGCGGCCGGGTACGACGGGTCGCTCACGTTGGCCGGCAGTGCGGGGTTCTCGCCGGCCGAGGCCACCCGCTGGCGTTACGTGCCGCCGGACGTGGCGACGGTGGCCCGGTGCGGGCTGACCGAGCGCGAGGGCCAGTGGATCACCTCGCTGGCCGGGACCGGGCTGCCCAGCGTGGGCCGGCACCAGTACCCGGACGGCGGCAGGGTCGCCGTGCCCGCCGGCACCGGGGGGCGCATCCACGGCGTACTGGAGATCGCCTGGCCGGTGCCGCTCGCTCCGCAGCCGCCCCAGGTGGTCCGCCAGGTGGAGGCCCTGGCGGAGCTGTGCGCGCACACGCTGGAGTCGTACACGCCGCCGCACGGCGCCGGGCAGGAGCCGCGGGTCATGCCGGACGCGGTGGAGCTGATGGACCTGGCGGACGGGCTGTACGACCCCGCCCTGGTCCTGGTGCCGCACCTGGACGCCGCGGGGAACCTGGCGGACTTCCGCATCCAGCACGTGAACAAGAGCTTCCTGGATCCCGCGGGGCGGCCGCGTGCCGTCGTGCGCGGCGCGCTGCTGCTGGAGGCCTACCCGATGGCCGCCGGGGACAGCGAGCTGTTCCGATACGTGGAGCGGGTGTACGCCACGGGCGAGGCGTTCCGGGCCCGGCGGATGAACCTGACCGCACTGGTGGACCAGGTGCCGCTGTCGGCACTCGCGGACATCAGCGTCAGTCGGCACGGCAACGCCGTCCTGCTCATCTGGCGCATCGAGGACGAGACGGCGCGGCTGGCCAGCCTCCTGCAGCACGCCCAGCGCCTCGGCCGCATCGGCGGCTTCGAGGAGAACCTGCTGACCGGCGAGATCACCTGGAACGGACAGCTGTTCGACCTGTACGGGCGTCCGCAGACGAGTACGCCGGTGCCGCTGGAGGAGCTGACCGCCCACGCCCACCCGGACGACGCCGTCACCATCGGCCGGTTCCTGCGCACGCTCCTGCACCACCGGCGGCCGGCGTCGGCGGCGTTCCGGCTGCAGCGGCCCGACGGGGTGACCCGGCACGTCCGGGCGGTGGCCGAACCGGTCCTGGACACCGACGACCGCCTTCTCATCGTACGGGGGGCGTACCAGGACATCTCGGCGCAGCACTGGACCGAGGTGGCGCTCGCCGCGACGCGCGACCAGCTGGCGCACAGTGAGCAGCAGGCCATCGAACGCAACCGGCTGACCCTGCAGTTGCAGCACGCCATCATGCCGCCGGCCCAGACCCCGCTCAAGGTGCCGGACCTCCAGGTGGCCGTCCGGTACCGGCCCGCGGAGACGGAGCATCTGGTGGGTGGCGACTGGTACGACGCCGCGATGCTGCCGAGCGGACGGGTGCTGCTGTGCGTGGGGGACGTGGCAGGGCACGGTATAGAGGCCGCGACCAGCATGGTGGTCCTGCGCAACGCGCTGCGCGGCCTGGCGGTGACCGGCGCCGGGCCGGGCCAGCTGCTGTCGTGGCTCAACATCGTGGCGCACCATCTGACGAGCGGGGTCACCGCCACGGCGGTGTGCGGTCTGTACGACCCGGCCCGGCGCACGCTGCGCTGGGCCAGGGCGGGCCATCTGCCGCCGGTGCTGGTCCGGGGCACGGAGGCCAAGCCGCTGCCGCTGCTCAGGGGCATGCTGCTGGGAGCGGCGGCCGAGGCGGCGTACGAGGAGGACGAGGTGCAACTGGCCGGCGAGGACACGCTGCTGATGTACACCGACGGTCTGATCGAACGCCGCGACCGCTCGGTGGAGGAATCGCTGGCACAGCTGCTGAGCACCGTCCACCCGACGCCGAACACCCTCGACCAGCACCTGGACCGGCTGCTCACCTACAGCAGGTCGGACACGGACGACGACACGTGCCTGGTGGGCATCCGGGTCGGGTGACGCAGGACACGGAATTCCGCTCCCGACCGGACAGGTGTGACGAACGGATTCGGGGGTAGTCGCCGGGCGCGGTGGGACACGATGACGCCCCACCGCCCGGCCGTATTGTTGGAGGTACACGTGCCCATAGCCCAGAATCCGCTGTCCGTCGAGGTGACGCTGCCGCGGGAGGAGGTGGCTCTGCTCACGGTGGAGGGCTACCTGGACGTCGACACCGCGACCGAGTTCCAGCACCACCTGGCCAACCAACTGCACCACGGCCGACGGCACTTCCTGCTGGACCTCTCCGAGGTGCCGTTCATGGACTCGTCCGGCATGAACATCATCCTCCGGGTCTATCAGGAGGCACGCGAGCTGCCGGGCAGTGTGCACATCATCTCGCCCACCCCGGCGGTGCGGCGCGTTCTGGACCTGACGGGGGTGAGCCTCACGGTGCCGGTCTCCGAGAGCATCGACGAGGCGCTCTCCCGCGTCGACGCCCAGCCGGAGGGTCCGCGGATACCCGAGGCCTGAGTTTCCCCCCTCCTACCCGACGCTCATCCGAAACGTTCGCGCGGGAGCAGGTGTCGTACGAGGTCGGCGGGTGGTTACAGTTGTCGCCCGGCAGAGTCACGTCGCCGTCACGTCGCCTCCCGGGGCTGTGCGGCGCAACGCGGATGAGGAGTGGAACAGGTGCCGGAACAGGCGGAGGGAACAGCGGGATCGCCGACGGACGAGGTCAGGGACTTTCTGCGGCGTCGCCGTGAGCAGATCGCCCAGCGATGGGCGGACGAGCCGTTGTTCCGGGCCGTGTTCACCGTCTCGCGCGACGAGGCGGTCGAGGCGGGCAAGGCCGTGGTGGACGCACTGGCCCAAGTAGCGGACGCGGCACGGATGGAGGACCCGGACGCCGCCGGATTCACGACGGTGCGCGAGCAGTTGGCGCGGATGGGCGCGGCCCGCTCGCGGGCCGGCCTGAGCGCCGCCCAGGTGTCGAGCGAACTGGCCGCCCTGCGCCCGCCGGTCGAGAACCTGCTCGTGGCCGACCTCCCGGACGCCTCCGCCGAGCACGCCCGGGACTGCGTCACCACGCTGAGCGTGCTGATGGGCACCCTGCGGGTCGTGGTCATGCAGACGGCGCTCAGCGAGGGGCAGGCGCTCATCGACCGCCAGCGGTTGCAGTTGCTGGAGGTGGCCACTCCCGTCATCAAGCTGTGGGACGGCATCGTGGCCGTTCCACTGATCGGGACACTCGACAGCGCCCGCAGCCAGGTCGTCATGGAGACCCTGCTGGAGTCCATCGTGGAGCAGCAGGCGCGCTACGCGATCCTGGACATCACCGGGGTGCCGACCGTCGACTCGCTGGTGGCCCAGCACCTGATGAAGACGGTGGCGGCGGCCCGGCTGATGGGCGCCGAGTGCATCGTCTCCGGCATCCGGCCCGCGATCGCGCAGACCATGGTCCACCTCGGCCTGGACCTGGGCACCGTGGTCACCCGGGCGAGCCTCGCCGACGCGCTGGGCTACGTGCTGCACCAGCTCGGGGTCGGCATCGTGAACCCCGTCGCGAACGGTCCGGTCACGCGGTGAGCGAGGCATTCCCGGGGCCCCACGCGGGTCCCGTGACGGGTCATGTTCCGGTCCTCCGGCTCGGCGAGGTGCTGCTGGTCACCCTTCAGGGGGACCTGCACGACAGCACGGCGCAGCAGCTCCAGCAGGACCTCGCCGAGACCATCTCCCGCAGCGGGGCCACCGGTGTGATCATCGACATCTCGGGTGTGGAGATCGTCGACTCCTTCCTCGGCCGGGTCCTGGCGGAGATCGCCGGGCAGACGGAGTTGCTGGCCGCGCGCACCGTGCTGGTCGGCATGCGGCCGGCGGTCGCGATCACCCTGGTGGAGCTCGGCCTGACGCTGCCGGGGGTGCACACCGCGCTCAGTACCGAGGTGGCTCTCGACCTGCTGACGCGGCACGCCCCGTCGTCCCGCTACGGCGGCCTGCGCCAGGAGAGTCCGTGATGCACACTGCCGCGGGCGCACAGGCCCGCCTGCCGATCCGTTCGGACATGGATCTGGTGTGGGTACGTCAGCACGTGCGGCAGGCGGCCGCCCAGCTGGGCTTCGGTCTGGTGGACCAGACGAAGCTGGTCACGGCGGCCAGCGAACTGGCCCGCAACACGCTCGTGTACGGCGGCGGTGGAACGATGGAGACGGAGCCTGTCGCCGAGGGGGGGACCCAGGGACTGCGGCTGACCTTCAGCGACGAGGGACCGGGCATCGCGGACCTGGAGCAGGCGCTCAGCGACGGCTTCACCTCGGGGGGCGGGCTGGGCATGGGGCTGGGCGGTGCGCGGCGCCTGGTGCACGACTTCGCGATCGAGAGCGACCCGGGTGCGGGCACCACCGTGCGGGTGACCTCCTGGGTGGGCCGGGCACCCCGCCCGCGTGAGGAGTCCTGATGCCGCGCGTGTGGGACGTCCCGGTGCACGACTCGACCCGGGTGCGCGACGCCCGGGTGGCCGCGGAGCACGCGGCGGCGCTGGCCGGGCTGGACGAGCAGCGCACCGCCACCGCGTCGCTGGTGGCGACCGAGCTGGCCACGAACCTGCTCAAGCACGCCGGGGGCGGCCAGGTCCTCATCGACGTCGTCGCTCCCGCCGTCCTCCAGGCCGACCGGGACGGTGAGACCCGGCTCGTGCAGGTCGCCACGGTCGACCACGGCCCCGGGATCGCCGACGTGTCCGCCGCCCTGCGCGACGGCTTCACCACCACGCACTCCCTCGGCGCCGGTCTCGGCACCTGCGCGCGTCTCGCCGACACCTTCGACCTGCACAGCGTCCCGGGCCGGGGCACGGTGGTGGTCGCCCGGATCGGCGCCGTACCCGACGGCCGTGCCACGGAGCCCGGCCCGGCGGCCGGGGTACGGGCCGGTGCGGTGAACGTCCCCTTCGGCGGGGCCGACTACTCGGGCGACGCCTGGGCGTGGGTCCGGGCCGGGGACCGGGTCACGCTGATGCTGGCCGACGGGCTCGGCCACGGCCCGGAGGCGGCCCGCGCCTCGACCGCCGCCGTCGAGGCTCTGCGCGGTTCGGCCCACCTCGCGCCCGCCGAGGCGCTGCGGCGGCTCGACACGGCGCTGGGCGGGACCCGCGGCGCGGCCGTCGCGGTGGCCCAGGTCGACACGCGTGCCGCGGTGCTCAGGTTCGCCGGTGTCGGCAACATCGGGGCACGGCTGTGCGCGGGCGGCACCTGGCGGCACCTGGTGTCCCGGCCCGGCATCGTCGGCACCCACCGGCCCACGACCCTGCGCGAGGAGGAGGCGGCCTGGGCGGACGACCGGGTGCTGGTCCTGCACAGCGACGGTCTGCCGAGCCGCTGGACCCCGACGCCCGACACCTGCCGCACGGCGGCCGACCCGGCGGTGACGGCCGCCGTGACGGTCCGTGACGCCAGCAGTTCCGCCCGCCCCGTGCGGGACGACACCGCCGTGGCCGTACTGGCCTCGACCCCGCCGGATGCCCGATGACCCGTACCCCACACACCACCGCCACGGCCCACCCGCGAACCACCACCGCACCCCCGCCCCCCGGCACGCCGCCCCTTGAACACCGGCACCCCGCGGCCCCACCCCACAACAACCCCGCCCACCCCACACGGGACCACACCGCCGCCACCGGTCCGGCCCCGACCCCGCTGGACCACACTGACGCCGCCCCAGCACGCACCACCATCACCACACACCCGGCCCCCGGCACGCCTCCCCCAAAACACCGGCACCCCGCGGCCCCACCCCACAACAACCCCGCCCGCCCCACACGCGACAACACCGCCGCCACCGGTCCGGCCCCGACCCCGGTGGACCGCCCATGACCCGTATCTGGCACATCACCGACACCACCGACGCGGCCCAGGCGCGCATCATCACCGCGCGCCTGGCCGCGGCCTACGGGGTGCCGCCCCTGGAGCGGGCGCGGCTGGTGGCCTCGCTCGGGGCGCAGCTGCGGCTGTGTCTGACCAAGGGCGGTACCTGGCGGCTCACCCTGAAGGCCGGCACGGCTTCCCGCGCCACGCCGGAGGCCGGGGAGGGCGTACTGCACGCCGTGCTGACGCCGTCGCGCGACGCCGCGGCCGCCGGGGAGCCACCGTGGCGGGTCACGGTGCCCTGCCCCGAGGCCGTGCCGGCCGCCGATGTCGACGCGCCGGCGGCCGACCCGGCCACGCTGGCCGAGGCCCTGCTCGGGGCCGACGAGGACACGGCGCTGGTGCTGGACAGGCTCACCGAGCAGGAGGGCCTGGTCGACTTCCACCGGGAGGAGCTGCACCAGACGAACCAGGGCGTCGTGGCCCTGCACGCCGAGCTGGACGCCGCCGGCCGGGCCCAGCGGGAGGCGTTCGCCGCCGAGCGAAAGGCGCGTACGGAGGCGGAGAACGCCCGGCGCAGGCTGACGTTCCTGGCGGACGCGAGCGCGGTGCTGACGGCGTCGCTCGATCACCACGAGATCGTGCGCCGCCTGCCGGAGCTGCTGGTACCGGAGTACGCCACGAGTGTCGACGTCTGGCTGTTCGAGCAGGAGGGCGACCGGCCGGGGCCCGCCCATCCGGCCGCCGCCGTGGTCGCCGCCCGCACCGGGCGGCCCCAGTACGCCGCCGGGCACCCCGGCGGCCTGCCCGGCGTCGACGACCAGCCACCGTCTGCGCTGGAGCCCGAGCGGCCGCTGCTGTGCATTCCGCTGCCGACGCGGCAGGCGCCCCTCGGCGTGGTGACCCTGTCCCCGCCCGGGGAACGCTGGGACCCGGACGACGCCGTGATGGTGATCGAGCTGACCCGGCGGGCCAGTATCGCGATCGACCACGCCCAGCGCTACCAGCACAACCGCGACATCGCGGAGACGCTCCAGCGGGCCCTGCTGACCGAACTGCCCGCCCGGCCGGGACTCGGCCTGGCCGCGCGCTATCTGCCCGCCACCCACGGGCTGAACATCGGCGGCGACTGGTACGACGCCTTCCGCCAGCCCGACGGCGGCACGATCGCCGTGGTCGGCGACGTGACCGGGCACGGGCTGCGCGCGGCCGTGATGATGAGTCAGCTGCGCACCGCGCTGCGCGCCTACGCCGTCGACGGCGGCAGCCCCGGCCGGCTGCTCACCCGGCTGCACACGTTCCTCCACCACCTCCAGCCCGACCTCTTCGCCACCGCCGTCATCGCGCGCTTCCACCCCGACGACCCCACCATGACGTGGGCCGCCGCCGGCCATCCGCCGCCGGTGCTGCGTACCCCGGACGGGCGGGTCCAGACCCTCGATGCGAAACCCGGTGCCATGCTCGGCATCCCGCTGAAGCAGGAGATCGCCGACCACACGGTGCGGCTGGCGCCGGGCTCGACGCTCGCGCTGTACACGGACGGCCTGGTGGAGCGCCGCGCCCGGGGCATAGACCCGGGCATCGCGCGGCTGGCGGAGGTGCTCGGGTCGTTCGGCTCGGCGGAGCTGGAGGCGGACCTGGAGGGCTCGGCGGACGGGATCCTGCGTCCCCTGCTCAGCGACTCCGAGCGGGACGACGACGTGTGCCTGCTGCTGTGCCACCTGCGCGGGTCCGGCTGACCTGCGCCGACACCGTCCGCCCACCGGAAAGTCCCGGGCGGTTCGCTCCCGCCCGGTGCGCCGCGGGCCCGGGCGGGGCATGGTGGTGATCAGGCCGTGTCGCCTGCCTGCCGCGCCCGGCTGGCCGAACCGGTGTGGGCACGGTGGGATCGACGAGGTGCGAAGCAGCGATCCAGGGGCAGGCGAATGGCGTTCGCGGCAGACCGCCTGGAGCCGCAGAAAGGGATGAACACCGTGACACGACCCAGGATCCTGGTGGTCGGCGCAGGTTTCGCCGGCGTGGAGTGCGTCCGTCGTCTGGAGCGGAAGCTCTCCCCCAACGAGGCCGACGTCACCCTGGTGACGCCATTCTCCTATCAGCTCTATCTGCCGCTGCTGCCCCAGGTCGCCTCCGGGGTGCTGACGCCCCAGTCGATCGCGCTCTCCCTGCGCCGCAGCAGCAGGTACCGGACCCGGATCATCCCGGGCGGCGCCATCGGCGTGGACCTCAAGGCGAAGGTCTGCGTGGTGCGCACCATCACCGACAGAATCGTCAACGAGCCGTACGACTACATCGTGCTGGCCCCCGGAAGCATCACCCGCACCTTCGACATCCCGGGGCTCACCGACAACGCGTTCGGCATGAAGACGCTGGCGGAGGCCGCGTACATTCGCGACCACGTCATCTCCCAGCTGGACCTCGCCGACGCCAGCCAGGACCCGGTGGAGCGCGCCTCCCGGCTGCAGTTCGTGGTGGTCGGCGGCGGCTACGCGGGCACCGAGACCGCGGCCTGTCTGCAGCGGCTGACGCACGCGGCCGTCAAGCGCTACAACCGGCTCGACCCGAGTCTGATCAAGTGGCATCTGATCGACATCGCCCCGAAGCTGATGCCCGAACTGGGCGAGAAGCTCGGGCGCGACGCGCAGGAGGTCCTGACGCGGCGCGGCATCGAGATCTCCCTGGGCGTGTCCATCGAGAAGGCCGGCCCCGAGGAGGTCACCTTCACGGACGGCCGGGTGGTGCCCACCCGCACGCTGATCTGGACCGCTGGAGTGGTGGCGAGCCCGCTCATGGCCACGCTCGGCGCGGAGACGGTCAAGGGACGGCTCGCGGTCACCGCCGAGATGTGCCTGCCGAACCACGACGGGGTGTTCGCGCTCGGCGACTCCGCCGCCGTCCCCGACCTCGCCAAGGGCCAGGACGGCGCCGTCTGTCCGCCCACCGCCCAGCACGCCATGCGGCAGGGCCGGCACGTCGCCGAGAACCTCATCGCCACCCTGCGCAACCAGCCGATGCGGCCGTACGTCCACAAGGACCTGGGCCTCGTCGTCGACCTCGGCGGCACCGACGCGGTCTCCAAGCCGCTCGGCGTCGAACTCAAGGGCCTGCCCGCCCAGGCCGTGGCCCGCGGCTACCACTGGTCGGCGCTGCGCACGGGCGTGGCCAAGGCCCGGGTGGCGGCCAACTGGACGCTCAACGCCGTCGCGGGCGACGATTTCGTACGCACCGGATTCCAGGCCCGCAAGGCGGCAAAGCTGAAGGACTTCGAGTACACCGACGCCTATCTGACGCCGGAACAGGTCCGCAAGCAGGTCGAGGGAGCGGGCCGGGCACAGCTGTGACCCGGCGGCGGTGGTCCGTTCGCGGCATGACATGCTGAGAAGTGGATCTCGGCGTGAACCGGCCGGGAGTCGGGCGTGAATCGGGAGAGTGTACGGCGGCGTGAAGGCAGCGGGGCGCTCGGTGCGGACACGGCTGCGGGACCGCGTCGCCGCGTCCGACCCCGGGCTGCTGCGGTTGACGGCCGGGTTGCGGACGGTGGGCGCCATCGCCCTGGCGCTGGCGGTGCTCTCCGCGTTCGGTGCGGACGTCACCCATCTGGTGGCGGGCGCCATGGCGGCGATGGTCGCCACCTTCGCCATCCGGGAGAAGGACACCAAGGGCCAGGCCGTCACCGTGGCGCTGGGGCTGCCCGTCGCCCTGGCGTCGGTGTCGGTCAGCGCGCTGCTCACTTCGCGGGTCGTCATCGGTGACGCCTTCTTCGTCGTACTGATCTTCTGTGCCGTCTTCGTCCGCCGGTTCGGCGACCGCGGCACCGCGCTCGGGCTGATCGGCTTCCAGGTCTACTTCGTGTCCCTGTTCGTCGGCGCGAAGGTGTCGGTGCTGCCGGGGCTGTTGGGTGCCATCGCGGTGGCGTTCCTGTGCAGCGCGGTGGTGCGCTTCGCGGTGGTGCCGGAGACACCGGCGGGCGTGCTCCAGCGGCTGCGGCAGGCGTTCCGCGCCCGGCTGGCGCAGCTGATCGCCACCCAGAGCGAGCTGCTGGACGCCGGTCCGGACGGAATCGAGAAGACGCTGGAGCACCTGCGCGACGGCACCGCGCGCCTGCACGAGACGGCTCTGATGATCCAGTCCCGGCTGGAGGAGGGCACCCCCGACGCGTCCACGGCGCGTCTGGTGCAGCGGCGCATCGCGGACGCCGAGATCGCCGCCGAGCGCCTCGGCCTGCTGCTGCTGACCGCGCGCAGCGCCGAGCGGGCGGACACCCTGACCCTGCATCTGCCGGGCGCGCCCGCGCCCTCGGTGGGCCGCTCACCGGCGCCCGGCGAGGCCACGGAGATCCTGCGCCGCGATCTCGGGGCGCTGCGCACGCTGGTGCTGCGGCCGCCCGCCGAGGCGCGCGGTACCGCGCTGTCCCATCTGCGCAACCGGCTCCTCGGCTACCGCGACGAGGAGAACCTGCCCGAGGCGATCCCGGCGGTCCAGGACGTGTTCCGCGGCATCGGTGAGACCGCGCGTGCGGTCATGGGCCTGCGGATCGCCCTGGACGGGCCGCAGGACGAGTCGGACGACACGCCCGCGACGACCCGTTCCCGGGAGGAGCTGGACGCCGAGGACGCCGCCATCGACGCCGGTGAGGAGGGAGCGCCGAAGGAGGAGCCGACCGGGCTGCGGCGGCCCACCACGCGGGCCGCGGTGCAGGTGTCGGTGGGGTCGTCACTGGCCATCCTGGGCGGGGAGCTGCTGTCCGCCGAGCGCTGGTACTGGGCGGTGCTCGCGTGCTGGATCGTCTTCCTGAACACGGCGTCCACCGGCGAGATCCTCGTCAAGGGCTACCGCCGCGTGCTGGGCACGATGCTCGGGGTGGTGGCTGGCATCGTGCTGGCGGGCCTGGTGGGCGGCCACACCTGGATCGCGTTCGGGCTGGTGCTGCTGTTCATCTTCGCGATGTTCTACACCGCGCCGCTGTCCTACACGCTGATGTCGTTCTTCGTCACGGCGATGCTGGGGCTGCTGTACACCCTGTTGCACACCTACAGCCTGTCGGTGCTGCTGCTGCGTGTGGAGGAGACGGCGCTCGGCGCGGCCTGCGGGATCGTGGCGGCGGCGCTGGTGCTGCCGATACGCACGGACCGGCGTACGAACGAACTGCTCGGCACGGTGCTGGAGCGGCTCACCGATGTCACCGAGGGGGCCGTCGACCAGCTCAGTGGCGGGCCGGCGGCCGATCTGCTGGACACCGCGCGGGAACTGGACCAGGCGCTGGGCGATCTGCGGGCCGCCACGCAGCCCCTCACCCATCCGATCACGCCGCTGCGGGCCCGGCGCAACACCGCCCAGTACGTGGTCGCGCTGCTGGAGACCTGCGCCTATCACGCGCGGTCCCTGGCCGCGACGGCCGAGCTGCTGCCCGCCCACCCCTCGATCGCGGCCGACCCGCGGCTGCGCGGGGCGGTGCGGCGCACGGTGCGCAACATCGAGGCGATCGCCGCCCGCGTCGCCGACGAGGACGCGGAGACCGAGGTGGAGACCGGGCCGAGCATCGCCTCGCTGCTGACCCCGGACGCCGCCGGGGTGCCACGGTACGGCCGTATCACCGGCCGGGTACTGCGGCACCTGGAGCGCCTGGACGAGGCGGTCGTGGGTCTCGCCCGGCCGCTGGGCGTGCCCGTCGCGCCGCCGAAGCGGTGACGCTCAGAAGTCGCTGGGCAGACCGCTCGCCTCGGCGATGCCGCGCAGTTCCTCGTTCTGCACGTGGCGTTCCTTGAGGTAGTCGGCTATCTCCCCGAGGCGTTCGGGGTCGGAGGCGGTGGCCGCGTCGGTGACGACCCGGACCGGGCCGGTCTCGTCGGTGCTGATCTCGACGACCTCGTTGTCCAGTCGGCCGGTGACCGCGGTGGCGATGACCAGGGCGGCCTCGTCCCTGATCGCCTGGGGCAGCGCTTCGGCGTTGTCCCCGTCCAGGGAGAAGTCGATGGTGGGCATCTGGTGCTCGTCGATCGCCTGGAGGACGGGTTCCACCACGCTGAGCAGCAGCTGGTAGTCGTCGGTCTCCATGCGTATGCGCAGGAGGTCGAGGTAGACGTCCACGGGACGTCCGTCCGGCGGAGGAATCTCGTGTTCGTTCATTCGCCCCGTGTTCCCCGTGCGGCGCGGCTCAGACGCGACGCCATCGAGCGAGGGCGAAGGAGAAGACGCCGAACAGCATCAGACCTGCGGCGACGCAGATCAGGAGCCAGGGTCCGAGCGGGGTTTCGGCGAAGGAGCGGAGGGTGTCGTCCAGTCCCTTCGCCTTGTCGGCCTCGTAGTCGACGGCGGCCCGCACGGCGAAGGCGCCCGCCGCGGCGAAGACCAGCCCGCGTGCCGTGCCGCCCCCGACGCCGGTGACGTCGACCAGCCGCCGGGCCCGGGGGCTCAGCGCGCCGAGCTTCAGCTTCTTGTGATAGCTGCGGCGCAGCGCCTGTACGCCGATCACCACTCCGGCGACGACGATCGCGACGCCGGCCACGCCCACGAGCCACCGTCCGGCGGGCATCTCCATCACCTTGGCCGTGACGTCCCTGGACTGCTGGTCGCTGGAGCCGCTGCCGCCGGTCCCGGCCGCGAAGGCCAGTACGGAGTAGGCGACGAACGCGTAGAACACGCAGCGGGCGGCGGCCGGCAGCCGCTTCTTCGCCGTGTGACCGTCCTTGCCCGTGGCGCCGAACACCGCCTCGGACAGGCGCCACAGCGCCATGCCGACGAGCCCGATGCCGAGCGCCCACAGCAGTACGGCGCCGAAGGGCTTGTCCGACAGCTCGGCCAGGGCGCCTCCCCGGTCCGCCTGCCGGTTTCCGGTACCGAAGCCGATCTGCAGGGCCAGGATGCCGACCAGCAGGTAGATCACGCCGCGAGCGGTGAGTCCCGCCCGGGCGGCCCCCTCGGCGGCCGAACCGTTCGCCGCCCGCCTGGCCCGACCGCGGCCGGTACGTGCCATGACACGTGCGTTCATGTGGACCTCCCCTCCCGGACTCCGCATGCCCCGGCATCCTCCGCACACACCGGGCGGCGCGGCCCCGGCCCGGCGGAACGCCCGGCTCCGTCACGCTGCCCAGGCTCCTCCGGTCACCGTGACGCAAGACTGCCCGTACGCCGCCTCGCGGCCTACGGGCAGTCACCCACCACCTGTTCCCCGCCGTGGATCAGTCCGCCACGCCCGCGGGCTCGGCGACCGGTACGGGGACCGGGCCGGCCGCGAGCCAGCGGCGGGCGGCCTCCAGGGCCAGCGCCACGTCACGCGTGCCGGTCGACACGCACAGCGTGTACGCCAGGTCCCGGGTCCGGGGACCCGGGACGCCCGTGTCGTCGACGGGCTCGCGCAGCACTGCCGCCTCGTACGCGTCGACGAGTCCGCGCAGCACCACGGGGTGAGGCATCAGCATCCGTCCCGTTCCTCCTTCGTTCCTCTGCACGTCAGTTACGCACCGGCCGGCCGGTCCCCCGGCGGGCCGCCCGCTGGCCCATCGCCTCGTCGCGGACGCGGGCGCAGCTACGGCTGATGAGGCGCGAGACGTGCATCTGGGAGATGCCGAGGCAGTCGGCTATACGGCTCTGCGTCATGTCCTCGAAGAAGCGCATGTAGAGGATGGCGCGCTCGCGTTCGGGCAGCCTGCGCAGCCCTTCCTTGGCGGACTCGCGGTCGATCACGGTGTCGTACGAGGTGTCCGCCGCGCCGAGGGTGTCCGCGAGGCTGTAGCCGTCGTCGCCGGCCGACAGTTCGGCGTCCAGCGAGAGGGTGCTGAAGCTCTCCAGGGCCTCCATCCCGGCGCTGACCTCGTCCTCGGTCAGTCCGGTGTGGGCGGCGACGGCGGCCACCGAGGGTTTGGGGCTGCCCGGGCTCTGGGTGAGCTCACGCCGGGCCACCCGCACCTTGTTGCGCAGCTCCTGGACCCGGCGGGGGACCCGAAGGGCCCACATGCGGTCCCGGAAGTGGCGCTTGACCTCGCCGGTGATGGTGGGCACGGCGTAGCTCTCGAAGGCTCCGCGTTCCGGGTCGAAGCGGTCGATGGCCTTCACCAGACCGAGCGCCGCGACCTGGCGCAGGTCCTCGATGGACTCGCCGCGGTCCCGGAACCGCCCGGCGATCCGGTGGGCCATGGGCAGCCAGGCCGTGACGAGTTCGTCGCGCACGGCGTCGCGTTCGGGTCCGTCCTCCAGCCCCGCCAGCCGGCCGAAGAGGGCCATGGTGTCGGGGGCGTCGTCGTGCCGGCGGCGGGCGGGAGCGGCGGCGGTGGTGGCGGGCTCGGGGGTCGCGGGACGGATGGTGGGCGTTTCGATGAGCATGCGGATTCGCTCCTGAACGGTGGTCTCAGGGGACTTTCCGCGGGAACGGTGCTGTCCGGGTCAACTCACCCGGAGGGCCGAAGCAGCCATACCGCTCCCGCTGCTGCGCCTCCGGTCCGAAGCACGAACTTGCGACTGCCCCCACCCCGGTGGAACAAACTCCGCTTTTCGAAAAGTACTCAGGACAGCGGAACGACCACGGTGATGCACTTGCCTCCCGTTGGAAGGTCTGCCACCCGCACGTCGCGTGCCAGCCTGCAGACGATCGGCCAGCCCCGGCCGCCGACGCGGCGGCGCCCCTGGGCATCGGTCTGCGGCACGGCGACCGGGAGGTCGTGGCTGCGGTCGCTCACCGAGAGCCGGAGGCCGGGTCCGACGACGTCGGCCTGGAAGTCGGTGATGCCCCCGCCGTGCAGAATCGCGTTGGTGGTCAGTTCGGAGGCGACGAGCACGGCGTCCGACAGGGCGCCCGCGTCGCACGGCGTGTGGCCGTCGCTGCCGCAGCACTCGGTGACGACGCGTTCGACGGTCCGGCGCGCCTCGGCGGGTTTGCACGGCCGGTACCGCCGGTGGAGGTCCGCGCCGTACGGTTCGACGACGGGTTCGGTCGTGTGCCTGTCACACATCCGTCAGCTCCCTGGTCGGTGGGATGGGCCGGATCCGGTCGGCCCCACGCCGCGTGTGCGCCGTGCGGCCTCGCTACTTTCGGCTGACCTCTGCCCGTACCCCCAAACCTCCGGCCCTCCTTACGGCCCAGCGGCCATCCAGGCGCCCTGCGGGGGTACGCGGAGTGCATGACGGATGTTGTGGACTCGGACGAACTGCTGCGCCGTATGCATCGCGCGAGGGCCTGCGCGGTGGAACAGGAGCGGACCTGTCGGGCGCGAAGGGACGAGTTGCGGTCGACCGACCCGGAGGGCTCCCGGGAGGCCGCCGTACGGACGATCGCGTACGAGGCCGTCCTGCGGGTGCTGGACGAGGTGCTGACCCCGGGGCGGAACCCGCGGTGAACAGCAGCGGGGCGGACTGACGGGGTTTCGGCCGGGAAACCGGATCGGCATGACAGCCGACCACACCCGAGCACCGGTCCTGGAAGCCCTCGTCGACTACCGCCGCGAGGGGCGGTTGTCGTTCACGCCTCCGGGGCACAAGCAGGCGCGTGGGGCCGACCCCGCGGTGCGCGAGGTGCTGGGCGACGCCGTCTTCTACGGTGACGTGCTGGCGACCGGCGGACTCGACGACCGGCTGACCAGGGGACGGGTGCTGCAGCGCGCCCAGGAACTGATGGCCGATGCCGTGCACGCCGACCACACGTTCTTCTCGACGTGCGGGAGTTCCCTGTCGGTGAAGGCCGCGATGCTGGCGGTGGCGGGGCCGCACGAAAAGCTGCTGATCGGCCGGGACGCCCACAAGTCCGTCGTCTCGGGGCTGATCCTGTCCGGGATCGAGCCGGTCTGGGTCGAGCCGCGCTGGGACGCCGGACGGCACCTGGCCCATCCGCCGTCCGCCGAGGAGTTCGAGAAGGCGTTCGCCGCCCATCCCGACGCCAAGGGCGCCCTCGTCACCAGCCCGACGCCGTACGGCGCGAGCGCCGACCAGCGGGCCGTAGCCGAGGTCTGCCACCGTCGTTCGGCGCCGCTGATCGTCGACGAGGCCTGGGGTGCGCATCTGCCCTTCCACCCCGAGCTGCCGTCCTGGGCGATGGACGCGGGCGCCGACATCTGTGTGACCAGCATCCACAAGATGGGCAGCGGTCTGGAGCAGGGCTCCGTGTTCCATCTGCGCGGTGACCTGGTCCCGCCGAAGCTGCTCGGTATGCGGGCGGACCTGCTGGGCACCACCAGCCCCTCGGCGCTGATCTTCGCCGGGCTGGACGGCTGGCGCCGCCAGATGGCGCTGCGCGGGCGCGAGCTGATGGGCGGCGCCCTGGAACTGGCGGCCGACGTCCGCGCGGCCGTCGAGGAGATCGACGGCATGCACGTCAACGACCGGGACGACTTCTGCGGCCCCGGGCTGGCCCACGGCTTCGATCCGCTGCCCGTCGTCATCGACCTCGACGGGCTCGGCGTCTCGGGCTTCCAGGCGGCGGACTGGCTGCGCGAGCACCGGAGCGTGATCGCGCACATCACCGACCACCGCCGCATCGGCGCGCAGATCACCCACGGCGACGACCGGGAGACCGCCGGCGAGCTGCTCGCCGCGCTCAAGGACCTCGCGCACGCCGCGCCCGGCCTGGACCCCGCCCCACGCGGGACGTGCCGCTCGACCGGGCGGCAGGTCGCGTCGCGGCGGAGATGACCACGCCGTACCCGCCCGGCATCCCTGCCGTCCTGCCCGGCGAGCGGCTGAGCGAGCCCGTCCTGCGGTATCTGCGCAGCGGCCTGGAGGCCGGGATGTACCTGCCGGACCCGAGCGATCCGGAACTGGAGACGGTCAGGGTCGTCGCGGAGGACGGCGAGTGAAACGGGTCACGTGTCCCGGTACCGGTTTCACGGAACGGACGGAGATGGTTTAGCGTTCATCCATACGTGGCGACGAAGTCGACCGGCGTGTCCTTCGTACGTCACCGCTTACGGCCCTGGCTGGCTTCCCCCGTCCAGCCAGGGCTTTTTCATGCCCCGGCGGCGCCGTCCCCTGTTCCGGCACGGAATCCGTACGGGATTCGTACGGGATCCGCCGTCCGCCGAGGTGCTCAGGGCGCCGAGAGCGACTGAAATGGGCATAGGGAAAGCCCCGGAACCGAATCGCCGGCGAGGAGCCCCGTGCCATGACCAAAGCGATCAAACTCCTGACCGCACTCCCCCAGCCCCAGCGCGAGCGGCTGATGGCGCTCGCCCGGGAGGTCGCCTTCCCGGAGGACGCCCGGATCTTCGAGGCGGGAGACAGGGCCGACCGCTTCTGGGTCATCCGCTCCGGCGCGGTCTCCCTCACCCAGCAGGTGACGTCCGTGCAGCGGGTCACGGTCGCCAGCCTCGGCGCGGGCGACCTGCTCGGCTGGTCCTGGCTGTTCCCGCCCTACGAGTGGGACTTCGGCGCCGAGGCCTTCAGCCCGGTGCGGGCCTACGAGTTCGACGCGGCCTCGGTGCTCGCCCTGTGCGAGGAGGACCCGAAGCTGGGCATCGTGCTGGTGCGGTCGGTCGCAGAGATCCTCGCGCACCGGCTGGAGACCACCAGGGGCCGGCTCATGGAGCACTACGCGTTGCACGGGCGCGGCTCCCTGTGAGGCGCCCTCAGACGCGGTAGCGGCGCAGCGCCGGAACCGCGGCCGCCAGGCCCAGCATCACCACCACGACGAGCAGCCCGCCGCCGGCCACCGCCTCCCGGGCGCCGAAGGCGGAGCCCGCGCCGCCGTGCAGGACGTCGGCCAGGCGCGGGCCGCCCGCGACGACGACGGTGAAGACGCCCTGCATGCGTCCGCGCATGTCGTCGGTCGCGGCGGACAGCAGGATCGCG
This sequence comes from Streptomyces sp. NPDC056296, assembly GCF_042268605.1. Taxonomy (NCBI): domain Bacteria; kingdom Bacillati; phylum Actinomycetota; class Actinomycetes; order Kitasatosporales; family Streptomycetaceae; genus Streptomyces; species Streptomyces sp. NPDC056296. Next base: position 70,943 of record NZ_JBHJRX010000003.1, on the reverse strand, counting down.
CCGCGGAACACCATGGAGACCATGTCGGCGAGGCCGGCGACGGCGAGGAACGCCACCGCGAGCCACAGGCTTCCGCTCAGTCCGAAGCCGGTGATGGCGGCGCCCCAGACCACGACCGCGCCGATCACCATCCAGCCGTGCCGGCGCGCCCGGGAGAAGGTGCCGGAGAACAGTCCGCCGGCCACCGCGCCGATGGGGATCGCCGCGAAGAGCAGGCCGAGGGCGAGTCCCTCGCCGTAGGGGGCGTAGGTCTCGGCGGCGAGTTGCGGGAACAGGGCGCGGGGCATGCCGAGGACCATGGCGACGATGTCGGCCAGGAAGGAGAGCAGCAGCACCTTGTGCCCGGCGATGTAGCGGAAGCCCGCCACGACCTCGCGCACGCCCGCGCGCCGTACCGCCGTGCCCGACAGCGGCGGCAGGGCGGGCAGTCCGTACACCGCCCACACCGTGACGCACAGGGCGAGGGCGTCGATCAGATACAGCTCGGGCAGGCCGACGAACGGGATGAGCACACCGGCGAGCAGCGGCCCGACCACCTGTCCGGTCTGCATGACGGTCGAGCCGAGCGCGTTCGCGGCGGGGAGTTCCTCCTCGGGGACCAGGCGGGCGATGGAGGCGCTGCGGGCCGGGGCGTTCAGGCCCCAGAAGGCCTGCTGCAGCGCGAGCAGCAGCATCAGGGCGGCCACCGACTCGACGCCGGTGGCCGCCTGTATCCAGAAGAGCAGCGAGGTCACGGCGATGCCGGCGTTGGTGACCAGCAGCAGCTTGCGGCGGTCCACGGTGTCGGCGACCGCGCCGCCCCAGAGCGCGAACACGATCAGCGGCAGCAGGCCGGCGAGGCTCGCGGCGCCGACCCAGGCCGAGGAGCCGGTGATGTCGTAGATCTGCTTGGGCACGGCGACGGCGGTGAGCTGGCTGCCGACGGCCGTGACGATGGTCGAGGACCACAGCCTGCGGTAGGCCGGCCGGCGCAGGGGACGGGTGTCCATGGCCCACCGGCGCCACCCGCCCCGCCGGGCCCCGTCCGGGGCGGGGGTTTTCTCCCCGGGTCGGGTGCCGCCCTCGCTGCTGCTCTCTGTCCTGTCCACGCGCTTCCTACGTGCTCGATACATCTTTCGGCTGCGGGGATCACTATCGCAGCTCCGTTCCGGCACTGGGGGCGCGTGTGTCCGGGGCCGGGCCGGGCCGGGCCGGCCCGCTCCCCGCTCAGGCTCCGGCGACGAGCGTGACGCCGAGGACGATCATCGTGGCGGCGACCAGTCCGTCCAGGACCCGCCAGGCCGCGGGCCGGGCCAGGAAGCGGCCCAGGTAGCGGGCGCCGAAACCGAGCGCGGCGAACCAGCACAGGCTGGCGGCCGCGGCACCCAGGCCGAACGTCCAGCGCAGCGGGCCCTGGTCGGCGGCGACCGAGCCCAGCAGGAACACCGTGTCGAGGTAGACGTGCGGGTTGAGCCAGGTCAGCGCCAGGCAGGTGAGGATCGCCCGCCGCCGCGAGCCCGCGGCGTCGCCTTCCGCCCGCAGCGCACCGGTCGGCCGGAACACGCGCCGAGCGGCCAGGGCGCCGTAGCAGAGCAGGAAGGCGCCGCCGATCCAGCCGACCGCGGTCAGCGCGCCCGGCCAGGCCACGACCACCGCGCCCACCCCTCCGACGCCCAGGGTGATGAGCAGGGCGTCGGACAGGGCGCAGATACCGACCACGGCGAGGACCGCGTCGCGGCGGATCCCCTGGCGCAGGACGAAGGCGTTCTGGGCGCCGATGGCGACGATGAGCGAGAGGCCGGTGCCGAAGCCCGCGGCCGCGGCGGTGAGTGCGCTGGTCATGCCCTTGACGCTAAGCGGACGATCACGGGAGGTACAGCTAAAGATTCTTACGTATCCTTAGCAATCATGATGACGGGCACGAGATGACGGGCACGAGATGACAGGCGCGAGATGACAGGCGCGATGGCAATGACCACGGCCGCCTTCGCGGATCTTCCGCTCGATCAGGTCCGGACCCTGCTGGCCGTGGTGGACGAGGGCACGTTCGACGCGGCCGCCGCGGCACTGCATGTGACGCCGTCCGCGGTCAGCCAGCGGGTGAAGGCGCTGGAGCAGCGCACCGGCCGGGTGCTGCTGCTGCGCACCAAGCCGGTGCGGCCGACGGATTCCGGCGCCGTGCTGGTGCGCCTGGCCCGCCAGGTGGCCCGGCTGGAGCGGGACGCGTACGCCGAGCTGGGACTGAGCGGGGCCGGCGAACCGACGCGCGTCTCGATCGCCGTCAACGCCGACTCGCTCGCGACCTGGTTCCTGGGCGCCCTCACGCGGGTGCCCAGGGAGCCGCGGCTCTGTTTCGAACTGCGCCGCGAGGACGAGGACCACACGGCGACCCTGCTGCGGGAGGGCGTGGTGATGGCGGCGGTGACCTCGTCGCCCGACCCCGTTCCCGGCTGCACCGTCCGTTACCTGGGCCGGATGCGGTATCTCCCCTGCGCCCACCCGGGTTTCGCCGAGCGGCATCTGGACGGGCCGCTGCGGGAGGCGCTCGTCGAGGCGCCGGTGGTGGTCTTCGACCGGCGGGACGACTTCCAGGACGGCTTCGCGCGGCGACTCGGTCTCGACGGCGCGGGTTCCGCGCGGCACTACGTGCCGACCTCGGAGGGCTTCGCCGAGTCGGTCGCCGCCGGCCTGGGCTGGGGCATGGTGCCCGAAGCGCAGGCGAAACCGCTGCTGCGCGGCGGGCGGCTCGTCGAGTTCGCGCCGGATCTGGCGGTGGACGTCCCGCTGTACTGGCAGCAGTGGAAGCTCGACTCCCCGGCGCTGGCGACGGTGGCCGAGGCCGTGTTGGCGGCGGCGCGGGAGGCGCTGCGGAGGTAGCACGACGGCACGACCGAAGGCGCGGCGCCGGTTTCACTCCGCTGTCGACAGGTCACCCGCAACGGAGTAAGGCATTCACGAGGGCGCGAACGATACCGATCGCAGGTGACTTTGATGGACAACTGGCGAGAGCACGCCGCGTGCCGCACGGAGGACCCCGACCTGTTCTTCCCGATCGGCACCACCGGCCCGGCCGCTTTGCAGACCGAGCAGGCGAAGACGGTCTGCCGGCGCTGCCCGGTCCAGGAGCAGTGTCTGCGCTGGGCACTCGACACGGGGCAGACCCTCGGCGTCTGGGGCGGCACCAGTGAGCTGGAGCGCCGTGCGCTCAAGCGGCGCGAGGCCGTGCGCAGGCGGTCCGGCTGACCCCGCTGCGACCCGTCGCCTTCGGCGCCCGGAAGTCGGTTCACGACAGCGCCGGACGTCGGTTCACGACAGCACCGCCCCGGAAAGGACCAGCCATGAGCGTACGCGTGCACCGCGTCTACGACCCGCCCGAGCCGGACGACGGCGTGCGCGTCCTGGTGGACCGGCTGTGGCCGCGCGGCATGGCGAAGGACGCCGCACACGTGGACGAGTGGCCCAAGGGACTCACCCCGTCGACCGACCTGCGCCGCTGGTACCACGCGGGTGACGGCTCCTACGAGGAGTTCGCCGAGCGGTACGAGGCCGAGCTGGCCGACCCGGAGGCGACCGAACTCCTCGACCACGTACGGGAACTGGCGCGCGAGGGGGACGTGACCCTGCTCACGGCGTCCAAGTCGCCCGAGGCGAGCCACGCCGCCGTGCTCCTCCGCCTCCTCGACGAGACGTGAGGAGACGGGGAGACGGGGAGACGGGGAAGCCGGCGAGTCGCGTCCCTCGCTCAGCCGGTCTGCCGTGCCGCGGCCCGGCCCGCCGCCCGCCCGGAGAACAGGCAACCGCCGAGGAAGGTGCCCTCCAGCGCGTTGTAGCCGTGCACCCCACCGCCGCCGAAGCCCGCCACCTCACCGGCCGCGTACAGGCCCCCGACGGGTGTGCCGTCGGCGCCGAGGGCGCGGGAGTCGAGGTCGGTCTGGATGCCGCCGAGGGTCTTGCGGGTGAGGATGTGCAGCTTGACCCCGATCAGCGGGCCCGCCGCCGGGTCGAGGATGCGGTGCGGGGTGGCGACCCGGCCGAGTCGGTCGCCGATGTAGCGGCGGGCGTTGCGGATGCCCTGGACCTGGGCGTCCTTGGCGTAGGGGTTGGCCATCTGGAGATCGCGGGCCTCGATCTGGCGCCGGACCACGGCGGCGTCCAGGAGCGGCTTGTCGGTCAACCCGTTCATCTTGTCGACCAGTTGCTCCAGGTTCGGCGCGGACACGAAGTCGGCGCCCTTGCGCAGGAAGGCGTCCACCGGGCCCGGCGCGCCCTTGCCGAGGACGCGTTCGCGCAGGAATCCGGCGCGGTCCTTGGCGGTGATGTCGGGGTTCTGCTCGGAGCCGGAGAGCGCGAACTCCTTCTCGATGATCTTCTGGGTGAGGATGAACCAGGAGTGGTCGTGGCCCGCGAGGTCCTGAGCCGTGCGCAGGTGCCGGAGGGTGCCGAGGGTGTCGTAGCCGGGCAGGCAGGGCTCCGGCAGGCGGCGGCCGAGGGCGTCGAACCACATGGAGGACGGTCCGGGCAGGATGCGGATGCCGTGGCCGGGCCAGATCGGGTCCCAGTTGCGCACGCCCTCGGTGTAGTGCCACATCCGGTCGCGGTTGACCAGGCGTGCGCCGGCCTCGGCGCTGATGCCGAGCATCCGTCCGTCGACGTAGGCGGGGACGCCGGTGACCATCTCGGCGGGCGCGGTGCCGAGACGCTCGGGCCAATGGCGGCGGACGATGTCGTGGTCGGCGCCGATGCCCCCGGAGGTGACGATCACGGCCTGGGCGGTGAGTTCGAACTCGCCGGCCGCGTCGCGGTTGGAGGCGGCTCCGCGGGGTGAGTGGTCCTCGGCGAGGACCGTGCCGCGCACGCCACGCGCCGTGCCGTCCTCGACGACCAGGTGGTCGACCCGGTGACGGTGGTGGAAGGTGAGCAGCCCGTCGCGGGCCGCCTGCTTCGCGTACCGGACGAACGGTTCGACGACTCCGGTGCCGGTGCCCCAGGCGATGTGGAAACGCGGCACGGAGTTGCCGTGTCCGCCCGCCCTGAGGTCGCCGCGCTCGGCCCAGCCGACGGTGGGCAGGAAGGTGATGCCGTGTCCGGCGAGCCAGGACCGCTTCTCCCCCGCCGCCCACTCGACGTACGCCCGGGCCCAGCGCACCGCCCAGGAGTCCTCGTCCTCGGTCCGGTCGAAGCCCGCGCTGCCCTGCCAGTCGTTCCAGGCCAGGTCGAAGGAGTCCTTGACGCCGAGGCGGCGCTGCTCGGGGGAGTCGACGAGGAACAGGCCGCCGAAGGACCAGAACGCCTGTCCGCCGAGGTTGGCCGCGTTCTCCTGGTCGACGAGGGCGACCCTCCTGCCCCGGCTGGTCAGCTCGTTGGCCGCGACCAGACCCGCCAGGCCCGCTCCGACCACGATGACGTCGGCATCCATGGCGACCGTCCCTTCCTGTTCCGTGTCATGGGGTTCAAGGCGTGTTGCCGCCCCCGGTGAGCAGTGCCGTGAGCAGCTGTCCCAGCCAGGCGCGGGCGTGCTCGACGTCCCGGTCCAGGAGCAGTTGGGTGGTGACTCCGTCGTACGCGGCGACCACGGCGTGCGCGGCGCCGTCGGCGTCGCCCAGCACGGCGGGCAGGGCGGAGTGTCCGCGCGCGCCGGCGAGCCGGTCGGCGATCGCGCGTCTGAGCCGTGCCCGGTGCTCCAGCAGAGTCCGCGCCACGGCCGGGTCGCGGGCGGCGTGCACCAGGAAGTCCGTCTTCACCAGGAGCCAGTCCCGGTCCAGGAGCAGCACCTCGGTGACGCGGTCGACGGCGGCGGGGACGCCCAGGTCCGGACCGTCCGAAGCGAGGGCGCCGGACACCTGCTCCGCGATCAGGTCGGCCCGTTCGCGGTAGAGGGCGAAGAACAACTCGTCGAGGCTGTCGAAGTTCGAGTAGAAGGCGCCCCGGCTGTATCCGGCGGCCTCGCAGACCTCCTCGATGGACACCCGGCCGAACCCCTTGGCGCCGAACACCGCGAAGGCCGCGTCCAGGAGGTTCGCGCGGGTGCGCGCGCGGCGCCTGGTCACGCGCCCGGTCGTCGCCTTCACCACCATCTCCGGCCCCTCCTCCGTTCGGTACGCGAATGTATCGGATACACCGGCGTATCCGAAGGGCCGTGACACGCATAGAACACATTTTCGAATAAGGAGTACGCTGGCGTCATGACCACGCACCTCCAGGGATCGCTCTTCGACCAGACGGACGAGGCCCGGCTCGGCTCGCTCGCCGGGCTGCACCGCACCCACCTGGGCTCCGGGGCCTGGATCGACCTGCTCCCCGGGTGGTTGAGCGGCGCCGACGCGCTGTTCGAGCGGCTGGCCGCCGACGTCCCGTGGCGCGCGGAGCGGCGTGCCATGTACGACCAGGTGGTCGACGTACCCCGCCTGCTCGCGTTCTACGGCGCGGGCGACACGCTGCCGCACCCACTGCTGACCGGGGCGCGCGACGCGCTGTCCGCGCACTACGCCCAGGAGCTGGGCGAGCCGTTCACCACCGCCGGCCTGTGCCACTACCGCGACGGCCGGGACAGCGTCGCCTGGCACGGCGACCGGATCGGAAGGGGCGCGCGCCAGGACACGATGGTCGCCATCCTCTCCGTCGGCGCGCCCAGGGACCTGCTGCTGCGCCCGGCGGGCGGGGGCGGCGACACGGTGCGCCGACCGCTGGGCCACGGCGACCTGATCGTGATGGGCGGCTCCTGCCAGCGCACCTGGGAGCACTGCGTCCCCAAGAGCACCCGCGCCGCGGGCCCGCGCATCAGCGTCCAGTTCCGCCCGCACGGCGTGCGTTGAGGGTCGGTCGGCCTTCCGGCGTGCCGGGTCTGGTTGGCTGTCCAGTCGGGCAGCCACCTGGAACGCGGGAGACCACCATGCGCGTGGACGTGCGGCAAGTCGCCGACGGCACCTACCTGGTGCACGGCGGCAACACGAACTGGGTCCTCCTCACCGACGGCGACGCCGTGACCCTGGTCGACACCGGCTACCCCGGCGACCGGCGGCTCCTGCTCGGCTCGCTGGCCGCCGTCGGAAGCTCACCCGAGGCGGTCGAGGCCGTGCTGATCACCCACGCGCACAACGACCACCTGGGCTCGGCCGAGTACCTGCGCGCCGCCCACGGCACCCCGGTGCTCCTCCATGAGGCCGAAGTGCCCCACGTCCGGCGGGACTTCCTCCAGCAGGTGTCGGTCCGCACGGTCCTGCGCAACGCCTGGCGGCCGGGCGTACTGCCCTGGGCGGTGCACGTGCTCCGCTCCGGCGGCACCGAGCAGCACCCGGTGACCGCGCCGGAGCCCTTCCCGACCGACGGCGCACTGGACCTTCCCGGCCGGCCCGTGCCGGTGCACACCCCCGGCCACACCGACGGGCACTGCGCCTACCACCTCCCCGGCGCCGGGGTGGTGATCTCCGGCGACGCGCTGGTCAGCGGGCACGCCACCTCCCGGATCGCGGGACCGCAGCTGCTGCCCGGCATGTTCCATCACGACCGGGCGCGCACCGCGGCCTCCCTCGACGTCCTGGCGGGGCTGGACGGCGACGTCCTGCTGCCCGGGCACGGTCCCGTCCACCGCGGCTCCGTGAAGGAAGCCGCGCGACAGGCGCGGGAACGGGCGTTCTAGAGTCGGGGCATGGCCTTGCAGATCAGCGCCACCAATCCGGAGCACCCCGCGCTCCTGCTCGAACTGCCGTGGCAGACGCCGCTGGAGGAGTGGCCCGAGGAGTACCTCGTGCCGCTGCCCCGCGGCATCTCCCGCCACGTCGTCCGCTACGCCCGGGCCGGGGACGAGGTGATCGCCGTCAAGGAGCTGGCCGAACGGCCCGCGCTGCGCGAGTACCAGCTGCTGCGCGACCTGGACCGGCTCGCCATCCCCGCGGTGGACGCGCTGGCCGTGGTCACCGGCCGCACCGGCACCGCCGGCGAGGCGCTGGAGCCGGTGCTGATCACCCGGCACCTCGGCGGCTCGCTGCCGTACCGTTCGATGTTCGAGACGACGCTGCGCCCGGCGACCATGCACCGTCTGATGGACGCCCTGGCCGTGCTGCTGGTCCGGCTGCACCTGGCCGGCTTCGCCTGGGGCGACTGCTCGCTGTCCAACACGCTCTTCCGGCGCGACGCGGGCGCCTACGCCGCGTACCTGGTGGACGCCGAGACCGGGGCGCTGCATCCGCGGCTCAGCCCCGGGCAGCGCGACTACGACCTCGACCTCGCCCGGGTGAACATCAGCGGTGAGCTGCTGGACCTGGAGGCCTCGGGGGCGCTTCACCCCTCCGTCGACCCGATCGGCTTCGGCATGGAGATCTGCGCCCGCTACCGGAGCCTGTGGGAGGAGCTGACCCGCACCTCCGTCTATCCGGCGGGCAAGTACCACTACATCGAGCGCCGGATCCGGCGCCTCAACGACCTCGGCTTCGACGTGGCCGAGATGCAGATCGAGCACGCCTCCAACGGCGACACGGTCACCTTCGTCCCCAAGGTCGTCGACGCGGGCCACCACCAGCGCCAGCTGTTGCGCCTGACGGGCCTGGACGCCGAGGAGAACCAGGCCAGGCGGCTGCTCAACGACCTGGAGAGCTGGATGGCCACCCAGGACGACTACGCCCCGGGCGACCCCCTCGGTGCCCGCCCGGAGGTCCTCGCCCACCGCTGGGTGCGCGAGGTCTTCCGGCCCACCGTGCGGGCGGTACCGGTGGAGCTGCGCGGCGCGATGGACCCGGCCGAGATCTACCACGAGCTGCTGGAGCACCGCTGGTACCTGTCCGAGCGGGCCCAGCACGACATCGGCCTGGACACGGCCGTCGCCGACTACATCGAGAACATCCTGCCCAAGGCCCGGGAGACCCTGCAGCCCACGGCGGACTGAGCGGCGTACCGCCGTCACGAGTGCGGGACCACCGCCACCGGGCAGTCCGCGTGGTGCAGCACGCCGTGCGCCACCGAGCCGATCCGGGCGCCGACGGCCGTACGGCGGGCGCGGCGGCCGACGACCACCATCTGGGCTCCCGCGGCCACCGACAGCAGCACCTGCCCCGCGCTGCCCATCTCCACGTGCTCGATCACCGGGATGTCGGGGAAGCGCTCGCGCCACGGTGCGAGCGCCTCGCCGAGCGCCTTCCTCTCGTACTGCTCCAGACCCCCCGCCTCGTCGGCGAGCCGCATCGAGCCGGGGCTGTAGGTGAACACCGTCGGCAGGGCCCAGGCCCGGACGGCACGCACGGCGGCACCGCGGGCGGCGGCCGCCTCGAAGGCGAAGCCGATCACGTCGGCGCTGTCCTCCGGCTCCCCCTGCTGCCCCACGACGACCTCGCGGCCGGCGGCCTCGGTCGCGGCCTCGTCCCCGGCCCGGACGAGGACGACGGGCCGGTTCGCCTCGGCGATCACCTGCTGGCCCACGGAGCCGAGCAGGAAGCCGACGACCGCCCCGTGGCCGCGCGAGCCGAGCACCAGCGTCTCGGCGTCGGCCGCGGCGGCGAGCAGTACGGCGACGGCGTCGTCGGCCTCGCGGACCTCGGTGGACACCGTGAGGTCCGGGTGCCGCTCGGTGACCGTCCGGACCGACTCGGCGACCGAGTCCCGCGCCCACCGCTCCTGGGCGTCCCGGTCCCCCGTGCCGGCCGCGTCCAGCTCCTGGAACCGCCAGGCGTGCACGACGTGCAGCGGTGTTCCGCGGCGGTCGGCCTCCCTCGCGGCCCAGGCCAGTGCGGCCAGGCTCTCCTCCGAACCGTCGACCCCTGCCGTGATCGGGCGCGTCATGCGGGTCCCTCCCTGTGTCGCGGTCACGTCCATGGGGCCAGTGTTCCCTACGCTGTCCTCATGACCTTGGAGTGGGAGCAGGTGAACGTCGACGCGGCCGATCCCGTGACGCTCGGACGCTGGTGGGCCGAGGCGCTCGGCTGGGTGGTGGTGAACGACGCCCCCGACGAGTACGAGATCCGTCCGGAGCCGGACCGGCTGCCGGGGCTGCTCTTCTCTCCCGTGCCGGAGGCCAAGGCCGTCAAGAACCGGCTGCACCTCGACTTCCGGCCCGACGACCAGGAGGCCGAGGTGGCCCGCCTGCTGGACCTGGGCGCACGCCGCACCGACGTCGGGCAGGGCGAGCAACCGTGGGTGGTACTGGCCGATCCGGAAGGCAACGAGTTCTGCGTGCTGGGCCCCCGGGGCGGGGTTCCGGCTCCCTGAGCGAGGCCTCGCGATCGAACATACGATGAGCGGCAGGCGTGGGCAGGCGCCCTTGTCCGCGGCGGGGGGCTGTCGGAGCCGCGTGCCAGGATGGGCGTCGTGCAGCAGACCTCTTTCACCAGCCCGCTCGTCGGCCGCGAGGACGAACTCGCGCGTCTCACCGGCGTACTGGAGCGCGCCCGCTCCGGTGAGGCCCGCGCGGTGCTGATCGCCGGGGACGCCGGGGTCGGCAAGACGCGGACCCTGGACGAGGTCGCCGGGCGGGCCGCCGCGGCCGGGACGATCGTCCTCACCGGGCACTGCGTCGACCTGGGCGACGTGGGCCTGCCATATCTGCCGTTCACCGAGATCCTCGGTGTGCTGGCCGCCGACGAGCGGTTCACCGCCGTGCTGGCCGCGCATCCGGTCGCCGACCGGCTCCTCGGCGGCGGGCCGGACGACGGGGGCGACGGGGGCGCGACCACGCGGTCGCGGCTGCGGCTGTTCGAGGGCGTGGCCGCCCTGCTGACCGAGCTGGCGGACATCGCCCCACTGCTGCTGGTCCTGGAGGACCTGCACTGGGCCGACCAGTCCTCCCGTGACCTGCTGCGGTTCCTGCTCAGCCGGGGAGTCCTGCAGCGGTCGGCGGGCGGGGCGCCGGGCGGGCGGCTCGCGGTGTTCGCCTCGTACCGGGCGGACGACCTGCACCGCCGCCACCCGCTGCGGCCCCTGCTGGCCGAGCTGGTACGACTGCCCGCCGTGGAGCGGCTGGAACTGCGGCCCCTGCCCGACGCCGACGTGGCGCGGCTGGTGCGCTCCCTGCGCGACCGGCCGCTGCCGGACACCACCGTGCACCGGATCGTCGAACGCGCCGAGGGCAACGCCTTCTACGCCGAGGAGCTGGTCGCGGCCACGGACGCGCCCGCCGGGGGTGTGCCCAGCGGACTGGCCGACGTCCTGCTCATCCGCTTCGAGCAGCTGTCCGAGATCGCCCAGCAGGTGCTGCGCACCGCCGCGGTCGCCGGGCGCCGCGTGGGACACGACCTGCTGCGGGACGCGGTCGGGCTGCCCGAGGAGGAGCTGGAGTCGGCGCTGCGCGAGGCGGTGGAGCGGCAGTTGCTCGTCTCCGGCGACGGCGACACCTACTCCTTCCGGCACGCCCTCGCGCGGGAGGCGGTCTACGCCGACCTGCTCCCCGGGGAACGGGCCCGGCTGCACGGCGCGTTCGCCCGGCTGCTCGCCGCGCGGGACCGCCGGTCCGACAGCGCGGCCGAGCGCGCCCACCACTACCGCGAGAGCCACGACCTGCCCGAGGCGCTCGCCGCGTCCCTGGAGGCCGCCGACCACGCGCAGCGCGTCGGCGCGCCCGCCGAGGAGTTGCGGCACGTCGAGACGGCCCTAGACCTGTGGTCGGCGGTCGACGCCGCGGCACGGCCCGCCGGGCCCGACGCCGTGACGCTCACGCTGCGCGCCTCGGCGGCCGCCGCGCACGCCGGGGAGCTGCACCGCGCGGTCTCCCTCACCAGGTCGGCGCTGGCCGGCCTCGGCCAGGACGCCGACCTGGAGCTCGCCGCCCGCGTCCGCTACACGCTCGCCGGGAACCTGCTGAGCGTCGACAACCTGTCGGCCGCGTTCGCCCACAGCAGCGAGGCGCTCGGCCTGATCCCCGCCGAGCCGCCGTCGTCCACGTGGGTGTGGGCCGCGGCGACGCATGTCATGACGGCCCGCCAGGTCGGGGAGAACGAGACGGCGCTGCGGGTGGCACGCCGGGCCCTGCGCGTCGCGGAGGACTTGGGGGTCACCGACGCCCGCGCCGACCTCCTGATCTCCCTCACCAGTCTCGAAGGCGGCAACCGGAGTACTCCGCGGGGCCGGGAGCGGCTGCTGGAGGCGCGGGAGCTGGCGCGGCGGGCGGGCAACGCGCCGGTGGAGATGCGCGCGTTGTTCAACCTGGCCATCGGCTGCTTCGAGTCCGGCGACCTGGAGGACTGCCTGCCCTGGGCGGCCGAGGGACTGGACCGGGCCCGCCGCTCCGGGCTGCTGTCCTCGCCGTATCCGCGGGAGATGCGGTACCTGCGGCTGCTGGTCCAGTACACACTGGGCCACTGGGACGAGTGCGTGCGCGGAGCCGCGGACCATGCCGGCGTGCTGCCCGCCGCGGGCGGTCACGCCATCGGGCCCGGCCTGTACGTGGCGCTGGCGCGCGGCGACTTCGGGGCGGCGGAACGGGCCCGCGCGATGCTGGAGGGTCCTTTCGACTGGATGGGCACGCTGGTCGCGGGCATCGTGCTCACCGACGCCGCCGCGCTGCGCGGGGACGCGGCGGAGGCGGTGCGATGGGCGCGGTCCACCGTGGAGACGCTCACCGACGACGGGGTCCCGCGACCGGCCGTGACCGTCAGGCTCACCGCCCTGGCCCTGTCCGCGGTCGCGGACACCGTCGTCGGGCTGCGCCGCACCGGCGACGGGGCGGGGGTGAGCCGCTGGACGGACACCGCGGCGGAGCTGCTGGAGTGGGCCCGGTCGTCCGCCGCGCACGGGGAGGACGGCACACCCCAGGGACCGGAGGGCCAGGCATGGCTGGCGCGCGCGGAGGCGGAGGGGGTCCGGATCGCCGGGTCCGGGCCCGACCCGGCGTCCTGGGAGAAGGCGGTCGCCGGGTTCGCGTACGGCGACGCCTACGAACGCGCGCGGTGCCGACTGCGGCTGGCGGAGGCCCTGCTGGCGGCCGACCGCCGCGAGGAGGCAGCCGCCGAGGCCGACACCGTACGCAGGGAGGCCGACCGGCTCGGCGCCACGCTGCTGCGCGAGCGGCTGAGCGAGCTGGTCCGTCGCGGCCGGCTGACGGACGCGGCACCGGCCGGCGACCGTGCGTCGGTGCTCACCGCCCGTGAGCAGGACGTGCTGCGGCTCCTCGCCCTCGGCCGCAGCAACCGCCAGATCGGCGAGGAGCTGTTCATCAGCGCCAAGACGGCGAGCGTCCACGTCTCCAACATCCTGGCCAAACTGGAGGCGGCGAGCCGCACGGAGGCGGTGGCGATCGCCTACCGGCAGGGCCTGATCACTCCGGAACCGACGACTTCGACCTGACCTCCGGCTCGGGACGGACACCGGCCGGCGCCTCCCCCGGCTCGGGACGGACCACCGGCCGGAGCTTCCCCCGGCTAGCGGACTGCGGGAACCCCCGGTGTCCGGCGGACGTTGACCCGGCACCGACACCCCTACCGGAGCGAGAACCACGACACAGGGCGGCACGATGAGCGAATTGGTCCCCGGGGGCAACGTCCCCCTGCCGGGCGGCCCCGTGAGCGTGCGGGTGCCCGGTGCCTTCGACGTGTCGGCGCTCGTGACGGACGACGGCGGCAAGGTGGGCGGTGACGGCGACTTCGTCTTCTACAACCAGCCGGAGGCACCCGGTGCCCGGTTGCGGGACGACACGCTCACCGTCGATCCCTCACGGCTGCGCCCCGGTGCCACCCGCGTGACGGTGGCGGTGAGCCCCTCGGATCCCGGGGCCGCCCTGGGCGAACTCCCCTCCCCCACGCTCCACGTCACCGACGCACGCGGCCGGGAGCTGACCCGGTTCACGCCGCCGCGCCCCCGGCAGGAGACCGTGCTGCTGCTCGCGGAGTTCTACCGGCGTGGTGAGGACTGGAAGTTGCGCGCTCTGGGGCAGGGGTACGCCGACGGACTCGCCGGTCTCGCCCGGGACTTCGGGGTGGAGGTCGCCGACGACGCCCCGGCGCCCGACGACCGGGCACCGTCCGTGTCCCCCGCGCCTCCCCTCACCTCCGTACCGCCCCTCACCCCCGCGCCTCCCCTCACCTCCGTACCGCCCCCCGCCGACAGCGACGGCTTCCTCGGCCTGGTCAACTCCGCCCGGACCGCCGCCGGTTCCGGCCCCGTCTCCGCCGACGCCCGCCTGGTCTCCGCGGCCCGGGCCCACGCCGCCGCCATGGCCGCCGCGGGCACGCTGAGCGTCGAGACCCGGGACGGCGTCTCCGTCCACCAGCGCGTCGTCTCCGCCGGGTACACGTATCTCACCGTCGGCGAGCACCTGGTCTCCGGGCCGCGCACACCCGCCGAGTTCGTCGCGTACTGCCTGCGCGCCGAGCGGACCCGGCGCACGCTGCACGGTGCCGCCTTCACGCACGCCGGTTGGGCGTACGTCACCGGCGGCCCCTCGGGCGACACGTACTGGACCGCCCTGTGGGCCGTACCGTTCACCCCGGACGGCCTGGTCCGTACGACGGCCGAGGTCGTCGAGCTGACCAACCGGGAGCGGATCCGGGCGGGCCTGCCCGCCCTGGCCGTCGACGCCCGGCTGGCCCGGGCGGCGCAGGCGCACAGCGCGGACATGGTCGCCCGCGACTTCTATTCGCACACCGACCCGGACGGCGGCAAGCCCTGGGACCGGGCCGCCGCCGCGGGCGCCACTCGGCGCACGGTCGGCGAGAACATAGCCTGCGGTCAGCGTTCCCCCGCCGACGTGGTGGAGGGCTGGATGAACAGTCCCGGGCACCGCGCCAACATCCTCAAGCCCGACTTCACCCACATCGGCATCGGCCTCGCCGGCGGCGGCCGGGCGGGTACGTACTGGACCCAGGTCTTCGGCGGCTGAACCCGGCTCCTGGCGCACGATCTTGGCGGAACGTGGCACTCCGGGCCAGGATGCCCGTATGAAGGGTGACCTCTTTTCCAGCGAGCACATGGTGCAGCCCGCCACGGCGCCGGGCATGACCGTCGAGAACTCCAAGTGCATCCGTTACACGGTGAACGGCGACATGCTGGCCCGGCAGGGCGCGATGGTCGCCTACCGCGGCAACCTCCAGTTCGAGCGCAAGGGCCAGGGCGTGGGCGGCATGCTCAAGCGCGCGGTCACCGGGGAGGGGCTGCCCCTGATGGCGGTGCGCGGACAGGGCGAGGCCTGGTTCGCGCACGAGGCGCAGAGCTGCTTCATCGTCGAGGTGGAGCCCGGCGACGAGTTCACGGTCAACGGCCGCAACGTCCTGTGCTTCGACTCGTCGTTGTCGTACCGCATCGCCACGGTCAAGGGCGCGGGCATCACCGGCGGCGGGCTGTTCAACAGTGTCTTCACGGGACACGGCAGGCTGGGGCTGGTGTGCGACGGCAGCCCGTTGGTCATTCCGGTCTCGCCCGAGTACCCGGTCTACGTCGACACCGACGCGATCGTCGGCTGGTCCGCCGGGCTGTCGACCTCCCTGCACCGTTCGCAGTCCATCGGCTCGATGCTGCGCGGCGGTTCCGGCGAGGCCGTGCAGTTGCTCCTCCAGGGCCAGGGCTTCGTCGTCGTACGGCCGAGTGAGGTGACGCCGCAGAAGACGCAGCAGCACTGAGGCAACCCGGTCCGCTCCGTCGACGTCTTGATCGGCAACAGGTGACGCCGCCCTGGTCGCCCCACGTGGCCAGGGCCGGTTTTCGGCGCACTATACACAGAGCGTATACACGAAGTGCATATGGGTCCGGCCGAGCACTCGCTCCCGGAGTAGGCGCGCCTGTGCATACGTGCATACGGACACACGGACACACGGACACACGGACCGAAAGGAATCCATGTACGGCAAGGCATTCGCACCGGAGTACCAGGGCGCCCTCACCGCCCTCTCCGTCAACTCGTCGCTGACCGACGTCCTGACCGCCGGCGCGGAGCAGTTGGCGGCGGCCGAGCGCGCGGGACGGCACGGCGAGGCGGCGCGCTCCGGGCTCGCGGTGGCCGAGGCCCAGCGGCGGCTGGGCCGGGTCGGGGAGGCCGACCGGGCGTGGAAGGCGAGTTACCGGGCGGCTCGCACGGCCGGGGACACCGCGGCGATGGCCTGGGCGCTGTGGAGCGGCGGGACGCTGGCCCGGCAGCGCGGTGCCCTCCGGCTGGCCCGGCGGCTGCTCGGGCTCGCGGCCGATCTCGGTGAACGCGGCGGCGACGTCGTCGTCCGCGGCTACTCGCTGGCGGGCCTGGCCGAGACCGGCCGGATCCAGGGCGACTACGAGGCCGTCGGGCGGCTGCACGAGCAGTTGCTGGCCGAGGCCCGGCGGCGCGGCGAGGCACGGCACACCGTGTGGGCGCTGGAGGGCATCGCGCAGATGCACCGCAACACCGGCGCGTACGACAGCGCGTACGCCTTGTTCGAGGAGGCGGCCCAGATCGCCGCACGGGCCGAGGACCGGCGCGGCCACGCCTGGGCGCTGCGCGGACTGGCCGATGTCGTCTCGGTGCGCGACGGCGACACCGGACGGGCGCTGGACCTGCTCACCGAGGCGGAAGCGGGCTGTCGGGCGATGAAGCTGTCCGGCGCGCTGGCCTACAACCACAAGATGCGCGGCAACGTCCTGTACCGCGCCGGGCGTTACGCCGAGGCCCGCGACCTCTACGAGCAGGCGCTCGCGGAGTTCCGTGCCATGGGCGAGCCGCGCGGGGAGGCCCTCTCCCGGCTCGGCCTGGCCAAGTCGCTGGCCCGGCTGGGCCGCGACCGTGCCGAGACGGCCACCGAACTCGCCGAGCTGGCCGGAGTCCTGGAGGGGATCGGACTGATGCACGCCCGGAAGATGGTGGCGCGGGCACAGGAGGAGTTCGGCCTGGCGGGCACGCGGGCGGACGCGGTGGCGCAGGCCGACACGGACGCGGTGGCGCAGGCCGACACGGGCGCGCGAGCCGTCGCGGGTGCGCAGGCCCACGCGGGTGCGCAGGCCCACGCGGTGGCGCAGCCCCACGCGGTGGCGCAGGCCGACACGAGCGCGCAGGCCCACACGGTGGCGCAGCCCCACGCGGTGGCGCAGCCCCACGCGGTGGCGCAGGCCGACACGAGCGCGCAGGCCCACACGGTGGCGCAGCCCCACACGGTGGCGCAGCACCACACGGTGGCGCAGCCCCACACGGTGGCGCAGCCCCACACGGTGGCGCAGGCCGACACGAGCGCGCAGGCCCACACGGTGGCGCAGCCCCACACGGTGGCGCAGGCCGACACGGGCGTGCAGGGCCACGTCGTGGCGGAGGCCGTGCGGTGACGGCGACGACCATGGCGGCAGCGGCGACGGTGGACGCCCCGCAGGTCCTCGGCCGCAGCCGCGCTCTGGTGCGGCCCGCGCTGGAGGAGGCCGTGGGGCGGCTGCACCCGTGGGTGGCCGAGATGGCCGCGTACTCCTTCGGCTGGTGCGAGGTGGGCGGGGCGCCCGCCGGCGTCGGCGCCTCCGGCGGCAAGGGCGTACGGCAGGCGCTGGCGGTGCTCGGCGCCGAGGCGGCCGGTGCGTCCGGGCGGGCGGGGGTGCCCGCGGCGGTCGCGGTGGAGCTGGTGCACGCCTTCTCGCTGCTGCACGACGACATCATGGACGGCGACCCGGCGCGGCGCCGTCGCCCCGCCGTATGGAAGGCGTACGGCACCGGGCCCGCCGTTCTCGCGGGCGACGCGCTGTTCGCCCTGGCCGTCGAGACGCTCGCCGCCGCCCCGGCGGGCCCCCGGACGGTGCGGCTGCTGTCCGCCGCGCTGAACGACCTGGTACGGGGACAGGCGGACGACCTGCTGTTCACCGAGCGTCCGTGGACGGGCCCGGAGCGGGTGCGGCCGGACGAGTACCGGGCGATGGCCGAGCACAAGACGGGGTCGCTGCTGGGCTGCGCGGCGGCCATGGGTGCCGTGCTCGGCGGGGCGCCCCGGGCGACGGCCGCCGCCCTCGACCGGGCCGGCCGGCACCTCGGCATCGCCTTCCAGGTCGTCGACGACGTGCTGGGCGTCTGGGGCGACCCGGCCGTCACCGGCAAACCCGTCCACGGCGACCTGCGGGAGCGGAAGAAGACCTTCCCGGTGCTGGCGGCGCTCGACGCTCCCCTTCCGGCCGCGCGGCGGCTGGCCGCGCTGCTGGCGTCCGACGCCGCCGATCCCGAGGAGGCCGCCGCCCTGATCGACGAGGCGGGCGGGCGTACGGCGGCACTGGCCGAGGCCCACCGGTGTCTCGGCGCGGCGGAGACGGCGCTCGCCGAGGCCGCACCGGGCGCGGAGACGGCCCAAGAGCTGCGGTCGCTGCTGGACTTCCTGGTGCGGCGCGACCTCTGAGGAGCCTTGACCTGCGACACCGCTCGCCCGCGCCCTCAGCAACGTGTTGACCTTGGGCGCGTCGCGCGAAAGGGTGCGAAGGGGCGCGGATCACCGCCCGCACCGGAAGGATGACTGCCTTGATCGGGATCACGGAGATCGAAGCCGCGGCCGAGCGGATCGCCGGACATGTCGTACGCACGCCGACCGTGCCCAGCCCCGGGCTGTCCGCGCTGCTCGGGGTGCCGGTCACCGCGAAGCTGGAGCTGCTCCAACGCACCGGCTCGTTCAAGGCACGCGGTGCGACGGCGAAGCTGCTGTCGCTGACCGAGGCCGAGCGGGCCGCCGGTGTCGTCGCGGTCAGCGGCGGCAACCACGGCATCGCCGTGGCGGTCATGGCCGCCGCCCTCGACGTGAAGGCCACGGTGGTCATGCCGCGTACGGCACCGGCTCGTTCCGTGGAGACCGCCGAGGAGGCGGGCGCGCTGGTGCGGCTCACCGACGGCATGGACAGTGCCTTCGCGCTGGTGACCCGGCTGCGGGAGGAGGGCCTGACTCTGGTGCACCCCTTCGACGACCCCGTGGTGGTCGCGGGGCAGGGCACCGTCGGGCTGGAGTTCGCCGAGGACGCCGGGGAACTCACCGACGTGATCGTGAGCATCGGGGGCGGTGGACTGATCGCGGGTGTGGCGGCGGCGCTGCGGGCCCTGCGGCCCCACGTGCGGGTCTGGGGCGTGGAGACCGAGGGCGCCGAGGCCATGTCGCGGGCGCTGGCGGCGGGCGGGCCGCTCCCCGTGCCCCTGTCCTCGATCGTCACCACGCTCAGCGCCCCGTCCGTCTCGCAGCTCACGTACGACCATGCGTCGGCGCTGGTCGGCGAGGTGCTCGTGGTGCCGGACCGGGAGGCCGTCCGGGGTTCGCTGGCTCTCGCCGAGCACGGCAAGGTGTGGACCGAGCCGGCCGCCGGCTGCCTGGTGCCCGCGGCCCGCCACGTGGTGGAGCGGGTGGGCGACGGCGCCCGGATCGGGCTGGTGGTGTGCGGAGGCAACGCCACGACCACCGACATGACGGCCTGGGCGGACCGCTTCGGGCTGCGCTGACGCGGATTTCCCGCGCGCGATCCGCATTTACCGCGGGTTACCCGCAGGTCGGTCCCGTATTCCGGTGCCACGCGCACCGACGGCGGAAATGCGGGGCCGAACGGGAGCGCGGTGTTCCCCAGTTCAGAGGCGGTGCGCGCCCGCACGGCTGCGTTTCCGGAATTCGCCCTCGTGCAGGCGTTCGCATCTTTCGTTCGCTTCTTTTCGTTCGCTTCTTTTGAAGAAGGGTCAGAAATGGCTCTTCTCGCACATTCGCTGAACGCAACGCGGCCCGCCGACCGTACCTCTGGGCAAGCTGAGAGCCAGCGGTGCGAACGAGGGATGGCCATGGGCAGGGCGCACGTCTCCACACACGAGTTGGTCGCCGGTCGGTACCGCCTGCTCGAGGTCGTCCACCGTGAGACGAACCGGGTCTGCTGGTCCGGGGAGGACACCGGGACGGGCCGCCCGTGTCTGGTCACGCAGGTCGGGCTCCCGGAGGAACAGGCCGGTGAGGCCGCCCACAGGGCACCCGGCCGGGTGGTCCGCACCTGCGAGACCATGCAGTCGCTGTGCCCCGGGCGGGTCCCCGCCGTGGTCGACGCGGTCGTGGCGGACGGCGCCGTGTGGACGGTGACCGAATGGGTCGGCGGCGTACCGCTCGCCGAACTCCTGGACCGGCAGGGCACGTTCAACTACGTACGGGCGGCGCGCATCGGCCTGGAACTGCTGGACGTGCTGGACGCGGCGCACGACCTCGGCGTCACACACGGCGAGCTGAGCCCGGGACAGGTGTTCGTGGGCGAGGAGGGTTCCGTCGTCGTCACCGGCTTCGGGCTGGCCGGCGCCACCCTCGCGCCGCGGCTCACCGCGCCCTCGTACGCCTCGCCCGAGCAGGCCCGCGACGAGCGGATCGGGCCCGCCGCCGACCTGTGGACGCTGGGCGCGATCCTCTACACGATGGTCGAGGGCCGTCCGCCGTTCCGTGACCGGGGGCGGCCCGAGACGACGCTGAAGGGCGTGGACCGGCTGCCGCTGCGCACCCCGGTGCGCGCAGGTCCGCTCACCCAGGCAGTGCAGGGACTCCTTCGCAAGAACTCGCGTGAGCGGCTGACCCGACCGGTGGTCCGCGAGGCCCTCGTCCGGGTGCTGACGGAGGACCCCGACGCCGCCGTGCGCCAGGTGCCCCATCCCCGGCTGCGAGGCGCGTGCGCCGCCGCCCGGCAGGTGAGCGGCGAGTGGAGCCGGCGGACGATGCTCGCGGGGACGGCCCTGGCCGTCGTCACGGTCACGGTCGCCGTCCTCCTCGCCACCCAAGGGCTGCCCGGCACGGGCGGCGGCTCCGCCACCGGCGCCCGGCAGACCCCCTCGGCCCCCGCCGCACCGCCCAGCGACGGCACCACCCCCGCCTCCCCCGCTCCCCCGCCGAGCGCGACTCCCGCACCGTCGAAGCCTGGCGGCGCCGTACCGGCCGGGTTCCGCCGCTACGACGCGCCGGAGGGCTTCTCCGTCGCCCTTCCCGGGGGCTGGCGGCGGCTGGACACCTCGCGGGTGGCGGACGTGGCGTACCGGGTCGTCTTCGGCTCGTCCGGCGACCCGCGCACCCTCGCGGTCACCTACAGCGAGCGCGCGGGCGCGGACCCCGTGGCGGTCTGGCGCGAGGACGTCGAGCCGGGCCTGGAGCGGTCGGGCGACTACCGCAGGATCGGCGAGATCCGCGCGACGACGTACCGGGGGCGCGAGGCGGCCGACATGGAGTGGGTCGCCCGCGACGACGGCACCCGGGTGCGCACCTTCGGCCGCGGTTTCCTCCTCGGCGGCGGACGCAGCTTCTCGCTGCGCTGGACGACTCCGGCCGGCGACTGGGACGACACGGCGAACGAGCAGGCGCTCGACGCCTTCCTCAAGACGTTCCGGGAGGACTCGGACTGACGCATGGCCCCCGGATTCCCTCCGTTTTCGCTCCGCCTGGCCGGGGACTCGGCCGTTATGGTGCAAATCGGATACACGATGATGACCGAGCAGGCCGGCCCCCGTGAACTCGTCGGCCATCTGGTGCGGGCCGAGGAGGTGGGGTTCGACTTCTCGGTGACCTCGGACCACTACTTCCCGTGGCTGCGCTCGCAGGGCCACTCGCCGTACGCGTGGAGCGTGCTGGGCGCCGCGGCCCAGGCGACCTCCCGCATCCCGCTGATGACCTACGTGACGTGTCCGACGTTCCGCTACCACCCGGCGGTGGTGGCGCAGAAGGCGGCGACGATGCAGTTGCTGTCCGAGGGCCGGTTCCGGCTGGGCCTCGGCTCGGGCGAGAACCTCAACGAGCACGTGGTGGGCGGCGGCTGGCCGTCCGTGGACGTGCGGCACGAGATGCTCACGGAGGCCGTGGAGATCATCCGGGCGCTGTTCGAGGGTGGCCATGTGAACCACCGCGGCACGCACTTCGACGTGGAGTCGGCCCGGCTGTGGGATCTGCCGGACAGCGCGCCGCCGATCGGGGTCGCCGTCTCCGGGGAGCGTTCCTGCGCGCTCGCGGGCGAGCACGCCGACCTGGTGATCGCCACCGAGCCCAAGCCGGGGCTGCTGGAGGCCTTCGACCGGCACGGCGGCGAGGGCAAGCCGCGCGTGGGCCAGCTGCCGGTGTGCTACGACCCGGACCGGGACACGGCGATCGAGCGCGCCCACGCGCAGTTCCGCTGGTTCGGCAGCGGCTGGAAGGTCAACTCGGAACTCCCGCACCCGGATTCGTTCGATGCCGCCACCCAGTTCGTGACCCCGGACGACGTCGCCGGGTCGATCCCCTGCGGCGACGACCCGGACGCGTTCGTGGAGGCCGTGCGCCCCTACGCCGAGGCCGGGTTCACCGAGGTCGCCCTGGTGCAGATCGGCGGCGACTCGCAACCCGCCTTCCTGGACTGGTCGGAGAAGACCCTGCTGCCCGCGCTCCGCGAGGCGCTGGGCCGCTCCTGAACCCGTTCGTGAAACCCGGCCCGGGCGAATCACCCGTCCGCCTGAGCATCTTGCGGGCGGGCGGGGTACTAGAGGGCTCTACGTCCGTTCCCCTGGAGGCCCCTGTCGTGAACTCCCTCGTGCACAAGACCCTGGTGGTGCAGCTCCAGGCGGGCGACGCCGACCGCTTCCCCGTGCTCGCCCACTTGAGCTACGAGGCCGCGGACCCCTTCGCGCTCACCGTGGTGTTCAGCCATGACGGCCGCGTGCTCGCCCGCTGGACGCTGGACCGGGAGATGGTGGGCGAGGGCCTCATCCGCCCGGTCGGCGTGGGCGACGTCCGGCTGCGCCCCGAGTCGCGGGGCCTGTGGGACGAGCTGCGTATCGAACTGCTGGGCGACGCCCGGCCCGACGGGGAGCGCCACCACGCCGTGGTGTTCGTGTGGGCCGCGGCGGTGGAGGCCTTCCTGCGCGAGACCCACGCCGTGGTCCGGCCGGGCAGCGAGGAGGTCCGCGTCGACGACTTCCTCGCGGAGCTCATGGCCGAGGGCTGACCGGCCTCAGCGCGAGGTGTAGCGGTGCCGGGTCCACAGCGGGATCCCGAACCAGCACACCAGGTACCAGATCACCACGCCGGTGACGAGATACGGCACGAAGCCGTCGTCGGTCGCGACGCGCAGTATCAGCAGGAGCGAGGACGTCATCGTGGCGAGCAGCAGCACCAGGCCGAGCAGGGTCAGCCGGGAGGCCAACCGTACGGCCTGGGGTTTCACGCGCCGTCCGGAGACTATCCGGTGCAGGGACACCGGACCTATGAGGGCGCCGGTCGTCACGGCGCCCAGGACCACCGTCACCAGGTAGATCGTCTGGTTCGTGTCCGAGAGGTCGTCGTACTTCGGGGTGAACACGACGGTCAGCAGGAAGGCGAACAGGATCTGCACACCCATCTGCGCGACGCGGACCTCCTGGATCAGGTCCGTCCACATCCGGTCCGCCCGCTCCTCCTCGGTCTCGTCGCGCCCTCTGCGCCGGTCCGAGTTCGCTGTCGCGCCCATTTCCGTCACTGTTCCTCCCGGTTACCGCAGCCTGCGTTCCCTTCTCTCTTCCCGGGTTCCCCGCGCTCAGGCGCCGTGTCGGGGCGGCGGCGTCCGGTTTGAGGGATCGGCGGGCGGTTACACGGGGCGGGACCGACGCAGGCCAGGAGGAAGGCGAAGGATGTCCGACACTCAGCTCACCGTGACGTTCAGCGGTGGCGGCATCGACGACGCGCGGGCGATCGTCCGCGCGCTGGAGGGTGTCTTCGGCGCACCCGACGGCCTCCCGGCCGACGAACAGGCGACCGTGCGCACCGCGACCTTCGACTCCTCGGCGACCCCGGAGGCCTCCTCCGCACCGCGGGAGGCGGGCACCCCGCTGTCCGCGCCGGTGACGGTCACCGTTCAGGGCACGCCGCAGGCCGTCGAGGCGGCGAGCGAGACACTGTCCCGCGCCTTCAGTACGCGGAACGCGGGAGCGGCCTCCGGCGACCAGGAGCGGGAGCGCGAGCTGCTCCTGGTGCCGTGAGGGACGCGCGTACCGGTACCGCCTACCAGCGGCCCTCGACCTGCTCCTTGATCCGACGGTCGTAGAGGTCGCGGATCGCGTCGAGCGTGTCCCCGGACAGCTCCGGCAGCCGGGCGGCGTCCGTGTTGGCCCGGGCCTGCTCGGGCGAACGGGCGCCGGGGATCACGGTGGTGACGCCGGGCTGCTGGATGATCCAGCGCAGCGCCAGCTGGGCCGGGGTGTAACCCTCGGGGGCGAGCGCGGCGAACTCGGCCGCGGCCTCCACGCCCGTGGCGAAGTCGACGCCGGAGAAGGTCTCGCCCTGGTCGAAGGCCTCGCCGTGCCGGTTGAAGTTGCGGTGGTCGTTGGCGGCGAAGACCGTGTCCCGGGTGTACTTGCCGGACAGCAGGCCGGAGGCCAGCGGCACCCGGGCGATGATGCCGACGCCCGCCTCCCGGGCCGCCGGAAGGACCTCGCGCAGGGGCTTCATGCGGAACGGGTTGAGGATGATCTGCACGCTCGCCACGTTGGGCCGGGCGATCGCGGTCAGCGCCTCGTCGCAGGTCTCCACGCTGACGCCGTACGCGGCGACGCGCTCCTCCGCGACCAGGGTGTCCAGGGCGTCGAACACCTCGTCGCTGGAGTAGACGGGGGTCGGCGGGCAGTGCAGCTGCACCAGGTCGACGACGTCGACGCCGAGGTTGCGGCGCGAGCGGTCGTTCCACTCCCGGAAGTTGTCGAGTACGTAGTTCTGCGGGATCTGCTCGACCCGGCGGCCCATCTTGGTGGCGACCAGCACGTGCAGGTCGGGCCTGCCGCGCAGGAACGTCGCGATGGTCTCCTCGCTGCGTCCGTCGCCGTAGACGTCCGCCGTGTCGAAGAAGGTGACCCCCGACTCGGCCGCCGCCTCCAGCACCGTGAGGGCTTCCTTGTCGTCGACGTCTCCCCAGTCGGCGCCGAGTTGCCAGGTGCCGAGGCCGACCACCGAGGCGTGCTGGTTCGACCTGTCGAATGTGCGCTCGTCCATGCCGTCAGTCTGTCATCCGGAGCTATCCCGCACCGCGTCGGGACGGCCCGGCGAGGTCCTTCGCCCGTGGGTGGCCGGCCGGCGTGCCTGGATCGTCCGCGCGAGCCTCGGTCCCAGCCAGCGCTTGAGCCGGCGCAGTCCCTCCAGTCGCCCGGCCGCCCGGTCGAGCCGGTAGTACAGCCCGGGCGGGACGTACGGCAGCAGAGGCGAGTGGCGCTGACCCAGCAGGGCGAACATCCGCTCCGGTGGCAGGCGGATGTAGCGGGGCAGGTTCTCGTACCACTGGGCGCTGAAGCGGGCCGCGCTCTGCGACGGCAGCAGGGCCGCCCTGCGTTCCCGCTCGTAGTGGGCGAGGGCGTCCTGGAGGGTTCCCCGCTCGCGCAGTGCGGCGGACAAAGCCATGGCGTCCTCCAGCGCGAGCGTGGTACCGGCGCCGATGGAGTAGTGCGTGGTGTGCGCCGCGTCGCCGAGCAGGACCAGGTTGTCCCGGGACCAGGTGCGGTTGGTGAGGGTGCGGAAGGTCGGCCACGAAGCACCGGCGCCGACCGCGGACCGGCCGGTGAGCGGGTGGCCGTCCAGGACGTCGGCGAAGAGTTTCTCCAGCAGGACCAGCCCTTCCCCCTCGTCGGCCCGGTCCAGGCCCAGGCCGGTCCAGGTCTCGGGCGCGCACTCGACGACGCAGGTACTGCCCTCGGGGCCGAAGCCGTAGCCGTACGCCCAGATCCAGCCGTGGTCGGTCTCGACGAAGGCGAAGGTGAAGGCGTCGAAGACCTTGGTGGTGCCGAGCCAGGCGTAGTGGTTGCGCCCGGCCCGGATCTCGGTGCCGAAGTGACCGGCGTGGCCGGTGCGCAGGGCACTGCCCACCCCGTCGGCCGCCACGACGAGTTCGGCGGCGGGCGGGTCGGCGGCGGTGATCTCGCACTCGAACTCCAGGCGCACACCGAGGGAGCGGGCGCGGGCGGCGAGGATCTCCAGGAGCCGGTGACGGCCGATGCCGAAGCCCTCGTCGCCCCGGTGGCGGGCGGTCCGCTCACCCACGTGGGCGACGCCGTCCCGCCAGCACACGGAGTGCTCCTCGACGGCGCGCGCGGACTCGGGGTCGTGCTCGTGAAGCCGGTCGAGCAGTCCGCGCCAGTAGGTCACGCCCCAGCCGTAGGTGGAACCCTCCGGGTCGCGTTCGTACACGGTGACGTCGTGGGAGGGGTCCTGCAGCTTCAGCAGGATCGACAGATACAGGCCGGCGGGCCCGCCACCGACACAGGCGACCTTCACATTCACCCCTGGAACGCACTCATAGCGGTCAGATGACTACGCAGAGTAGCAGTGAAGGGGTCGGTGTCGTGAGACCCGCCCGGCGTGGGGCGCGGCCCTATCCGGCCGCCGCCGTGCGGCACTCCGGGTGGCCCCAGCCCTGGTCGTTCTTGGCGATGGACTCGCCCGCCGCGTAGGAACGGCCGCACAGGCAGCGTCCGGGGAACTTCGCCTTGATGGTGCGCGCCGAGGCACCGCCGCCCTTGCGGGCCGTGCCGGGCCCGCGACGCGGTGCCTTCCTCGCGGCCGGGACGTCCGGTGCGGGCGGCGGCTCCGGTGAGCCGAGGCCGCTGCCCGCAGGCTCCTGCACGACGGCCGCCTGGCTGGCGGCGCGGTCGGCGAAGTCGTTGAGCCGGTCGCCGTCGACCTGGTGGGCGGGCACGTAGCGGAACTCGACCGCGCGGCCGGCGAGCAGCTCGTCGATGCGTACGACCAGCTCCTGGTTGGCGACCGGCTTGCCGGCGGCCGTCTTCCAGCCGTTGCGCTTCCAGCCGGGCAACCAGGTGGTGACGGCCTTCATGGCGTACTGCGAGTCCATGCGGACCTCCAGCGGTACGTCGGGGTCGGTCGACGCCAGCAGGCGCTCCAGCGCCGTGAGTTCGGCGATGTTGTTGGTGGCCTTGCCGAGCGGCCCCGCTTCCCAGCGGACCGGGCTCTCCGACGCGTCGGCGACCACCCAGGCCCAGCCGGCCGGACCCGGGTTTCCCTTCGAAGCCCCGTCGCACGCGGCCACAACACGTTCAAGCATGCGCCCGATCATGCCATGGCGCGGCGGGGTGCCGGGACGGGGTCAGGGGACGTCCGTGATCTTCGGCATCTCTCCCTCGGTCCTCGTGATGTCGAGCACCGAGAAGTTCGCGCCCTGCGGGTCGCTCAGGGTCGCGAACCGGCCGAAGGGGCTGCTCATCGGCCCGAACCGCAGGACCCCGCCCAGCTCGGTGGCGCGGGCCACGGCCTCGTCGCAGTCGGCGACGGTGAAGTAGACGTTGATGTACGACGGCACCTCGGCCGGGACGTCGTCCGTCATGGCCATGCGGCCGAGCACGGTGTCCTCGCCCAGGTCGAACAGGCGGAAGTCCACCCCGTCGTCCTCCATCCGCTTCGCCGTGTAGGAGAAGACCGCGGGGAAGAAGGCGTCCGACTTCCCGGGTTCGCGGGTGAAGACCTCGGCCCAGCAGTACGCGCCGGGCTCGGCCACCGCCTCGAACCCCTCGTGGGTGCCGCCCTGCCAGAGGCCGAACACGACGCCGCCCGGGTCCCGGGCCAGGCACATGGTGCCGAAGTCGCCGACCCGCATCGGCTCCATCAGCACCTCACCGCCCGCCTCACGGATCCGCGCGGCGGTCGCCGCGGCGTCGGGGGACGCGAAGTAGAGGCACCACTGCGAGTGGCCCTCCTGGCCGGACATGGGCGGGACCACGGCGGCGACCGCCTTGCCGTTCGTGTAGCACTGGGTGTAGTTGCCGTACTCCGACGACGACTCGCCGAAGGTCCAGCCGAGGACGCCGCCGTAGAAGCTCTTGGCTCCCTCCAGGTCACCGAACATGGCATCGGCCCAGCAGGGTGTTCCTTCAGGTTTCACGGCCATGGCTGCCGCCTCCCGTACGGATGAGTGGCCGGGTGGGTGGTCCGGATGGTGGTGATGGTGAGGATGGTCTGATTCCTCACGCTAGTCATCCCCTCCCCCACCCGCGCGCCGACGGCTGCTCACTCGCCGGCGTACGCCTTCTCCAGCGCGGCGATATCGAGCTTGCGCATCGACATCATGGCCTTGTTGGCGCGCCCCGCCTTCACGGGGTCCGGGTCGCGGAACATCTCCTCAAGCCTGATCGGGACGACCTGCCAGGACACCCCGAACCTGTCCTTGACCCAGCCGCAGGGGCCCTCCTCGCCGCCGCCCTCGGTGAGCCTGGTCCAGTAGTGATCGACCTCTTCCTGGTTCTCGCACATGATCTGGAAAGAGATCGCCTCGTTGAACTTGAACTCCGGGCCTCCGTTGAGGGCGACGAACTTCTGGCCGTTGGCCGTGAAGTCGACGGTGAGCACGGTGCCGGTGGGCTGGTGCCCTCCCTCGGGGTAGCGCGTGACGGCGCCGATGCCGGAGTCCTTGAAGAGGGAGACGTAGAAGTGGGCGGCCTCCTCCGCCTGGCCGTCGAACCAGAGACACGTGGTGAATCCGTTGGTGCTCATGAGTACCTCCTGGGCGTGGAGCACGGTCACCACTGTCGACCGGCGCGGACCGCAGAACTCATCGGTCCTGCGGGAAATCGGGTCAGCTGCGAGGCCGACGGACGGCTGAGCGCTCTGCCCGTGGCGAATCTGCCAGGGGCAGAGAAAGCCCCGCCGGAGCCCGCAGCGGGCCGAGAGTGGAGGAACCGCGGCGCCACCGGCCGCGTACCACTCCCCCGGAACTTCCCGACGACTCGACAAGGAGCGCCGATGTCTCCATTCATCGCCGGCCCGGCCCCGGCCGTGCTGCCCCGAGCCCAGGAGGGCGACACCCCTGCGACCCGGTTCGACGACCATCTGGCCGCGCAGTTGCTCGCGCAGCGGATCGTGCTGCTGGGCACGCAGGTCGACGAGGTCTCCGCGAACCGGGTCTGCGCCCAGTTGCTGATCCTGTCCGCGGAGGACCCGCGCACCGACATCAGCCTGTACATCAACAGCCCCGGCGGCTCCGTGCACGCAGGGCTCGCCATCTACGACACGATGCGGCTGATCCCCAACGACGTCTCGACGCTCGCCATGGGGTTCGCCGCCAGCATGGGGCAGTTCCTGCTGAGCGTCGGCGCGGCGGGCAAGCGCTACGCCCTGCCGAACGCGCGCGTCATGATGCACCAGCCGTCGGCGGGCATCGGCGGCACCACCGCCGACATCGAGATCCAGGCCGACAACCTGGAGTTCACCAAGCGGACCATCGAGCGGATCACCGCCGAGCACACCGGTCAGAGCCCGGAGACCATCTCCCGGGACGGCGACCGCGACCGCTGGTTCACGGCCGAGGAGGCCAGGGAGTACGGAATGGTGGACGAGGTCGTCCAGTCCCTCGCGGACGTGCGCCCGGCCGCCACCAGGCGACGGATGGGGCTGTGACATGGGGAGCTACACGATTCCGAACGTCGTCGAGCGGACCCCGCAGGGCGAGCGGTCGTACGACGTGTTCAGCCGGCTGCTGTCGGAGCGGATCATCTTCCTGGGCACCGAGATCGACGACGGCGTGGCGAACGTCGTCATCGCGCAACTCCTCCATCTGGAGTCGTCGGCTCCGGAGAGCGAGATCGCGGTCTACATCAACTCCCCCGGCGGCTCGTTCACGTCGCTGATGGCGATCTACGACACGATGACGTTCGTACAGGCGCCGATCTCGACGTTCTGCGTCGGACAGGCGGCCTCGACGGCGGCCGTGCTGCTGGCCGGCGGGGATCCCGGGCGGCGGTTCGTGCTGGAGCACGCGCGGGTGCTGCTCGGGCAGCCGGCCAGCGGCGGACGGCAGGGCACGGTCTCCGACCTGGCGCTGCAGGCCAAGGAGATGGTGCGGATCCGCTCCCAGGTCGAGGAGGTGCTGGCCCGCCACACGCGCCACGACGTCGCGACACTGCGCGCGGACATGGACCGCGACAAGGTGTTCACCGCGGAGGAGGCCGTGGCGTACGGGCTGGCCGACGAGGTGCTCAGCCGGCGCCTGGTACGGGTGTGAGGAGCCGGGCCGGCGTCTCGCGGCCCGCGAGACGCCGGCCCGTGCGGTCGGTCAGGCGGCCAGGCACATCCCGTCGTACCCGGCACCGGACACACCGCGGCCGCGGGCGACGCCGGTCTGCCGGGAGGTGAGGCGCACCAGTTCTCCCTGAGCCCGCGCCAGCAGGTCTCCCAGCCCCAGTCCGAGGGCGCCCGCGGCGGCGGCCAGCACCTCCGACGACGCCTCCTTGCGGCCTCGCTCCACCTCCGACAGGTACGGCATGGAGATCCGGGCGGCCTCCGCCACCTCCTTCAGCGTGCGTTCCTGGTCGAGGCGTTCGCGCCTGAGGACGTCGCCGACCAGATCGCGCCACAGGGGCTCTCTGACGGCGGGCGACCTTCGCTCCGGCGGAACCGGCGAGACGGCGGGGCGGTCTCCCGGGCGCGCGGGCCGCGGGCCCGGCTGCGGGCGCATCTGTGGGCGCAGGGGAATGACCCGGGCTTCGTTCGGCACGTGGCTGGTCACCTCCTCAGCCTAGGAGTCCCGCCGCGCGACGGAAGGGTCCGGCGTTCCGCCCAGAGGGAAACCGGGGGGAAGCCACGGGGTGCCGGTCGTCGCGCACGGGACTACCCTGAGGAAGGACACATCACCCCGCGATGACGCAGCGGCACCGATTATTCGCCACCCGTGAACACGGGAGGCATGTGCCGCCGCGACCCGGGTACCCGCAAGCGGGAAAAACCTAGGGAGACGTCGAACCGTGACTTTCGTGGGAGAGGTAATGGAGACCGCCGTGATCCGGCCGGAAGCGCAGGTCGTCGAAAAGGCCACCGGGAGCAGGACGGGCGACGGATCACTGCCGGGTGTCGTGGACCCCCGCACCGTCGCTCCGCGTGACGCACGGCAGCTGTCCCGCCAGTTCTTCCAGCGCCTGACGGAACTCGAAGAGGGCACGTACGAATACCAGTACGCGCGCAACACACTGATCGAGATGAACATGTCGCTCGTGCGGTTCGCCGCCGGCCGCTTCCGCGGTCGCGGGGACGACATGGAGGACGTGGTCCAGACCGGCATGATCGGCCTGATCAAGGCCATCGACCGGTTCGAGCTGGCGCGTGAGGTCGAGTTCACCTCCTTCGCGCTGCCGTACATCGTCGGCGAGATCAAGCGTTTCTTCCGTGACACCACCTGGGCGGTGCACGTACCGCGGCGCCTCCAGGAGCTGCGCGTGGAGCTGGCCAAGGCCCGGGAGGAGCTCTCCTCCCGACTGGACCGCGAGCCCACCGTCGCGGAACTCGCCACGCTGATGAACATCAGCGAGAACGAGGTCGTCGAGGGCCAGATCGCGTCCAACGGCTACAACTCGTCCTCGCTGGACGCCGCGCTGACCGGGGACGGGCCCGAGAACGGCGAGTCGGTGCTGGCCGACTTCATCGGTGTGGAGGAGAACGGGCTGCGGCTCGTGGAGGACTTCCATTCCCTCGCCCCGCTGATGGCCGAGCTCAGTGAGCGCGACCGGCGGATCATCCACATGCGGTTCGTGGAGGAGGCCACCCAGGCGGAGATCGGCGAACAGCTCGGCTGCTCGCAGATGCACGTGTCCCGGCTGATCAAGCGGATCATCACCCGGCTGCGCGAGGGCATGCTGGGCGAGCTGGGCTGCGCCTGAGGGACGAGCACGCGGACAGACGTGAACGTGGCGCCCCCCCCCCCCCCACGAGGGGGGACGCTTCCGACTCTGTTCGTGGCAACAACGACCGCACCCCTTTTTCCACCCGCCCGCGCTCCCAAACCCCCACTCCCCCCCATGAGCT
>NZ_JBHJRX010000003.1:0-39344 GCF_042268605.1 Streptomyces sp. NPDC056296 | reverse complement strand
GGGGGAAGACAAAGGAAAAAGACGTAACCGTTCCCCCCCCCCCCCAAGTGCGGTTCGCCACGTTCACGATTCGGTGAGCGGCAGCACGGCGCGCACGCGTTTGCCGACCGGCACGCGTTCGACGACGATCGCGTCCGCCAGGGCGTGGACGATCTCCAGACCGTGCCGGCCGACGCGCTCGGGGTCTCGGGGGAAGCGCTGGGGCACCGCTCCGCTGCTGTCGTAGACCGTCACCGCCAGCGACGTGCCGGTGCCCTCCAGCTCCAGGATGTACGGCCCCTTGCTGTGGCGGTCGGCGTTGGTGATCAGCTCGCTCACCACCAGCAGCACCGCGCCGTCGGCGCGCGGGCCGATCGTGGCGCACCACTCGGTCCTCAGCTGGTCGAGGAAGAGCGAGGCGAAGGAACGCGCCTCCGCTATACATCCCGGCTCACCGGAGTAGTGTGCCGCCCGCCTCAGCGGTTCAACGGGTACGTCGAAACCAGTCGGTATCACTGCCCCGTCCAGGTACTCGGTCATGCGTTTCTCTCTCGGAAGCCGGACTGGCCGGACGCTGCTGCACCTGTCCTCGTACCCCGAGCCGGGCCGCGCAGTCCTCGTGACTTCGTAGTGCGGGCATCGTCACAGTGGCGCGGGGAACCCGAGGGTGTGGGAAGGGTGTGCGATGAACGAACTGATGACCGCGCGAAGCCTCACCACCCGGCCGGTGGTCACCCTCGGCGGCGACGCCGTCGCCCACGTCAAGGACACCGTATGCGACGCCACCGCGAGCCGGATCACCGGTTTCACCCTGACCGGGCGGGGTCTGCTGTCCGGCCCGATGAAGGAGGGTCTGCCCTGGTCGGCCGTGCACGCGCTGGGCCATGACGCGGTGATGATCCGCGACCGGCGGGGGCTGGTCAGCGCCGCGGCCATGATGGTGCACCAGCAGACCCTGCGGGCCCGGATGCTGGGGGCGAGGGTGGTGACGGAGGCGGGAGCCGAGATCGGTACGGTGCTCGACATCGTGGTGGAGGGCGGCGCCGGCGGGCGGGTGGTCGGCTTCCGGGTGGCGGCGAGCAGGGGGTTCCTGCCGGGGCCGACCCGGCACCGGCGCCGGGTGTACGTGCCGCGCGGCGAGACGCTCACGGTCGCCGGCCGGGCCCTCGTCCTGCCCGGGGACGCGGTGCGGCATGTCGCGGACGACCTGCCGGGCTTCACCTCCCTGGTCGGCGGCGTGCCCGGGTACTGGAAGGGCTCGCTGCCGTGATGCTCTTCACCGAGGTGCGGGGACTCCCGGTGGTGCCGCCGGCCGAGGCCGGGCCGCTCGGCACCGTGACGTCCCTGACCGTCGACATCGCGTCCCGCGCGGTGAGCCATGTGCGGCTCCGCGGCAGCCGTTTGCGCGGGGAGACCGTGCTGCCGTGGGACGCGGTGCACGCGGTCGGCCCGGGCGCCGTCCGGGTCCGCTCCACCGCCGCCGCGGACTCGGTCCCGCCCCGCCACGACCTGCTGGGCCGCCGGGTCCTGACCGAGGCGGGCACCGAGCACGGCACGGTGCTGGACGTGGCGTTCGATCCGGAGACCGGCCGTGTCCTCGCGGTCTTCACCACCCGGGGCGAGGTGTCGGCCGACCGTCTGCTGGGGCTGGGCGACCACGCCCTCGTCGTCCGGACGCGCTGAGCCACGGCCGCCGACGGGACTGAAGAGTTCCGCTTCCACCGCAGGCACGGCACGAGCGACCCGACTCCGACTCCGCCCGAGCCGCCCGAGCCGCCCGAGCCACCCGAGCCACCCGAGCCACCCGAGCCACCCGAGCCACCCGAGCCACCCGAGCCACCGTACGTGCCGACCGACACGCACCGGCCCGGCCGCCGGCGCCGGCCCACACACGATCCGGCCCCGCTGCCCCCAACGCCGACCGGCACGCCCCAGCCCCCTCGTGCTCATCGGCCCGCACGCCCCGGCCACCGTCGTGCGCGTCGGCCGACGCGGACGGCCCTGTCGGCGGGCGCGTTCGGTGGGTGCTGCATAGCGTGGCAGCGTGAGTTCGCAAACCCCCTCCAGTCCAGGCCGGACAGCCGCCCGTCACGGCTGGATCCAGGCCCTGGGCACGGTGCTGGCCGGGTTGGTCGCCATGGGTGTCGTGGCCGCGCTCGGGCTGTGGGCGGCCGGCGCCGCGGACCTGCCCGACAACGCCTTCCCCCGGGTCGTCACGGCGACCGTCGTCACCGCCGTGGGCGGCGCGCTGGAGGTGTCCGGTGATGCCGGAGGGTTCGCCGACACCGACGCGGGGCTGACCGTGCTCCCGCTGTCCGTCACGCTGGCCGGCGCTCTGGTGATCGCCGCGGGCTTTCTGCGGCCGCTGCGCCACCGGGCCGTCGCGGGTGCCCCGGAGCTGGCCGGGTGGGCCGGACGGATCGCCGTGCTGTGGCTGCTCGCCCTTCTCGGGCTGGCCTTCGCCGCCCGCCAGACCTTCGAGGTCTCCCTCGGCGAAGGCGTCCTCAACGACCTCGGCGACCTGTTCGGCGTCACTCCCACGGTCGGCTTCACCACGGACGTGCCGCTGACCGTCCTCTTCGGGCTGCTGTGGCTGGCGGGGGTGCTCGTGCTGGCTCTGCTGGTCTCGCGCGGGGCGCCGTTGCCCGGGCGGCTGCTGCGCCTGCAGACGTCGGTGCGGCCGGCGGCGTACGCGATGGTCGCGTTGCTGCTCGCGTACGTCGTCGTGGGCTTCCTCGTCGGGCTGGTCGTCGCGGGGACGCGAGGCCACCCCGCGGAGACCTTCGCCGTACTGCTGCTCGGTCTGCCGAACCTGGCGTGGCTCGCGCTCACGATCGGCCTCGGTGCCACCTGGGACGGGCGCGTGGAGGGACCGTTCGGGCTGCCGATGCCGCAGGTGCTCGACGAGGTGCTGCGCGGGCCGGACGTCTCGACGCTGAACGTGGGCACGCTCGCGGAGCACGACGGGCGGATGTGGTGGCTCGTGGTCGTCGCGGCGGTCCTGCTCCTGGCGGCCGGGTTCGTACTCGCGTCCCGCTCCCCGGCGCGGATGCCGGCCTGGCGGCACGCCGTGCACATGGCCGTGGCGCTGGCCCTGACGGTTCTCATGATCGGGCTCGTCGGCCGGATCTCCGCGCACTACGGTCTGTCGGTGCTCGGCATCGGCGACCTGGGCGGCGGACTGTCCGGGCGGGTGTTCCTGCGGCCGCGTCTGTGGGGAGCGGTCGGTCTCGCACTGTTGTGGGGGCTCGTCGCCGGGTTCCTCGGCGCGTCGCTCGCGCGGTGGGCGGGTCGGCGGGGTGGCAGGACGTCTGCTCGGTCCGGGTGACACCGTCGGCAGGCGCTCGGGCGGTTCAGGCGACGGGGACGACCAGGGGCGGGGAGGCCCGTTGCATGCGCAGCGCGTCCACGGACTCCGCCATGAGTTCGTACTCGGTGGTGTCGTCGCTGGTGGCGATGCGCACCAGGCGCCCCGCGGCCAACTCGTCGGCGACCCGCTCCTGTTGGACGTCGTCGGCGCACCAGGTGCGCATGACGCGCGGTACGTCGGGTGCGTCGTCGGCGACCGGAGTCAGGGCGCCGCGCGGTAAGTGGGGGGTGTCGGGCTGCGGATCGAGCCGCTCGGCGATCCAGGACGCACGGTCGCGCAGCCACCACAGGGCGAGGGCGAGGGTGGGAGCCCGGTAGGTTCCCAGGGGTACACCGATGCGCCGGCCGTCACAGACACCGTAGGCGGTGACATGGCACAGGAACTCGTCGTGCACTGCTCCCCTCCCCCCCCCGTCGCCCAGTCCGTCCTGCCGGTCGGGCGTGGCGTCCGTGCGGCTCGTGTGCTGTGCGTGAGGGCGCTGTCGCATGATGTGAGACGCCCTAGAGGTGAGTATGTTCACTACTGAACCACTGTCACCATGAATTTCCGGCCAGTCTCCTGGCATATTCACGGCACTTGATGGCCGAAACCCCGCGGCGTGCGATCCCGTCTTCATCACCCCTGGCGCGCCCTCTTCCCGGCCTCGGAGGCGCGCCCGCATGACCCGCGAGGTAATCGACGGTGCGGACGGGTGCGGGCAAGGTTGCGGTACCGGGTCGCCGAGACCGGCATCCGGTTCCTGACCTGCGCTTACCACACCGATGGAGGCTGATCGACATGTCCGCGACCACCCGCCGCTACGAGGATGCCGTCGCCCGCTACTTCGAGGCCTGGAACGCCGGGCCGGACGCCCTGGCCAAGGCGGTCGCCGCGGCCTGGACCAATGACGGCGGCTACACCGACCCCCTGGCCGACGTCCGCGGCCACGAGCAGATCGCGGCCGTGATCACGGCGGCGCACGAGCAGTTCCCGGGCTTCGTCTTCCGGCTGTCCGGTGCCGTGGACGGGCACCACGACACGGCGCGCTTCTCCTGGGAACTGGTGAGCGAGGCCGACGGCTCGGCACCCGTGGCCGGGTCCGACGTGGTCACGCTGGACGGCGAGGACCGGATCCGGTCCGTGTTCGGCTTCCTCGACCGGGTGCCCGCCGGAGCGTGACTGTCCGCGGCCGGCGATGAGTTCCAACACTCCCGGCGGTCTACCGGCAAACAAGCCACGGGCACCACTGGGAGCGAGGACATCATGACCATGCACCGGGATCTCGACGAGGAGTTCACCGCCGAGCTGCGCAAGAGCCCGAGCGAGGGTGGCTGGACGTATCTGGTCTGGCCGAAGTCCGCCGAGTTCTTCGGCACCCGTGGACTGGTCAAGGTCCGCGGCACCATCGACGGGCACGGCTTCCGCAGCTCCTTCATGGCGCTCGGCGACGGCACACACAAGCTGCCGGTGAAGGCCGCCCTCCGCAAGACCATCGGCAAGGGGGAGGGCGACACGGTCACGGTCCGGCTGGAGGAGCGGCTCGGCTGAGCCCCTGCCGCGCGACTACCGCGCGACGATCTTGTCGATGCGGGCCAGTTCGTCGGCACCGAAGTCCAGGTTGCCGATGGCCGACACGCTGTCCTCCAGCTGCCGCGGGCTGCTCGCGCCGACCAGGGCGGAGGTCACCCGGCCCTCGCGCAGCACCCACGCCAGCGCCATCTGGGCCAGCGACTGGCCACGGGACTTGGCGATCTCGTCCAGGGCGCGCAGCTTGCCCACCAGTTCTCCGGTGACCGCGTCGGAGTTCAGGAAGGGGCTGTCGCTCGCGGCGCGCGAGTCCTCCGGGATGCCGTCGAGATAGCGGCCGGTCAGCAGGCCCTGCTCCAGCGGGGAGTAGGCGATGGAGCCGACCTGGAGCTCGTCGAGGGTGTCCAGGAGGCCGCTGCTCTCGGGGCGGCGGTCGAGCATGGAGTAGCGCGGCTGGTGGATCAGCAGAGGGGTGCCCAGCTCGGCGAGGATGCGGGCGGCCTCGCGGGTCTGCTCCGGGGAGTAGTTGGAGACACCGACGTACAGCGCCTTGCCCTGCTGCACCGCCGTGTGCAGGGCGCCCATCGTCTCCTCCAGGGGAGTCTCCGGGTCGGGGCGGTGCGAGTAGAAAACGTCGACGTAGTCCAGGCCCATGCGGGTCAGGCTCTGGTCGAGGGAGGAGAGGAGGTACTTGCGCGAGCCCCACTCGCCGTACGGGCCGGGCCACATCAGGTAGCCGGCCTTGGTGGAGATGACCAGCTCGTCGCGGTACGGCGTGAAGTCGGCCCTGAGCGCCTCGCCGAGGGCGGACTCGGCGGAGCCGGGCGGCGGGCCGTAGTTGTTGGCGAGGTCGAAGTGGGTGACGCCGAGGCCGAAGGCGCGGCGCAGGATGGCGCGCTGGGTCTCGACGGGGCGGTCCGGGCCGAAGTTGTGCCACAGGCCGAGCGAGAGCGCGGGGAGCTTCAGGCCGCTGCGTCCGGTGCGCCGGTAGGGCATGTCCGCGTAGCGGTCGGGGTGTGCGGTGTACAACGCGACTCCAGAGGGGTTGGCACCCGGGGGTACGGGGCTTGGGCGGAACCTTGTCCCACTCTGTCGTGACCTGCGGGCAGTGGTCCAACAGAAGAATCCGATGAGATTGTGCGGTTACGCTTCTCAGTCATGGAACTGCGTCATCTCCAGCACTTCGTCGCGGTCGCCGAGGACCAGCACTTCACCCGCGCGGCGGAACGGCTGCTGGTCTCCCAGTCCGGCCTGTCGGCGTCCATCCGGGCCCTGGAGCGGGAGCTGCGGGCGCCGCTGTTCGTGCGCACCACCCGCCGGGTGACGCTGACGGAGGCCGGGCGGGCCCTGCTCGGCGAGGCGGAGCGGATCCTCGCCCAGGTGCGCTCGGCGCACGAGGCGGTCGCCGCGGTGCAGGGCGTGCTGCGCGGCACGCTGTCGCTGGGCGCGGAGCAGTGCATCGCCGGGGTGCCGGTGGCCGGACTGCTGGCCGCGTTCCGCAGGGAGCATCCGGACGTGGAGATCCGGCTGCGGCAGGCGGGCTCCGGCGAGCTGGTGGAGGAGGTCGCGGCGGGGCGGCTCGACCTGGCCTTCGCCTACCGGACGCAGGCGGACACGGACCAGCTGCGCTCGGTCTCGCTGGCCGGCGAACCGATGACCGTGCTCTGCCATCCCGACCACCGCCTCGCGACGGGCGGTGCGGTCCTGACCCCGCACGATCTCGCCGACGAGGTCTTCGTCGACTTCCACCCGGACTGGGGCCCGCGCCGTGTCACCGACACCGCCTTCGCCGAGGCGGGCGTACGGCGGACCGTCGCGCTGGAGGTGAACGACGTGCACGGTCTGCTGGACCTGCTCGACGAGAACCTCGGCATCGCGGTCGTGCCGCGCCACTTCCGGCACAAGCGGGCCTCCCTCACCTCGCTGCCGCTCAAGGACTCCGACGACACGGCGTACGAGACCATCGCGCTGCTGCCGCCGGCGCAGGCCACCAGCCCGGCGGCGCGGGCGCTGATGGGGCTGCTGGAAACGGGGAGCGCGTGACGGCGGACTGCGCGATGGTGGACGTATGCATGCGAAGGACATCCTCATCGAGGGCTACGGCCGCATCCAGGAAGAAGTCCACGCCGCCGTCGAGGGCCTGGACCCCGACGGCCTGAACGCCCGTCCCGCCGACGACGCCAACTCCGTCGCCTGGCTGGTCTGGCATCTCACCCGCGTCCAGGACGACCACGTCGCGGACGCCTTCGGGCTCGACCAGGTGTGGCTGAGCGCGGAGTGGGAGAAACGCTTCGGCCTCGGTCTGCCCCGCCACGACACCGGTTACGGGCACAGCTCCGCGAAGGTCGCGAAGGTGCGGGTCGACTCGGCGGACCTGCTGACCGGCTACTACGACGCCGTGCACGAGCAGACGCTCGGTGCCCTGCGCTCACTGGCCGCGGGGGACCTGGATCGGATCGTGGACGAGAACTGGGACCCGCCGGTCACCCTCGGCGCCCGGCTGGTGAGCGTCCTGTCCGACGATCTCCAGCACGTCGGACAGGCCGCCTATGCGCGCGGGCTCGTTCAGAGCGCCGCTTCGTAACCCGGCAGGACGACGTCCTCGATCAGGACCCTGCGCTCGTCGAAGGGGATGAAGGCGCTCTTCAGCGCGTTCACCGTGACCGTGCGCAGGTCCTCGACCGTCCAGCCCGCCTGCTCGACCAGCAGGGACATCTCGCGGGTCATCGTCGTGCCGGAGACGAGGCGGTTGTCGGTGTTGAGGGTGACGCGGAAACCGAGGTCCTTGAGCGCGGTGATGGGGTGCTCGGCGATCGAGGTGGCGGCGCCGGTCTGGAGGTTGGAGGTCGGGCACATCTCCAGGGCGATCCGGCGGTCGCGGACCCAGCCGGCGAGGCGGCCGAGCTTGCCGGCGGCGAGGTCCGGAATGCCGTCCGTGATGCGCACGCCGTGGCCGATGCGCTGGGCGCCGCACACCTGGAGGGCCTGGTGGATGCTGGGCAGGCCGTGCGCCTCGCCGGCGTGGATGGTGAAGGGCACGTTCTCCCGGCGCAGGTGCTCGAAGGCGTCGAGGTGGTCGGCGGGCGGGAAGCCGTCCTCGGCGCCCGCGATGTCGAAGCCGACGACACCGGCGTCCCGGAAGGCGACCGCGAGGTCGGCGGTCTCGCGGGTGCGGTCGAACATCCGCATGCCGCAGAGCAGTGTGCCGACGCGGACCGGGGTGCCCGCTGCCGCCGCCTTGGCCATGCCGGCGGCCAGGCCCTCCTGGACGGTCTCGACGACCTCGGCGAGGGTCAGTCCGCCGCTGGTCATCAGCTCGGGGGCGTAGCGGACCTCGCCGTAGACGACGCCGTCGGCGGCGAGGTCGAGGACGTACTCCTCGGCGGTGCGCAGCAGGCCCTCGCGGTTCTGCATCACGGCGAGGGTGTGCTCGAAGGTGGCGATGTAGCGCACCAGGTCGCCGGAGTTGGCGGCCTCGTAGTACCAGGCGGCCAGCTCGTCGGGGTCGGTGGTGGGCAGGGTGTGGCCGACGGTCTCCGCCAGCTCCACGACGGTCGCGGGGCGCAGGCCGCCGTCGAGGTGGTCGTGCAGCACCGCCTTGGGGAGGCGGCGGAGGGTCCCGGTGTCTATGCGCGTAGATGACATGTGCGGTCGTTCCTCGACGGGTCGTTGGGCAAGGGTGCGGGGCAGGTCAGGAGTCGGCGGGCTGGAGCAGGTCCCAGCGGTTGCCGTACAGGTCCCGGAAGACGGCGACCGAGCCGTAGGGCTCGCGCCGGGGCTCCTCCAGGAAGTTCACGCCCGCGGCCGCCATGCGGGCGTGGTCGCGGGCGAAGTCGTCGGTGTACAGGAAGAAGCCGACCCGCCCGCCCGTCTGGTCGCCGATCCGGGAGCGCTGGGCCTCCCCCTTGGCGCGGGCCAGCAGCAGGGCGGTGCCCGGTGCCGCGCCGCCGGGTTCGACGACGACCCAGCGGGAGCCGTCGGGCCGGGGCGTGTCCTCGGCGAGGCGGAAGCCCAGGGCCCCGGTGTAGAAGCGGATCGCCTCGTCGTAGTCGTCGACGACGAGGGTGACCAGGGCGATGCGTCTCATCGGAACCTTTCGGGACGGGTGATTGACGGGAGAGGTTATACGTAAAACCCGTCGCGGCGCCAGTCTCCGGTCCTACGTCTCGGGCCCGAGGCGCGGGCGCGGCCCGTCCACTACCGTCACGGCCATGAAGATCACCGCACCGCCGCGCGAGCCCGGGCAGCGCAAGCAGGACGTGCTGGACCGTCTGGAACGGGAGGTGGACGTCTGGGTGGCCACGGCGGACGCCGCCGGGCTGCCGTGCATGGTCCCGCTGTGGTTCGTGTGGCACGGGGAGTCGGTCTGGCTGTGCACGCGGCTCACCAACCCGACCGGCCGCAACCTGCGGGACGGCGGCCGGGCCCGGCTGGCGTTCGGGCACACTCGGGACGTCGTGCTGATCGACGGCGAGGTGGAGACGTTCGGCCTGCGGGAGGTGCCCTCCGCGGCGACCGCGTTCCTCGCGAAGACCGGCTGGGATCCGCGCGAGGACAGCGCGTCGTACGCCTGGTTCCGGGTGCGCCCGCTCGCGGTGCAGGCGTGGCACGAGGAGCGCGAGCTGAAGCAGCGGCACATCATGCGGGACGGCGTCTGGACCGTGTAGCACGCGCATGCCGGTGGCGGGCGCTCGACGAGCCGTTCGGGCATCTCAGCCGGTCGGGGCACCTCAGCCGGTTCGGGCACCTCGGCCCGTCAGGGCGCCCCGCCCGGTCCGAGCACCTCAGTCGGTCCGGGCGCCCCGGCCGGCCCGAGCACCTCAGCCGGCCCGAGCACCTCGGCGGGCCATGGCACCTCAGCCGGTTCGGGCGCCTCAGCCGGTCCGGGCGCCGTCGAGGCGCGCCAGGTCGTCGTCGGTGAGGCGGAGGGCGCCGGCCGCGACGTTCTCGGTGAGATGGTCGGGGTTGCCGGTGCCGGGGATGGCCAGGATGCCCGGGCCCTGGTGCAGGGTCCAGGCGATCCTCACCTGCGCGGGGCTCGCGCCGTGCGCCCGGGCCACCGCACGGACCTCGTCCTCGTGGGCGGCGCCGGCGCCCCGCGGTCCGGCCTCGCCCGCGATGGCGTAGAACGGCACGAAGGCGATGCCCTGCTCACGGCAGAGGGCGAGGAGTTCGTCGGTGGCGGGGTCGTGGAAGCCGAGGCCGTAGCGGTTCTGTACCGAGACCACGGGGGCGATGGCCTGGGCCTCGGCGAGGTGCCGGGGCTCCACGTCCGAGACGCCGAGGTGGCGGATCAGGCCCGCCTCGCGCAGTTCGGCGAGGGCGCCGAAGTGGTCGGCGATCGAGTCCTGCCGCATGCGACGCAGATAGACGACGTCGAGGTGGTCCCGGCCGAGTTGGCGCAGGTTCTCCTCGACGTGGGCCCGCAGGTCCTCGGGCCGGGCGGAGGTGCCCCACTCCCCCGACCAGTCGCGGTACGGGCCGACCTTGGCGGCGATCACCAGGTCGTCGGCGTAGGGCGCCAGCGCGCTGTTGATCAGTTCGTTGGCGGAGCGCAAGGACGAGAAGTAGAAGGCGGCCGTGTCGATGTGGTTGACGCCGAGTTCGACCGCCCGGCGCAGTACGGCCAGGGCGCGCCCGCGGTCGCTCGGCGTGCCGAGGTGGAAGGCGGCGCTGCCCGTCAGCCGCATCGCGCCGAAGCCGACGCGGCGGACGGGCAGGTCGCCGAGATTCCAGGTGCCCGCGGACTCCGCGGTGATCGTTTCCGAGGTCATCGGCGGAGTTTCGCACACACCCGGGACGGCTCAGCAGTAGAGGTTGCCGCCCGGTGAGACGCCGAGGATCTGGCTGAACTGCTGGTACTTGGTGACGCGGCTCTGCACCTGCGCGGGGTTCTTGCCGTCGCACTCCAGGGAGCCGTTGATGGAGCGGATCGTCTGGCCGAAGCCGGCGCCGCTGACCATGGCGTTGTGCCCGGTCATGCTGCCGGGCCCGGACTGGGTGTTCCAGTACCACAGGGCGGTCTTCCAGGCGACGGCCGCGTTGTTCTGCACCAGCCAGGGGTTGTTCAACAGGTCGATGCCGAGCGCGTCGCCCGCGGCCTTGTAGTTGAAGTTCCAGCTGAGCTGGATCGGGCCGCGCCCGTAGTAGGCGGCCTGGCCGGCCGGGCAGCCGTAGGGCTGGCCCCAGTCGCAGTAGTGCGGGTAGTTGGCGGTGTTCTGCTCGACGATGTGCACGAGTCCGCCGGTCTCGTGGCTGACGTTGGCGAGGAAGGCCGCGGCCTCCTGCTTCTTGGTGGTGTCGCTGCCGGTGTTGGCGAAGCCGGGGTAGGCGCTCAGCGCGGTGGTCAGACCGCTGTACGTGTAGAAGGAGTTTCTGCCCGGGAACATCTGGTTGAACCGGGCCTCGGACACCACGAAGTTGCCGACCGGGGTCTCCGAGCCGCCGTCGCAGGCGTACGGCTCCCAGTACCAGGTGCTGATGAGCGGGTCGTAGCCCGGGTTGGCGTGCTCGGCCCGGTAGGCCTTGCCGTCGGTGTAGCGGACGATGTCGCCGGCGTTGTAGTTCGCGTCGGCCGACCAGGCCGGGTAGCTCGAACACGCGGCGGCGGACGCCTCGGTGGCGGGCAGGAGCACGGGCACGGCTCCCGCGAGGGCGAGGACGGTCACCAGGGCGGATATACGGCGCCTCGACACGGGTCTGCCTCCTTCGGCGGAGCACGGCCGCTCCCGTCCAAGGCAGGAAGGAGCGGAGCCTTGTGCGCGCGTGGCCGGCCGACCGGCCACGGCGGGGGGCGGCCGTGGTGGGGGGTGTGGAGGCACACTCAACCGCGTTGGTCTGTACCAGTCAAGGGTGTAGACCAGTCCAACCCGGCCGGTTCCCGGCCGGGTTGGCGTGGACCCGGGTTGGCGTGGACTCTTCGCGCGGTCGGCTCGGCGGCTTCTCCAGGACCGCGCCGGTCAGCTCAGCGGCTTCTCCGGAACCGCGTGCCGGTCAGCTGAGCGGCTTCTTCAGTACCGCCTTGCGGTGGCAGGTGGTGGCTGGCTGGCTGAACGTCTCGATGGATTGCTTGCTCCTCGGGCTGAAGCCCGAAAATTCTGGCCTTCTCGATCGTCGCTGTGCCGCTGCGCGACACGGGGTGCGGTCGGGAATCCGTGGCTTCCTGTTTCCTCGCGCTGTGCCGGGATTGCTCCTGGCCTTACCGGCGCTCCGCAGGCCGATGCCGCCAGTCCGGCGGCCGTCTTGACGTTGATCGCGGCGTTGTGGTC
This sequence comes from Streptomyces sp. NPDC056296, assembly GCF_042268605.1. Lineage (NCBI taxonomy): Bacteria > Bacillati > Actinomycetota > Actinomycetes > Kitasatosporales > Streptomycetaceae > Streptomyces > Streptomyces sp. NPDC056296. The sequence continues at coordinate 27,221 of NZ_JBHJRX010000003.1, read as the reverse complement.
CCGGTCGTGGACGGTGCCGCAGACGGTACAGGTCCATTCCCGGACGTTCAGGGGTTTGGGTCCGTCCACGGCACCGCAGGTGGAGCAGGTCTGGGAGGTCGGTGCGAACCGGCCGATCCTGACCAGGGTGCGGCCGTACCGCCCAGCCTTGTACTCCAGCATGCCGATGAACGAGGACCATCCGGCATCATGGACAGACTTGGCCAGGGCCCTTGCGGGTGCCCTTGAGGGAGGCGAAGAAGTTGCGGTACGCGGCCTCGGAGTCCCGCAGGGACTGCTGGAGCACCACCGCGGAGACCTCACCCAGCCAGGACCGCCCGGCTGCGCGCTTGGCCTCGGTGATCAGACGCACGGACAGCTCCCCGGCCTTCGGGAACGGCTGCTCGGCCTTGCGGGCGTCCTCGCGGGCGCGAACCGCGTCGTTGAACACGACCCGGGCGCACCCGAACGCCTTCGCCAACGCGGTGCGTCAGGTCCACCTCGCCGCGCTGGCCTTGCTGTGGACCGCGCGTTACAACGGCGCGCAGCCGCCTGACCCGGGCCCCTTGTTCAGTCCTCGTCGCGGGCCGGTACGACCACCAGGAAAGCGTCCGACCGCAGGTCCATCACGACGGTCGCGGGCTCGCCCTGCGCACGACGGCGTGCGGCGCACTCCTCCGCCGGCCACGATCCGCGCGGCGACCCCGCTGGAAATCGTTCCAACACCTTCGCGCCCATAGCGGCGGCCACCTCCACTACCCCTGTGTCCGTTGTGCTCTCGTGCCTGAGCGTTTGCCCGCGATTCGCATGGACATGTCCCACCCACCCACGACTACACATAAGGGGGAAATAAGAGCAGAATGGACGTATGCGGCGTTACCGCACGCCGCACCAGACGCGGTCAAGGCCCGGTAAGTCAAAGGAGACGAATCATGGCCAACGTCTCGCACACCCGAGGTGACATCTCCGGCCACCCCGACGCTCCGGAAATGCAGGCACGCTACGCCCGCATGCTCGGTGGTCGGGATGTGGCACTCGTGGACGGGCCGGTGTTCCTGCTCGGTCTGTACTGTGCCGTGTCCCCGTGGATACTCCACTTCACCACGAGCCAGCCCGCACTGGTGGCGCACAACCTGATCATAGGAATCGCCATCGGTCTGCTGGCCCTCGGCTTCACCCGAGCCCCGGAACGCATGTACGGCCTCAGCGGGGCGATGTGCGCGATGGGCATCTGGATGATCATCTCGCCGTGGATCGTCGGCACGAACCCGGACGCCGGCGTCATCTGGAACAACATCATCATCGGCGCCCTGACCCTGGCCCTCGGGGCGGTGTGCGCCGCTACGGCGGCGAAGACCATGCGCAAGCCCTAGAGACGCGGGAAGGGACACACGGGCCGGCCCGCCCTCGCGGACCGGCCCGCGCACGCCCCGAGACCTCAGGCGGACTGCGCCCGCCCGCAGCGGGCACCCGCATTACTGCGGGGGTCTTGACAAGAAGGGGCGGAGATGGAGATCGACGGCATCGTCAGTGCCATCGTCATCGGAATCGTCATCGGCGTCCTGGGCCGACTCGTCGCCCCGGGCCGTCAGCGCATCGGGATCCTGTGGACGATCCTCGTCGGCATCGCGGCCGCGCTGATCGGGTCGTGGATCGCTACGGCGTTCGACGTGGCCGACACCGACGGCCTGGACTGGGTCGAGTGGCTCATCCAAATCGGCCTGGCCGCAGTGGGCGTGGCCGCGCTGGACCGGTCGCGGCCGCGTACACGCCGCTGAGGAACGCGGGTCCGTCACCGGCCGCCGAGCCACTCCTAGTACCAGGTCACGGTGGCCTCCACGGTGTCCGCGAGCGGCTTCGGGGCCACCCGGAAGGAGCGTTCGAAGGCGGTGGAGTCCATTATCTGGGGCTCCGTGTGCTGGTAGAACATCTCCGCGTACTCGGCCATGAACCGTTCATCGAAGGGGCCGGCGGGGCGGGGCTGCGCGAGCACGGTGACGTTCAACGGACGGCACACGCGCTTCTCGATCATCGTGTGGATCTCGCGCGTGCTGACGGCGGGCGCGGTGGGCAGATGCCAGACACGGCCGTCGCCCTCCGGTCGTTCACCGAGTGTCGCGAGACCGGCCGCCACGTCCCGGATGTCCGTGTAGCTGTGCGGCAGGTCGATGTCGCCGAATCCCAGGACCTCCCCGCCGGTGAGCGCGCCCGGGAAGACGGCGGCGCCGAGGGACGAGTTGAGCACTCCGGGACCGACGAAGTCGGCGCTGCGGCCGAGGGCCACCCGAGCCCGGCCGGCCCGGTGTGCGGCGAGGTACCGCTCGTCGAGTTCCGCGCGCATCCGCCCCTTGCGGCTGGTCGCCTGCCAGGGACTGTCCTCGGTCATCACCGCTCCCCCGGTCTCGCCGTACGGGTAGAGCGTGTCGAGTACGACCAGCCGGGCCCCGGTCGCCTCGACGGCCGCCAGGACGGCTGCCTGGACGCGGGGCATCACCTCCGTCTGGAGGTGATATTCCACGTTCACGCAGTGATACACGACGGCGGCGTCACCGGCCGCGGCCCGGGCGCCGTCGGCCGTGCTCACGTCGGCGGCGAACCGTTCGACGCCCTCGATCGCGGGACCGTCGGCCTTCCGGTCGACGAGACGGACGGGATACCCCCTGCGGACCAGCTCACGAGCGAGTCCGGTACCTGCGGGGCCGGACCCCAGGACGGCGTGCGGGGCGTGCGACTGCGGGGTGGCGGCGGACATGACGGCCCTCTTCTCTTCGTTTCCTTCGCACGGACAGCGAGAAGTTTCGCTTTAGCTACTATCCTTAGTTAGAGACTATAATTCTCGCAATCGGACATAGCAAGGAGGCATCGGAGACGTGCGGGGCGTTCCGCACCGTCCGCCGGACCCGGGCGGGTGTGAGTCACCGGTCGCCGACGGGCTCGTGCGCGGGAGCCAGCCGATGCTGCAACTCGATGTGCCGGAACTGGTAGACGGCCCCGACTCGCCGGAGTACACCCCGGTCGTGGGCGTCGGCGAGGAAGGCCATGAGGTCGTACGGCAGCCCTCGGCGCAGGGCCAGGTAGCAGCGGGCAACGGTGTAGTGGCCCCAGGCGGCCTGCCGGATGCCGAGGGCCAGCCCGGTCAGGACGGCCGGAATGAGCCCGACCACGAAACCCCACAGAGGACCGCCGGCCGCCTCGGCACCCCACACCCGCGTCGAGCCCGTCAGCGCGGCGCACCACCCCTGGGCCCCGATGCCCACGGCGCCGACGACCGCCGCAGCCACGACGCAGGTGACGAGTGTGTGCCGGTCGTTGGCGAGGAGGACCCGGCCGTCGACCGAGGTGCCCAGGTCGACCGGGACGCCACGCAGGCCGTGGACGAGCACGCAGGACACGGCGAACACCGCGCCCGTATGCATGGCCGACCAGGACGCCGCGAGCAGATCCGGCGGCGCGATGTACTCGATGCCGTCGCCGCCCGACAGTACGTCCGAGAGCAGGCCCTCCAGCAGGATGCCGCCGCCGAGCAGCAGACCGACCAGGAGCCCGCGGCCGAGGCCCCGCGGACTCCAGTGCCAGCGCACCCGGGCGGCCGGGCGGGCGGGTTCCCTGCCCACGCCGTCCGCGCCGACGGCGGCCGCGACCACACCGTAGAGGAGCGCATGGACCGTGCCACAGCCGTTGCCGAATGCCGCCGCGAAACAGACCGCGGCAGCGGCCCCGGTCGTCAGGGCCCGTCGGTCCCAATCGGCGGGCCGTCGTCGGCCCGGCCGGCTGCCGGAGGCGAAGCCGGAGATGATCACCCCGACCAACGTCAGGGTGGTGCCGTCGGCCAGACGGTTGAGCACCAGTTCGGCGGTGACGTCGGGCACGACGACGAGGACGCACAGCACCGTGGCGGTGAGTGCCGCCGCGAGACCGCACACCAGGCCGCCGCAGATCCCGGCCGCCACGACACCGAGACCGCCCCGCTCGTCCCAGCGCACCGGCTCGCCGTCCGGGTCGAAGTGGTGGGTCAGTTCCATGACCACTCCCTCGAACAGCCAGGCCACGACGCCCAGCAGCACGCCGGCCAGCATGTGGGGCAGCGCGGTGGGAACGGCGTGCCGCAGCTTCCACCAGGCGAGTTCGGCGGTGCCGTCACGTCCGCGCTCCATGTACTGGGCGAGGAAGCGGAGCACGGGGCGGGCCCGGTCCGCGCCCCACCGGGAGGGGCGGCGGGCCTGTGGCCGGTACGCGGCGTCGACGAAAGCGTCGAGGAGGTGGTGCTCCACGGCCGTGCGGGTGCGCAGCCGCAGCAACTCGCCGGGGTCCGGCAGCCGCTCGTGCCCCTCTCCTGGGCGAGGGTTGTAGACGGACCGCGCCAGGGACACCATCAGCGGGCTGGTCAGGGCCTGCGCCACCGGCTCGGCCGTTCCCAGTGCCCCGGTCACCACACTCCAACGCTCGGCGGCTGAGGCACGCGGGCCGCCGGCATCTTGGCACAGGTAGTCCGCGACCTCGTCGGCGCCGAGTGGCTGGAGGTGGATGCCGGCCAGTTCCGCGAGCCTGGCGGGGACCGCGCCACGCGGCCGCAATGCGGCCCGGTACTCGGCGGGACGGCTCGACAGGACCATGCCGCAGCCGTACGGCAGGGCCTCGTTGACACGGTGCAGGGCCAGCGCCCCCACTGCGGGCGGCAGTTCGTCGAACCCGTCGAGAACCGGCAGGACCAGCCTCCGTTCCAGCAAGAGGTCGGCCAGGGTGACCTGCCCGTAGGCGTCGGGCGCGCGATCACCCAGTTCCGGGTGGTCCTGCACCAGCCGACGTTCCATCCAGGTGCGCAGATCCAGCGCGGCCGGGTCCCAGGAGGCCAGCGGGAAGAGCACCGGCACCGGATCGTCGGCCTCCCGTCGTTCGATCAGCGCCAACACGAGCCGCACCAGCAGCAGGGTCTTGCCCGACCCGGGCTCGCCGAGGACCAGCAGCCGCCGGACCGGGACGATCCGCGTGAAGATGTCGGCGAGCTCACCGCCCCGGCCGGCGAGCCCCTCGGAGCCCGATGCCTCGGCCAGGCCGAGGTCGGCACCTCGCCACGCAACGGGCAACGGGTACGGGTCCGCCAGCCGCCGCATCGCCGCCTCGGCCTCCCACTGGCGTCTTACGGCATCCGCGAGCCGGTCGGCGACCTCGACCGGGCTGCCCACCACGACCGCCTCGGCCCGGTCGGCCCGGTAGGCGATCCAGGCCAGATAGGCGCCGGCCCAGGTCGGCAGGAGCGCGGCGAGTGCTGACGCCGGATCCTCCAGGTGCGGGGCGGCCAGGAGCGTTCCCGCGGTGCCCACGGCCAGCAGGGCCAGGTACACGATCCCGGCGCGCCGCACGCGTGCTCTGGGGACAACACCGCTCATGCGACGAAGAGTGGCGTACGGAAGCGGCACGAGGCGCCTGGTCAGTCCGCCCCTACACGAGTGGGTGAACGACGCGGCGTATTGGTTGCCCCCGAGATCGAAGCACCTGCGGCAGCAAGCCGGTAACGCCGATCGCGATGACCACATCGCCGCCACCGGCCATCCGGTCCGCGGCGGTGTGGTCCGCGGGCGAGCCCCGGCCCACACCGCCACGCACGAGGGGCGGACCCAGCGCAAGAAACCACGCACGAGGGACGAGACCGGGCGGAAGACGCCACGGACGGAGTCACCGAGCGGCGTCTGCCGCGCCCGGCGGCGGTGCATGTGTCCCGGCGGAGCGAGTCGTCCCGGCGGAGCGAGTCGTCCCGGCGGCGCGCAATCCGGCGCCCCGGGACGACCGTCCGGTCTCGGTCAGCTCCCGGCCTCGGGCCGGAACCGCCGGTACAGGACGACTCCGCCCAGCAGGAGCGCCGCGCCGCCCGCGAGAGCGGGCAGCGTCTGGTCCGCCCCGGTGTGGGCGAGGGACGCCGACGTCTGCGGCGGGGCCGCGTGCGGGACCGGCTTCGGCCGGGCGCGCTCCTCTTCGGGCGCGGACGGTTCCGGCTCCGGCTCCGCGGGGGGCCGCTCGGACTCGGGGTGGTCGCCGGAGGTGTTCGTCGACTCGTTGCCGACGGCCGGGTTGCCGATACCGACGACGTTCACGCTGTTGCCGGTCACGTTGACCGGGAGGTGGACCGGCAGCTGCACGCCGTTGCCGGAGAGCACGCCCGGTGAATCCTTTCCGCCGCCCTCGGCGACCGCACCGCCGGACGAGCCGGTGTCGTCGGAGGCGGCCGTCCCCTCGTCCGTCGTACCGGCCCCCTCGGTGTTGGCACAGCTGTTGCCCGCGGCCGGGTTGAGGAGCCCCACCACGTTCACCGTGTTGCCGCAGACGTTGACGGGCACGTCCACCGGGAGCTGGACGGTGTTGCCCGAGATCAGCCCGGGCGATCCGGCCGCGGATCCGTCGGCGGCGGCGCCGTCGGACGCGAACGCCGCGTACGCCGGCATCGTCACGGCCAGCGCACCGGAGGCGGCGACGGCGAACACCGCGTTTCGGGTAACCCTTCTCATGAGGTTCCCTGCCTTCCAGACATGGTCACGGGCGCTCGCCCGCACCGGTTAAAACGCGGGCGCACCATCCGAGTTATGGCTTATAGGTCTTTCACCCCATCGAGTGGCCGTTTTGTCGAACGAGCGGCAAAGCGTCCGTACGCCCGCCAAAGCCCCCGTGCGCCCCGGGGAGGCACCGCCCCGGAGGCGAGGTGAGCGAGGCCCGCTTAAGGTGATCGAGGGCGCCGACCACCGGTCCGCGACGGGGCGTCCGGGAGGCATCGATGCAGGCCAAGCTGTCGACTCGGCCCTCGGTCCGGCGCTGCGCGGTCACCGGAGCGCTCGGGCTGGCCCTGCTGGGTGCGGGGCTGCCCGCCGCGACCGCACGGGACACCGAGCCCGACCTGTCCCGGTTCCACGACCAGAAGATCAAGTGGTCGGCGTGCGAGGGCATGGACGTACCGAAGGACCTGCAGTGCGGGAAGGTCACCGTCCCGCTCGACTACGACCGCCCCGAGGCGGGAACGCTCGACCTGGCCCTCGCGCGGTACCGGGCGACGGGTGAGTCGCGGGGCTCGGTGCTGCTGAACTTCGGTGGGCCGGGCGGCTCCGGCGTCGGCGAACTCTCCGCCGGCGGCAAGGACTTCCTGCATCTGACCAACGGCTACGACGTGGTCACCTTCGATCCCCGCGGTGTCGGCCGGTCCTCGCCGGTCACCTGCGGCCCGGCCACGCTGGACATCGTGGAGGCGACGGACGGGGACGAGAAGCTCACCGACCCGCAGGACGTACTCCGGCGCCTGCGGGAGGCGGCGGCCGAGTGCGCGAAGCACTCCGGCCCGGTGCTGCCCCACATAGGCACGGTGAACGCGGCGCGCGACATGGACGTGATGCGCCGGGCACTCGGCGACGACCGGCTCAACTACCTCGGCTTCTCCTACGGCACCCGGCTGGGCGCGGTCTACGCCGCACAGTTCCCGGACAAGGTCGGCCGGATGGTGCTGGACGGCGTGGACACGCTGACGGAACCACTGACCGAGCAGGGGCTGACCGGCGCGCGGGGGCAGCAGACCGCGCTGGAGAACTTCCTCGACTGGTGCGTGGAGGACATCGCCTGCCCGTTCGGACAGGACGCCCGCCAAGCCCGGCGCCATGTCGAACAGGTCATCGCCTCGCTCGACGAGGACCCGGTACCCACGGGCTTCGGTGAGCCCTTCTCCGGACAGGACATGGTGGGCGCCATCGGTCAGGCGCTGTACAGCGAGAAGCTGTGGCCCTCACTGCAGCGGGCGCTCGCGCAGCTGCTCGAGGACGGCGACACCCGCGGCCTGGAGGGCTTCGTGTCCGGTGGCGTCACCTTCCCGGTCCGCGCGCGGACTTCCGCGGACACCGGTGGCGGCCTCACCGACCCGGAGGACGTCCCGATGGACAACCTGCCGGCCGCCCTGATGGCGATCAACTGCGCCGACGACCCCGACCGCCCCAGCGCCGACCAGGTCGCGCGGTCCCTGGGGCGGCTGCGCGCACGGTACGAGGAGGCCTCGCCGGTCTTCGGCCGGTACCGCCTCACGCAGGTGCTGATGTGCTACGGCCGGCCCAAGGGCACCGACTACATCCGTGACGACGTGAAGGACCTCGACACCCGGAAGATGCTCCTCGTCGGCACCCGGGGCGACCCGGCCACGCCGTACCGCTGGACGGTGGAGACGGCCGAGCGGCTCGGCCCCGCGGCGGTGGTCCTCGACAACAAGGGCGAGGGGCACACCGGCTACGCCTCCTCCAAGTGCGTGCACCGCAAGGTCGACGACTTCCTGCTGTACGGCTCCCTGCCGCCCGACGGCAGCTCCTGCGGTGGCGAGGCTTCCCAGGGCCGGGACGAATGAGATGGATTGCTCCGAATGCCGGACACGTCCGTCCGTCCTATCGTGCTGACATGGAGCACGATCTGAGTCCCGCCGCCCTCGCCGAACTCCGGCGCCCCCGCCCCTACCCGGCCGTGTCCGTGCTGACGCCGACACACCGCCGCGAGCCGGACAACGCCGGCGACCCCGTCCGCCTGCGCAACGCGGTCGCCGAGGCCAAGAAGCAGTTGCAGGACGACCCGGCGGTCACCCGTGAGCGCCGCATGGAGGTCTCCCGGGAACTCGACCGGGCCCTGGCGGAGGTCGACCTGTCGCACACCGAGGACGGCTTGGCGATCTTCGCCGCGCCGGGTGAGCACCAGGTCTGGACCCTCGCCCGTTCCGTCCCGGAGCGCGTAGTCCTCTCGGACACCTTCCTGACCCGCAATCTCGTCGCCGCGCAGGCCGCCGAGCGGCCGTTCTGGGTGCTGTCGGTCGCCGCCGACCGGGTCACGCTGTGGAGCGGCGGGGCGGGCCGGGTCGTCGAGGAACGCACCGGCGGCTTCCCCATGGACCGCCCGCCGCTGGACTTCGACCCCGAACGCATGGAACGGATCGGCGACTCTCCGAGCACCTTCCGGGACGAGACCACCCGCCGGTTCCTGCGCGACGCCGACACCGAGATGGGCCGGGTCCTGCGCGCGCACCCCCGGCCGCTGTACGTCACCGGCCCGCAGCCCGCGCTGTCCGTGCTGGAGGAGACCGGGAACACCGTGCGGGACGCGGTGCTCGTCCCGCACGGGGGCCTCGCGCACGGCACGGCCGACGCCGTGTGGCAGGCGGTGGCGCCCGCCCTCGACGACGAGGCGCGCGGCTGGGTCGAGGCCGTCGCCCGGGAACTGGACGCCGCCCGCGGGCGCAAGGACTTCGCGGCCGGCGTCGACGAACTGTGGGAGAGCGCGCACACCGGCCGGGTCCGACTGCTGGCCGTCGAGGAGAACTTCAAGGTGACGATGCGCGACGACGGTGAGCACCTGCTCCCGGCGGACAGCGGCGATCTCGACGCCCGCGAGGACATCGTGGACGAGATCGTCGAGCAGTGCCTGGAGACCGGCGCCGACGTTCGCTTCGTCCCCGACGGGGCGCTCGGCGAGGCGGAGGGCATCGCGGGCGTACTGCGCTACTGACGCCCGCCGCCACGCCCGCCGCCACGCCCGGGAGCTCCGCCCCTCTTGACGACCATGAAACCCTGTTCGCCGTACCTGTACCCGCTCCTCGGCGGGTGTGCGGCGGACGGGGAAGGAGCCGGCGGAGCGTGAGCGAACTTCTGGGTGTGGCGGTCCTGGGCGCGGGACACATGGGCGCCGATCACGTACGGCGCCTCGACCGGGTGGTGAACGGCGCCAGGGTCGCCGCGGTGGCGGACCCCGACGCCGAACGGGCGAAGGAGGCCGTGGCCGGGATCGACGGGGTCGTCGTGCACACGGACGTCGAGGCCGCGCTGGACGCGCCGGGTGTGGAGGCCGTCCTGGTCGCCTCGCCGGGCGAGGTGCACGAGGAGGCGCTGCTGGCCGCCTTCGCGCGGGGGCTGCCGGTGCTGTGCGAGAAACCGCTGGTGCCGGACTCCGCGGGAGCGCTGCGCGTGGTGGAGGCGGAGGCGCGGCTGGGCCGGAGGCTGGCGCAGGTCGGGTTCATGCGGCGGTACGACGCCGAGTTCCGGCAGCTGAAGTCGCTGCTGGACGGCGGGCGGCTGGGCCGGCCCCTGATGCTGCACTGCGTCCACCGCAACGTCTCCTCTCCGCCGCACTTCACCTCCGCGATGCTGGTCACCAGTTCCGTCTCGCACGAGATCGACGCGGCCCGCTGGCTGCTCGGTCAGGAGCTGACCGCGGTGACCGTGCTGCGGCCTCGGCCGTCGGCGGGCGCGCCCGCGGGGCTGCTCGACCCGCAGTTCGTGCTCTTCGAGACCGAGGGGGGCGCGCTGGTCGACGTGGAGATCTTCGTCAACTGCGGCTTCGGCTACGAGGTGCGCTGCGAGGCCGTCTGCGAGGCGGGCAGCGCCCGGATCGGAGAGGCGCACACCATGGTGGTGACGGCGGCGGGCGGTGCCCGGGAGGAGGTGCCGCAGGACTACCTCGTACGGTTCGCCGACGCCTACGACCGCGAGGTGCAGAACTGGGTCGACGCCACCCGGCGGGGCCTGGTCACCGGGCCGGGCACCTGGGACGGGTACGCCGCCGCCGCGGTCGCCGAGGCCGGCGTACGCGCCCTGGAGACGGGAGCCAGTACACCCGTCGACATGGCACCCCGCCCGGCACCGCTCGACCCGTCGTAGAACTCGCCGTAGAACAAGGATCCGACGAACACCAGAACGACGACGACGCCGGGCCCCGACACCCTTCAAGTCCCGTAGAGATCCTACGACTTGACGTTCGGCTCACGTACGCCGTTCGCGTGCCGAAGTCGCTCCGGGAAGACTGTGGCATATGCCTGGAGCACCACCGTATCGTGTGTCGCCAAATCCCTTACGGGGCGTCGCGGGCTGTGCAACAGTCGTAACGGTCCTTCCGCCAGCCTCGTTTCCGCCTTGGTCGTACCGTCTGCACATCGGAGTGCGTCATGTCGTCCCATCTCTCCGCGGACCACCCGGCCGCCCAGCCACCGGGACACGGCTCGGTCGAGGCCCTGATATCGCAGGCACGGCGGCTGCGGGGCGATGTGGACGCGGTACGGCGGGGCAGTCAGGACGACGGAACGGACCCCCGCGGACGCTGGCAGCGCGCCCTGTACGACCTGGCACTGCACCAACTCAGCGACATCGACGCGCACTTGGCGCAGCTCCGGGACGGCCCGGCACCCGCCCCACGGCCCGGCTCGCTGCTCAGCCGGGTCGGCAGCGCCGAGTGGAACCTGCTGACGGACGAGGCCGAGTGGTCCGGCGAGCTCTTCCAGATCCTCGGCCGCGACCCCGCCACCGCCCCGCTGAGCCTCGACGAACTCCCGTCCCTGGTACTCGCCGAGGACCGGCCGAAACTGACCGCGATGGTCACGGACTGTCTGGTCGACGCGCGGCCCATCGACGGCGAGTTCCGCGTCGTGCGCCCCGACGAGACCGTGCGTACCGTGCACATGATGGGCGAGCCCGTGCTCGACGCCGACGGCAGCACCGCCTCGATGTGGGCGGTACTGCGGGACGTCAGCGAACTGCGCCGCAGCCAGCGGGCGGTGAGCGAGACCCGTGACTCGCTCCAGCGCCGACCGCTGCCCGCGGACACCGAGCGACGGGCCGCGGTCGAACCGCGGGAAGCCGTGCCGCCGCCCTGGCACGGCCTCCTGCGGTTCCCGCACCAGGGACGGCCGGGCCTGGACCTGGCCGCCGGGTACCTGCCGTCGCCGGCCCACGCAGCCGGGTGCGGCGCCTGGTACGACGCGTGCCCCCTGGCCGGCGACGAGACGCTGCTCAGCGTCGGCGACCTCGTCGGCTCGGGCGCCGACGCGGCGCAGGGCCCGGCGACGCTGATCGGTGCCCTGCGCGGCCTGGCGATGGCGGGCATCCGGCCCGCGCACCTCCAGGACCGACTCGACCGGTTACTCGAGACCACCGCCCTGCCGCCCGTGCGCTCCGCCCTGTACTGCGCCTACCGGCCCCGCACCCGCGCCCTCGCGTGGGCGCACGCCGGGCACCCCGTCCCGCTGCTGTTCCGCGAGGGGACGGGGCGCGGACTGGCCGGGCAGGCCGAGGTGACCCTCGAATCCGGTGACCTGCTGCTCCTGCACACCGGCGAACTCGTACCGGCAGACGTGCGTCGACTCCTCTCCCTCGCCCCGCGTCTGGCCGAGGTGCGCTCGGCGCAGGACGGCGTACGGATCGTGACGGAGGAGTTCGACGGGTCCCCGCGCCAGGCGGACGCCTGCGTGCTGGTGGCCCGAGTGGCGCCTTAGACAACGCGTCGCGCCCTACGCCGGGGCGATGTCGCCGCCCCTCCCCTTGGGCGACCTGGTGGGCGACTTGCCCTTGGGCAGCGCCAGTTTGATCTCCTCCCGCAACTCCTGGATCTTGGGGTAGCCGGCGTACTCGGCGGTGAGCCGGTACATCTGACGCAGTCGGTCCCAGGTCCGCTGGGACGAGTTGGACCCCATCGAGACGAGGGCGAGGCGCGCGTAACGGTCCGCCTGTTCGGGGTCGTCGGCGATGAAGCAGGCGGAGGCCATGGACAGATAGTCGAAGATCTTCGAACGCTGCCGGCCGTCGACCCTCAGGGCCAGCGCCTTCTCCGCGTAGTACTGCGCGTGCGCGGCGGCGCCCGGCTCGAAGTCGGCGAGGGTCCGGTAGGCCAGGGCCTGCATGCCGAGCAGGTCCTCCTCCTTGAAGGTCTGCATCCAGTCCGGCGGCGGCACGTCCGCCTTGTCGGAGACGAAGAGGTCCTCGGCCCGCCCCAGGGTGCGGCGCATCGCCTGGCCCTTGCCCATGGAGGCCTGTGCCCAGGCCTCGATGGTGTACAGCATCGCCTGAGTACGCGGCAGCACCTCTTCGCCCGAACCGGACTTGGCGAGCTTCATCAGGTCGAGCGCGTCGTCGGGCCGGCCCAGGTGGACCATCTGGCGGGCCGCCCGGGAGAGCGCCTCGCCTGCCCGGGGCCGGTCGCCGCCCTCGCGCGCGGCATGGGCGGCGATGACGAAGTACTTCTGGGCGGTGGGTTCCAGGCCGACGTCGTGCGACATCCAGCCCGCGAGGACGGCGAGGTTGGCGGCGACGCCCCACAGGCGCCGCTGGAGATGGGGTGGGTGGTGGTAGGCGAGCATGCCGCCCACCTCGTTGAGCTGGCCCACCACGGCCTTGCGCTGGAGCCCGCCGCCACGGGCGGCGTCCCAGGCGCGGAACACCTCGACCGAGCGCTCGAGTTCCTCCACCTCCTGCGACCCGATGGGGGCGGCCTCGTAGCGGTCGAACCCGGCTGGGTCGGCGTGCAGGGGTTGGCGGAGGTCGGGAGCGTCGGCAGCCAAGGCCGGGTCGGTGTGCAGCCAGTCGTGCATGGCGCCGCTGAGTGCGGATCCCGCGGCGAGCGCGGCGCCCGCGCCCACCAAGCCGCGTCGGTTGAGCATGAGGTCCATTCCCGTGAATTCGGTGAGGACCGCCGCAGTCCGCTCGGGCGCCCACGGCACACCGTCGGGATGCTCCTCGCTCCCGCCGCCCTGCCGTTTCCCCGCACGCCCGTGCCGGACCAGACCGAGGTCCTCCATGGTCACGACACGGCCGAGACGCTCGGTGAACAGAACCGCCAGCACCCGCGGCACCGGATCACGCGGGATCTCTCCCATGTCGATCCATCTCCGCACCCGCGAGGTGTCGGTCGCCAGCTGGGGGTGGCCCATGGCCGCCGCCTGCCGGTTGACCAGCCTCGCGAGCTCGCCCTTGGACCAGCCGGCCAGGCCGAACAGGTCCGACAGACGGGTGTTGGGTTCTTTGCTCACGTCAAGCCCCCAGGTTCTCGGCTGAGTTGACAGTAGCCCCGTGCAGGTTGCCGGGCGACTATTCGCCACCGTTCGCCAGGGTGCGCCAGATGGTGTGCCACGGGCGGCCGGGTGTCAGGTAGGAATGCGCCACCCCGACCCGGTCGCCGTGGGGTTACTCCCCAGGGTGGCCCTCGGCGGCCGGGCGGGTAGCGCGACGGCTTTCAGGCAGGCACAGCAGGCACACGAAGGGATCTGTCTCGCCCATGTACGCAGCATCGTCCTCCGTGTCCGCCCCGCAGCGTTCGCTGCACCCCCGTCCGGCGGCGGGCGGCGGCCCCTATCTCGCCCCCGCGCGTCCGGCGGCCCCGGTGCTCGGGGCGGGCAGGGCGCGGCACGGCGCGGGCCCCGGCACGCAGCCGCTCAGCGGAAGAATCGACCTGTCCGGCCCCCAGGGCACCCAACTGCGCACGGCGATCGCCTCCGTGCACCGGATCTGCCCGGAGTTCGCGCCGGTGCAGGTGCTGCGCCGCAGCGGGCGCTCCGTGCTCCTGGTCGGTACGACCGGGCGCAGCACGGCGGTGGCCAAGTGTTTACTCGACCACTCGCCCGCGTGGGCGGAGCGGATCCGGCACGAGATAGGGGCATACCGCTCGTTCGTCCGGCACCGCCCCCCAGTGCGGGTGCCGAGGCTGATCGCAGCGGATCCGGACAACTGCACGCTGGTGATCGAGCGGATGCCGGGGCGGGTGGCGGCGCTGCAGCGGCACCCACTGGAAGCCCCACCGCGGGCGGACATCAGGGCGGCGCTCGGCGCGATCTGCCGGCTCAACGCCTGGCGGCCGCCCGCGGGCACCTTCGACGCCCCGCTGGACTACGCGGCGCGGATCTCCCGGTACCACGAGCTGGGGCTGCTCACCGACCGGGACCTGGGCGACCTGCAGAAGCTGCTGCACGGCATCGCCCATGCGGGCGGACGCCAGGGCATGGGCCAGTTCTGCCACGGTGACGCGCTGCTGTCCAACATCCTCATGTCACCGGCCGGCCCAGTGCTGGTGGACTGGGAGCACGCGGGCTGGTATCTCCCCGGCTACGACCTGGCGACCCTGTGGGCGGTCCTCGGTGACGCCCCGGTGGCCCGCCGTCAGATCAGTCAGATCGCCCAGTCGGCGGGGACGGCCGCGCGCGACGCGTTCCTGGTGAACCTGATGCTCGTACTGACCCGGGAGATCCGTACGTACGAGACGGCGCTGCAGCGTTCGATGCACGACACGGTCCCGGCACCACCGGCGCCGGCCCACCCGGGTGCCGCGCCGACCGGCGAGGAACAGCGGCTGCTGCTGCGCCGGCTGCACGACGACTGCCAGCTGGCCCGCCGGGCCGTGCGCGCGGCGGTCGGCACGCGCTGATATCGAAGGAGGAGGTCCGCGGTGTGCCCTTCGGGGGCGCACCGCGGATTTCGTGTGCCCGGGAAACTCGCCGTGGCCATAGGTGTACGCCACTGACGCCGCGCAGGCCCGCGCGCCGCCGCCGCGAAACTCGCCCGACCCCCTGCTGACGTGGGAAATCGCCGTTACGACGGCATGATTGACGGATCGTCGGACCGCCGGGTACCACTGACCCACGCCCGGCCCCGCACGCCCCGCCACGCCCCACCGCCACAGGAGGCCGCTTTGCGAGGTTCCCCCGTCGTGCCCGCCCTGGCCACCGCGGCGCTGCTGCTGCCGCTGCTCGGCGCGGCACCGTCCGCCGTCGGCCCCTCCGACGCCCCGCCCGCCCCCGACCGCCTGCAGCGGGCGTTCGCGACAGCGGCGGCCGAGTATCACGTGCCGCAGAGCGTCCTGCTCGGCGTCTCCTACCTCCAGTCCCGCTGGGACGCGCACGGCGGTGCGCCGAGCGTGACCGGCGGCTACGGCCCGCTGCACCTCACCGACGCGCGCACGGCACTGGCCGGGGCGTCGCACCACAGCGAGGGCACCGAGGACCCGCGCGGCGACGACGCCCGCGCCCCGCTGCACCCGCAGGCCACGGCCACGCCGCCCACCGACCTGCCGGCCCGGCTGACCACGCTGCCGAAGGCGGCCGAGCTGACCGGGCTGAGCCCCGACGAGCTGCGCGAGGACCCGGCGGCGAACGTGTCCGGCGGTGCCGCGCTGCTCGCCGCCGCCCAGCGGGAACTGGGCGAGCCGCTCAGCACGGACCCGGCGGACTGGTACGGGGCGGTGGCCCGCTTCTCGGGCGCGGAGGACTCCGCGACGGCGGCGGCGTACGCGAACGACGTGTACGAGGTGATCCGCGCGGGCGAGCACCGGACCACGGACGCCGGGCAGCGCGTCACCCTGGCCGCCCGCCCCGACGTGGCTCCCGACGTCTCGCGGCTCGCGGGCGCTGGCCTGCGCGCCGCCTCGGCCGCGGGCACCGAGTGCCCGAAGACGGTGTCCTGCGAGTGGATCCCGGCACCGTACGAGGAGTTCGGCGACGGCGACTACGGCAACCACGACCGGGGGAACCGGCCCGCCTCCCAGCGCATCCGGTACATCGTCGTGCACGACACGGAGGGCGCCTGGAACGGGGTCCTCAACATGGTCCAGGACCCGACCTACGTCTCCTGGAACTACACCCTGCGCTCCACCGACGGCCACATCGCCCAGCACGTGAAGGCGAAGGACGTGGCCTGGCACGCGGGCAACTGGTACGTGAACGCGAAGTCGATCGGCCTGGAGCACGAGGGCTTCCTGGCGGACCCGGACGCCTGGTACACCGAGGCGATGTACCGCTCGTCGGCGCGGCTGGTGAAGTACCTGGCCAAGAAGTACGACATCCCGCTGGACCGGCAGCACGTCCTCGGCCACGGCAACGTCCCCGGCACCACCACCGCGACGATCCCGGGGATGCACACCGACCCGGGCCCGTACTGGGACTGGCGGCACTACTTCCGGCTGCTCGGCCGCCCCTTCGAGCCCACCGCCGGCAAGAAGTCCGGCCTGGTGACGATCCGCCCCGACTACGCCACCAACCGCCCCGAGTACACCGGCTGCGAGACGAAGGGCGAGCCCTGCGCGCCGCACGGCTCCAGCGAGGTGCGGCTGTACTCCGACCACGACGTGAACGCGCCGCTGATCAGGGACATCGGCCTGGGCACCACCCCGACGACCGGGGTGAACGACCTGTCCTCCCGGGTCTCCACGGGCCAGCAGTACGCGGTGGCCGACCGGTGGGGCGACTGGACGGCCATCTGGTACCTGGGGCAGAAGGCCTGGTTCCACAACCCGAAGAAGAACCCGGCGGCGGTCCCCGCCTCGGGCCGGGTGATCACTCCTAGGGAGGGCCTGGAAAGCGTCCCGGTGTACGGGCGCGCGTACCCGGAGAAGGCCGCCTACCCGGCGGACGTGCCCGCGCAGGCCGTGTCGCCGCTGCCGTACCGGCTGCCGAAGGGGCAGAAGTACGTGGTCGGTGAGAAGGTGCCCGGCGAGTACTACTACGCGGTCACCTTCGACGAGGCCTCCCACCGGGTGGTGACCGGTGAGGACGAGTACTACGAGATCCAGTACGGCCACCGGGTCGGGTACGTGCGCGCCGCCGACGTCACGCTCGCGACCGCGAGGTAGCCGCCGGGTCAGCCCTGCTGGAAAAGCTCCGCCGGGAGCGGCTTCAGCAGGGCGTACAGGTCGTCGGTGATGGGCCGGTCCCAGGCGGCGATGGTCACCAGGACACCGTCGCTGCGGTCGAACTGCACGCAGGAGATCCGGCCCTCGGAGAGCTTGAGGCGGCGCACGATGAGCAGGTTGTCGCCCTGCATCACCGGTACGTCCTCGGTGCCGACGACCGTGATCTCCTCGTCGTTCTCCAGCGCGAGCAGCAGCTGGGCCACCTCGAACGGGATCTCCCCCTCCGGGACCTCGCGGGCCGGGGAGCCGGTCGGCAGGTTGCCGATGATCATCGCGGGGCCGCGACCGCCGAAGAGGTCGTAGCGCAGGAAGACGCCCTGACAGCTGCCGTCGGGCGCGGGCAGCAGGCCGGCACCCAGGTTCCCGGGCCAGTCGCCCGGGTCCATGGCCAGGACGTCGAAGTCGGGCCCGGCGGGCGTGGCGCTGCGGCGGCGGAGGAACGACATGCCGCCATGGTACGTGGCCCGAGCCCACGAACGGCGTGCGGGCGGGAGCCCGGGCGGGCTACGCGGACCGCTTGTGCCGTTCGTGGTGGCGGGCCACCCGGGCCCGGTTGCCGCAGGACGGCTTGCACCACTCCTGGCGGGGGTGCTCCTTCAGGAAGTAGCGCACACAGCGCGGTGCGTGGCAGGCCCGCAGCCGCGGCCGGTCGGGCCCCGTGAGGAAGCCGATCACCGCGCGCGCGAGGGCTGCGGCGAGGTCGGGCCGGCCACCGAGCGCGGGCTCCGCGCGTACGACGGGTCCGGCGCCGTCGGGCCAGTCCAGGACGGGAACGGTGGGGGTGCGGGCGGCCGCCTCGTTCAGGCGCCGCACGGCGTCGGGGACGGGGAGCAGCCGGGCGGCGTCGGCGGGACTCGGCTCGCCGGGGCGCACGGCGCGGGCGAAGAGCGCGCGGGCGGCGGCGCGTACCTCGCGGGCGGCGGCCAGGGCGGACGCGTCGGCGGTGAAGACGCCGGCGTCCGGCACGGTGTCGGGGTGCGCCCGCACCCAGGTGGTGAGCCCCGCGGGGTCGGTCAGGTCGTCGGCGACCCCGCCGTTCCCGTCGTGCCGAACGGTCAGCGCGAGGTCGAGGGCGATCCGGGTGTCCCTGCTGGGCGAGTCCTGCATGGGGCCGATGATAGGCACGCCGGGTACCGCCGCAGGCCGGGATGCGTGCGCCTCGGGCGCCGGTCGCGTGGTGCCGCCCCTGCTCGGATTCGGCCGCCCCCTGACCTCGGCCGAGCCGGCACACGCCACGAGCACCGAACGCGGAGCCGACCACGACCCACCCCCGGCCTGAAGCCGACCGCCCCCACCCACCCCCAAGCCCACAGCACACCATCAGCGCCGAACACACAGGACCAGCCACGACCCACCCCCGGCCTGGAGCCGACCGCCCCCACCCACCACCGAGCCCACAGCACACCATCAACGCCGAACACACAAGACCAGCCACGACCCACCCCCGGCCTGGAGCCGACCGCCCCCACCCACCACCGAGCCCACAGCACACCATCAACGCCGAACACACAAGACCAGCCACGACCCACCCCCGGCCTCAAGTCGGCCGCCCTCCTGACCTCGGCCGAGCCGACGTGCCGCCTCGGGCGGCGGGCGCGTGGCCTGTGGTGGGCTCGTTCCCCGGTCATGACCCGGTCGACGCCTGGTCCCGCGGGTCGAGCCGCCACGCAGACGCGGCAGGCGACTCACGGCGGGCGGCAGCCGGTCGGCGGCAGGCGGGCCTGGTCGTCGAAGGGCGGGCTCTCGCCCTTCGGACGGAGCCGGGGGCCGCCACCGCCGGCGGCGTCGGTGGGTACGGGCCCGGGCCCTCACTCCTCCGGCGGAGCCGGTGGCACCACCGCGACCGGGGACACCGCGTGCAGCAGGACGGCGTGGGTGACCGAGCCCATCATGCGGGCCGGGGCCAGCAGGCGTCGGCGGTGGCGGCCGACGACGACCAGTTCGGCGTCGCGGGAGGCGGCGACGAGGTGGCCGGCGGCGTCGCCGGGCACGACGTACGGTTCGGCACGGACGTCGGGATGGCGTTCCCGGTACGGGGCGAGGAAACCGTCGGCCAGGACCCGGGTCTCGCTCTCGATGGATACCTCGTCGATCACCGGGGGCATGATCTGTCCGGCGGCGGCCCAGGTCTGCACCGGCCACGGGTAGGCGGCGACCACCTGGAGGCGGGCGCCGCGCAGCGCGGCCTCGGCGAAGGCGAAGGACAGGCTGGCGTCGTCGGGGCTGTCCACGTGCAGGCCGAGGACGACCCGGGGGCCGGATTCGGCCGGCGCCTCACCGTGGACCTCGCGTCCGGGGCGGGGCACGACGACGACGGGGCACTCGGCGTCGCGGGCGGCGGCCAGGCCGTTGGAGCCGAGCAGCAGGCTCGCGAAGCCCCCGCGGCCCCTCGATCCGAGCACCATCAACTGGGCGTCGGCACCCAGTTCCGGCAGCACGGCGCCGGGTACGCCCTCCATGCCGACGTACTCCGTCGCCACCGCGAAGGCCCGACCCTGCAGGTGCGCGCGGGCCTGGTCGAGCACCGGGTCCTCGCCGGTGTCCGGCGGGCCCGCGACCAGGACGTCGGTCTGCGCCCAGGCGGCGTACTGGCGCACGTGCACCACCCGCAGACGCGCCTCGCGCCGGTGGGCAGCCTCGAGGGCCCAGTCCAGGGCGCGCAGGCTGTCGTCCGAACCGTCGACCGCCGCGATGACCGGCAGGGTGGTGCTCATGGGTTCCTCACCTCCGGAGTACGACCGTTCCCCCTCCTGGCGTCAGCCTCGCTCAGGCGTCGGCCACGAAGGGGCACTCACGGTCGCGTGTCCGGAAAATCGGGCGGAACACTCCCGGATCGGCCGGACGCGTCCCGGCCGAGCTCACCTGCCGGGAAGCGATTTCACGTGAGGTCGAACTCCCCTTCCCGCGCTCCCGACACGAACGCGCCCCATTCCGCGGGGGTGAAGATCAGGGAGGGACTTTCCGGGCTGCCGCTGTTCCGCATGGCGATGAACCCCTCGACAAAGGCGATCTGTACATCCCCCAGGCCTCGGCTGCTGGACTGCCACTGCGCGTTGCTGAGATCCAGCTGAGGCTTGTCCCAGCCCATGAGCGGGCGCTGTTGGGTGGTGCTCTCGGCCACGTCCGTGCTCCTCCCGATTTCGTCGTCCGCGGTCAGCCTAGCGATCGGGTCCGAGCGCCGACAGGCCACGTGACGGGTGCCTTTCGGAAGATCGGCGCCGCGGTTCCCACCCGTCACACGCGCCGGTGGTGTCCCCGTGGCCTCAGCTCTGTGCGACGAACGCGACGACACGCCGTACGAACCACCGCGGATCGTCCAGCCACGGATAGTGCCCGGCGCCCGGCTGGACGGCCACCTCGGCGTGCGGGAAGACGTCGGCGCAGCGGCGGGCGAGTTCCGGCCGGGGGCCGCCGTCCAGCTCACCGGCGAGGACGAGGACCCGGGCGGCGCAGCGCGCGAGGGCGGCGCGGGGGCCGCGCAGGTCGAGGAGGACCAGTCTGCGGTGGGCGGCCAGGCCACCCAGGTCGCCCAGGTAGGCGGAGGCCCGCATGGGCCCGCCCGGCAGGACGATCAGCGGGGGGCCGTCTCCCCGGACGTGGTAGGCGAGTTCGGTCCCGTCGTACGAGCTGAGCGTCGGCATGGAGACGATCTTCGGCGCCCGTCGCTTCGGCCGCAACGCCGTTGCCGCCGGGTCAGGAACCGGCGAACCGGTCCCGCAGTTCCCGTTTGAGAATCTTCCCGCTGGCGTTGCGCGGCAACGCGTCCACGAACCTGACCCGCTTGGGTGCCTTGAACGCGGTGAGCCTCGCGCGGGCGTGGGCGATCAGTTCGTCCTCCGTGACCTCGCCGCGCGGGACGACGACCGCCGTGACGGCCTCGATCCACCGCTCGTCGGGCAGGCCGATCACGGCGGCCTCGGCGACAGCCTCGTGGGTGTAGAGGGCGTCCTCGACCTGGCGGGAGGCGACCAGTACGCCGCCGGAGTTGATGACGTCCTTCACCCGGTCGACGATGGTGAAGTAGCCGTCCGCGTCCCGCACGGCGAGGTCGCCGGAGTGGAACCAGCCGTCACGGAAGGCCGCTCCGGTCTCCTCGGGCTTGTCCCAGTAGCCGTCGCACAACTGCGGGGAGCGGTAGACGACTTCGCCGGGTGTGCCGTCGGGCACGTCCTTGCCGTCCTCGTCGACGACGCGTGCGTCGACGAACAGCACGGGCCGGCCGCAGGAGTCCATCCGGCCGTCGTGCTCGTCCGGGCCGAGGACGGTGGCGAGGGGGCCGATCTCACTCTGGCCGAAGCAGTTGTAGAAGGCCAGGTGCGGGAGGCGTTCGCGCAGCCGCTCCAGGACGGGCACGGGCATGATCGACGCCCCGTAGTAGGCCTTGTGCAGGCCGCCGAGGTCGCGGGTGGCGAAGTCGGCGCGGCCCGCGAGGCCGATCCACACGGTGGGCGGCGCGAACAGGCTGTCCACGCGGCCGGCCTCGACCAGATCGAGGAGCCGGTCGCCGTCGGGTGCGTCCAGGACGATGTTCGTCGCGCCGACGGCGAGGTAGGGCAGCAGGAAGACGTGCATCTGCGCCGAGTGGTAGAGGGGCAGCGCGTGCACGGGGCGGTCGCCCGCGCCGAGGTCGAGGGCGGTGATGGCGCTCAGGTACTCGTGCACCAGCGCCCGGTGGGTCATCATCGCGCCCTTGGGCAGTGCGGTGGTGCCCGAGGTGTAGAGCAGTTGCACCAGGTCCTCGGCGCCGGGCTCGGGACCGTCGTAGACGGGTGCCGTGGCCAGCCGGGCGAGCAGCGAGTCGTCGGCGTCGCGCAGCGGGAGGACGCGTGCGCCCTCGGGGAGTCGGCCGGCGAGGTCCGGGCCGGCGAGGACCAGGGTGCTGCCGGACTGGCCGACGATGTAGGCGAGGTCGTCGCCGGTCAGGTTCTGGTTGACCGGGACGT
Organism: Streptomyces sp. NPDC056296; assembly: GCF_042268605.1. NCBI lineage: Bacteria > Bacillati > Actinomycetota > Actinomycetes > Kitasatosporales > Streptomycetaceae > Streptomyces > Streptomyces sp. NPDC056296. The sequence continues at coordinate 4,860 of NZ_JBHJRX010000003.1, read as the reverse complement.
GCACCAGGCCCGCGCGGGCGCAGGCAAGGAAGGCGATCAGGTAGGCGTCGGAGTTGTGCCCGTAGGCGCCGACCCGGTCCCCACGGGTCAGCCCCTGCTCCAGCAGGACGCTCGCCGCGCGGGAGACGGCGGTGTCGAGTTCGTCGTACGTCCAGGAGCGGTCGCGGTACTCCACCGCGACGCGTGCCGGAGTGCGCCGGGCACTGCGCCGCAGCACCCCGTCGACCGTGCTGCCGTGTCCGGGCGTCAGCGTCATGGCATGATCCTCGGCCGGTCGGCGGGGCGGGTCAAGACATGTGCGCGCGGCGCCGGAAGTGACTGGTGTCATGCCACTGACACGTACACATACCGACTGGTACGCTCAGCCGCCCTTCCTCCGAAGACGTCGGGAGGCACGATGCGCACACGCCTGAGACGGCTCGTGGTCACGGCCGTCGCCCTGCTCACCGCCGCGACCACGCTGCCGGCCGCCGCGGCCGAACGGTCCGGTGACCGGCACGAACGTCCGTCCCACGGCGGGCTGTCCGCCGTCATCCGCTACACCGAGTACGGCATCCCGCACATCGTCGCCAAGGACTACGCGAACCTCGGCTTCGGCACGGGCTGGGCCCAGGCCGCGGACCAAGTGTGCACACTGGCCGACGGTTTCGTGACCGTGCGCGGCGAACGCTCCCGCCACTTCGGCGCCGACGCGAAGTCCGACCCCGCGCTCTCGTCGGCCGCCACGAATCTCTCCAGCGACCTGTACTTCCGGGGAGTGCGCCGGGCGGGCACGGTGGAGAGGCTGCTGGCCGAGCCGGCGCCGCGTGGTCCCAGCCGGGACTCGAAGGAGCTGATGCGGGGCTTCGCGGCGGGCTACAACGCCTGGCTGGAGCAGAACCGGATCACCGACCCGGCGTGCCGGGGCGCCTCCTGGGTGCGGCCGGTGACCTCGCTGGACGTGGCCGTGCGGGGCTTCGCCCTGGCCGTGCTCGGCGGTCAGGGACGGGCCGTGGACGGCATCACGGCCGCGCGGCCGCCCGCCGGGAGCGCCGCGGCGGCACCGGAACGGAAGCCCGGAGCCGACGCGGTCGCGCGCGCCGCCCGGGAGCTGTTCGCCGCCGACAACGCCGACATGGGCTCCAACGCCGTCGCCTTCAGCGGGCGCACCACCGCGAACGGCCGCGGGCTGCTGCTCGGCAACCCGCACTACCCGTGGCACGGCGGGCGCCGCTTCTGGCAGTCGCAGCAGACGATCCCCGGACGGCTCAACGTCGCCGGAGGTTCACTGCTCGGCACCGCGACGGTGGCCATAGGCCACAACGCGCACGTCGCCTGGAGCCACACCGTGGCCACCGGCGTCACCCTCAACCTCCACCAGCTGACGCTGGATCCGGCCGACCCGACGGTCTACCTGGTGGACGGCAGGCGCGAGCGGATGACGAAACGGTCCGTCACCGTCCCGGTGAAGAACGGCGCTCCGGTGACGAAGACCCAGTGGTGGACCCGGTACGGCCCGGTGGTGACGTCGCTCGGCGCCTCGGTGCCCCTGCCGTGGACCGCGACGACGGCGTACGCGCTCAACGACCCGAACGCCGTCAACATGCGCGCCTCCGACACCGCGCTCGGCTTCAGCAAGGCCCGCGGCACGGACGACGTACTGGACTCCCTGCGCCGCACGCAGGGACTGCCATGGACGAACACGATCGCCGCCGACTCGCGCGGCCGCACGCTGTTCACCCAGTCACAGGTGCTGCCCCGCATCACCGACGAACTGGCCGAGCGCTGCTCCACACCGCTCGGCGAGGTCACCTACCCGTCCTCGGGGCTCGCGGTCCTGGACGGCTCGCGTGCCGACTGCGCACTGGGCCGGGACCGGGACGCCGTACAGCCGGGGATCTTCGGTCCGGACCGGATGCCGACGCTCAAGGACGCGCCGTACGCGGAGAACTCCAACGACAGTGCCTGGCTGGCCAACGCGGACCGGCCGCTGACCGGCTACGAGCGGGTCTTCGGCACCGTGGGCACCCAGCGGTCGATGCGGACGCGGGGTGCCGTCGAGGACGTGGCGGCCATGGCGGACCGGGGCGAGCTGACCGTACGGGACCTGCAACGGCAGCAGTTCGCCAACCGCGCGCCCGCAGGTGACCTGGTCGCGGCCGACACGGCACGGGCCTGCGCCGCACTGCCGGGCGGCACGGCCACGGACAGCGACGGGAACGCCGTCGACGTCCGGGAGGCCTGCGGTGTGCTCGCCGGCTGGGACCGCACCGTCGACACCGACAGCCGGGGCGCACTGCTCTTCGACCGGTTCTGGCGCGGGCTCACCAAGGCCGTACCGGCGGGGCAGCTGTGGAAGGTGCCGTTCTCGCCCGCGGACCCGGTCACCACCCCGAACACGCTCGACACCGACGTGCCGGGCTTCGCCACCGCCCTCGCGGACGCCGTCACCGAACTACGGGCTGCGGACATACCGCTCGACGCGCCGCTCGGTGAGCACCAGTTCGTCGTGCGGGGCGGCAAGCGCCTCCCCGTGGGCGGCGGCACGGAGTCGCTGGGCATCTGGAACAAGATCGAGCCCGTGTGGGACCCGGCCCGCGGTGGCTACACCGAGGTGACCACCGGTTCCAGCTACATCCAGGCCGTGGGCTGGGACGGGAGCCGGTGCCCGGTGGCCCGTACGCTCCTGACCTACTCCCAGTCCTCCAACCCCGCCTCGCGGCACTACGCGGACCAGACCCGGCTGTTCTCGGGCGAGAGGTGGGTGACCTCCCGCTTCTGCGAGCGCGACATCTGGACGTCACCCGACCTCCGGGTGGTCCGGGTCCGCGAACGCTGAGCCGCGCCCCACCGCACCACACCGCCCCAGGACCCGTCCGGCGCCATGCCGGACGGGTCCGACGGTTCGTCAACTCCGCACGCCCCATTGACACGACCCGCCACTGACAGGAAAGTTTCACTCCGCACGGCGATCCAGGAAAGATACTTTCAGCTTCGGTGGCGGGAGGCTCTTCGATGGCCGGACAGGCGACGAGCGGATTCACACGGCGCCAACTGGGCGCGGGCGCGCTGGCCCTGGGCGGTGCCCTGGCCATCGCCCCGTTCGCCGCCGGGCCGGCCGAGGCCGTCGCGGACAAGGGCCGCCGCCCCACCCTCCGGCGCGGCTCCGCCGAGCGCGCCGGCCTGCTCTCCGGCCATCTGCGCCAGCTCGTCACCGACGCCGAGGCGTTTCTCGGCCCCTCCCCCAAGCACCCGTGGTACGCGGGTGCCGTGCTGCTCGCCGGCCGGGGCGGCACGGTCGCGCTGCACGAGCCGATCGGCATGGCGGTGCGCTACCGGGCCTACGACGAGGAGACCGACACCGGCGTCGAGTTCCCGGCCGGGCAGCAGATTCCCATGGCCGGGGACACGGTGTTCGACCTCGCCTCGATCTCCAAGCTGTTCACCTCGATCCTCGCCGTGCAGCAGCTGGAGCGGGGTGCGCTGGAGCTGGAGGCGCCGGTCGCCTCGTACCTGCCGGACTTCGGGCGCGCCGGCAAGCAGGACATGACGGTGCGGCAGCTGCTGACGCACACCTCCGGCTTCCGGGCGTGGATCCCGCTCTACAAGGCGCCCACCTACGAGGAGAAGGTCCAACTCGTCTACGACGAGGAGCCGGTGAGCACACCCGGCACGGCGTACCTCTACTCGGACCTGAACATGATCTCGCTCCAGCTGGTGCTGGAGAAGGTCACGGGCCGGACCCTGGACGTCCTGCTGCGCGACGAGATCACCGCCCCGCTCGGTCTCGACCGCACCCGCTACAACCCGCCCGCCTCCTGGAGGCCCCGGATCGCGGCCACGGAGGACGCCCGCCTGCCCTGGTCCGGCCTCGACCGCGGACTGGTGTGGGGCGAGGTGCACGACGAGAACGCCTTCAGCCTCGGCGGCGTCGCCGGCCACGCCGGGGTCTTCTCCTGCGCGTGGGACCTGGCGGTGCTCGGCCGTACGCTGCTCAACGGCGGCTCCTACGGCCGGGCGCGCATCCTGCGGCCGGAGTCGGTGGAGTTGATGTTCACCGACTTCAACACCGACTTCCCGGGGGACGAGCACGGGCTCGGCTTCGAGCTGTACCAGCACTGGTACATGGGCGCCATGGCCACCCCGCGCACGGCCGGACACACCGGCTTCACGGGTACCTCGCTGGTGCTCGACCCGACGACCGACTCGTTCCTGGTGGTACTGGGCAACTCGGTGCATCCGGTGCGCAGTTGGCGCTCGGGGTCGGCGCCCAGAGTCGCGGCCGGCACCAATATGGCGCGGGCCGTGCCGGTCCGTCCCGCGCACGGACGTACGGCGTGGTTCTCCGGGACGGCGAGTTCCTCGACCGCCACGCTCACGCTGCCCGCGCTGGACACGTCCGGTGGCGGGGCGCGGCTGCGCTGCTCGCTGTGGTGGAACACCGAACCGCGGTCGGACGCCCTCGTGCTGGAAGCGACGACCGACGGTGGCACCACCTGGCAGCCGGTCCCGTTCACCACCGACCGCCGCGGTGCGGCGCCGCGGGAGCACCCGGCGGGTTCGGCCACCGGTTGGTCGGGCCGCGTCTGGCACCGGCTGACGGCCGGCCTCCCGGCCGCCCGCGGGCTCACACTGCGCTGGCGGTACACGACCGACCGGCTGTACGTGGGCCGCGGGGCGTACGTCGACGGGCTGCGCGCCGAGGCGGCCGGCGACGTCCTGTTCCACGACGCGCGCCCCGCGGACGCGGCGCGGATCGAGGCGGTGGGGTGGACCTCGTCGGCCGACTAGGTGTACTGCCCAGGGACGTTGGTCAACCTGGTGACGGGTGGTTTGCCGCCGGTTGCGGTGTGGGGGCGGTGGTGATTGTAGTGATGGAGC